>NZ_CP118166.1:3077500-3377500 GCF_028748065.1 Hyphococcus flavus | reverse complement strand
TCCATTGGCGAAGTTGAGTGGACCCGTACCGACGGAAAAAGTGCCAAGATCGCGAAGCGCGCGGTTCTCGTCTTCGTAGCGAACGCCGGCGATAATTGAGAGCGTCTCGGTCAACGCATAATCGCCATGAATATAGGCGGCGAGGGTGCGCGCATTCTGATTGTATGGCGTCGTCACGGCGAAGCCGGGGCCAAAGCTGGCGACGAAGTCCGACTGATAAAGCTCGTTCAGGTCTTCTTTCGAATAATAAAGCCCGCCGACCCAGTTGAGGCGACCGGTATCGCCGGAAAGCCGCAACTCATGGCTCATGACGTCGGCGCTTGTTTCAAAGTACACGCCTGCGCCGCCAACCGTGAGCGCATCAAAGTCGTTGAACTCTTTCCTGTTCAACACTTCGTATGCGCCGATATAAGTGAGCGTTACATCGCCAAGCCCGGCGTTGAGCGTCAGGCTGGTTCCCCAGCCCTCGTTGTCGCGGAATGGATGCTGGCCCTCATCAATGCCGATAAGATTGGCGAACGTTGTGGACGAGCCAAAACTGGTCTCGCGCCGACCGGCATGGGCGAGGGGGCCGAAGACGGAGTCGTTGAAGAGTTGCAGGCCCAGCCCGTCCGACTGATCGATAAAGCCATGCAGGTTGAATATGGCTTCCACATCAGGCGCCAGGTCGGCGGCCACAAGCCCACGCAATGCATACTGCTCCGCGCTGCCGATTTCCTCGCCCGTTTCACGATTGACCTGCCAGTCGCCGCCATGGGCTGTGGCGCCGGAAAGCCGTACACGGATCGAATTACTTGCCGGACCGGAAACGTATCCTTCCGCATCGACGCGGCCGAAACGCCCGCCCTCGACAGTCAGGCCGGCGGCGAACGCGTCAGTCGGCTGGGCGCTGATGATCTTGATGGCGCCGCCGGTGGTGTTGCGTCCGTAAAGCGTTCCTTGGGGTCCGCGTAAAACCTCGACGCGCTCGACATCGAACAGAACCCCTTGCGTCATCACCGGGATCGGATAGGCGACATCGTCAACATAGACGCCGACTGTCGGCGTGTTGTTGGTGGCGTAATCGCGAAAGCCGACCCCGCGAATGGAAAAGCTCGGTTGGCCGGAGCCGAACTGGTTTTCGATTTCAAGGTTCGGCGAGGCGTTCTCAAGACCGTTGATCCGGTCAATGCCCTGATCGATTAACTCGGCGCCGGAAAACACATTGAGTGCGACGCCCACATCTTGCGGCGATTGCTCGCGCCGCTGCGCTGTGACGATGATCCGGTCTTCGCTTGCGGTGTCTGCGTTCGCGGTCTCGACCTGCGCAAAGCCCGCATTGCTGAACAGCCCCGTGGCCAGGGCGGCGCTCCATCCCAGTAATTTCATGATTGTTTTATCCGTTCGTTTGCCGAAGCACGCGCGCCACCCTGTTTTACTCAAGGCCGCGCCGTCTCCAACGCTTCGCGTGGCTTGTCCTGTCGCAGCGTTTTACTCGCCGCCGGGAGATGAGCCGCCGGGCCGTGTCATTCCTGCCTCGCAGGGCTGGCCGTTTTACTCGGCCGGAAAGAACGCAGCGCGGGTCGCGAAGGGCGTCTTTTAAGGGAAAATCAGTCAGGCTTCAAGGCAAGGTCAATTCAACTAATAGTGGTTGAAATAATCCCAAAACGTCCAATCGCTGGTGTCGGGACCAAAACCGGCAAGCTCCATAAATAGAGGCGCCAGTTCGGTCGTGATCTCGGTGTAAGAGCAAGTCGTTTCTTGGTGCGCTTTATAGCCTCCAGACTTAACCGCCTCGAATAAGAAGAATGTAGGATGCAGGCAAATTATTTCCTGAGTTCCAAAAGGATCGATGGGTTGCGCATTCCAAAAGTCGAGTTCGGTTAGGACTTGCTGAAACGCGTTGACTTCATTCTCGGATGCGCTAATCCGCTTGGATAAATCCAAATACTTGTTTCCAGTCTGACGCACACCTGTGTTCAGTTTCTTAATAATAACTGTCGCTGAGGAATCGGGAACAACAACCAGTCTGATTGAATGCACAGGGGAGGCGCCGGTTGAAAATAAAAGCCGATATTGTTCTGCGCCTTGTGTGTTGTCAGCTGTTTTCCAAAGTGACGGTTCTCTCAGCTTCGACAGGTTTTCCGAATATCTTTTTGCAAAAAATGTTGCATCCCGCTCATTTTCAAACTCTGTAAAACTGCCTACGGGAAAATAGTGAGCGCTTAAGCATCCCGGCAAAAGTAAAGCAAAAAATAACAGTGACAAACGTTGTGCGAATTTGAACATGCTTAAAACTTACCATTAAGCGGCGTGATAAACTACACTCAAGGCGTTTTGCGCTACTTCTGCTTTTTTCCCGCGCGAAGCCGGTAATAACGCAAGGCGGCGCCGGGCGCGGCGAGCATCGGGTGGCGGCGTTCCCAGTCGGTGATTTCGAGGTCAATGCCGGTGTGTCGTTTGATCTTCCAGGCGATATAATCGATGCCGCCGTTGAAGGTTTGCGTTCCTTTTAACAGCTGTAGAACGGAAAGCGGCGCGCCGGCCAGCGCCCGCAGCCGCCATGCGGTTTTTGTGCGCCACGCTGACGGCTGGCCTGTGACCGTGCCTGTGACCGTGCCTGTGACCGTGCCTGTGACCGTGATGGCGCCGTTATCGGGTTTGGGGTTTAGCCCAGCCGCCTCAAGTGCGGGCAGCGTCACATCATCGGCCCAGTCGCCGTAGCTTTCGATCAATTTTGCAGCTCGCGTCATGTCTTCCGCCCGCAATTCGGCTTTGTACGAGCGTCCGAGCCCAGCAAGCCAGAGCGCGCGCGGCGTGAACGGGTTTTCCATCAGGCCCGCGCTTTCCTGGCAAAAACTGATGATCGCCTGCGCCAGCGCCGCTTGCAAACGCGAGCGCATGTCGCCGCTGGGATCGTAAACAACCGTCGGCTGTGCGAACCGCGCCCAGAAATAGGAATGAAATGTTTTCGAGCTGACGAGCCGTTCGAAATGATCGAGCGTCAGGACAGCGTATTTCGCCCGCAAGGTTCCAAAGGGCGACGCCGTTTCCAGATAAAAAACATTCGGCGGCACCAGCCGGTTCGCCAAACGCATGGCGCTCGATTTGTAAAGCGCTTCGTAAGTGTCGCCGATCAGGTAGAAATCAAAGATGATATCGGCCGGGTTTTCATGGGAAGAGACGCTCGCCCCCGATCCGTAAAACAGCGCCGCGGCGCCCGGATATTTTTCAAGAAGCGCATCCAAAAGAATTTTTGCAGGTTGTGAAAGCGGTTGCGCTGATGCTTGCGCGACGCGTGCGCGCAATTGTTCAAGCGGCGCAGCCGTTTGCGCCACGTTATCGATGGGTGCTTTAGTCAAACCAGAAATGCGGCTTTTTCGGAGACCTTGAGGATCAGGTCTTCTTTCGGGTTGGTGTGAAAAATTTCGCCGTCAAAAACGACCGGGCCGTCAAACCGCAGTCTTAGTTCATCGCTTTTCCAGCTATGAAACCCCGCATCCGGCAGCCATTCCGGGTGACGTCCTGTGAAAATATTCATCGCCGCCCACAACAGTTTGTTTCGGGGATAATCAACAGCCATGATGTTCATGGGCGCTTTGCCGCCGCCCCAGAAGGGGAAGATGCCAGCGGACAGTTTGTTCAAGGTCGTCATCAGGATGATCGATAGATCGCGGTCGATCAGTTCGCCGTCTTCGTCACGGAATTGGGTGGGCAACGGCGCCGGCCCCTGATGATCGTCGAACAGTTCCTGAAAAACGAAACTGAATGTGCTGATCCCAACGGCAAGGGAACGCTTAGCGCCGATTTTTTGAACTTTCTCGCGGCTGAACTGCACCGCCTTGTGGAAAAGACCCGCGCCAAGAAAGAAGCCGTAAATCGGATCCTGCTGTTCTGACAGTTGCATGCCGATGAGCGGCCGTTCCACGCGACTGACTTCACCGCGCCCGCGCCGCCAGAGGAAATTGTCGAGCGATGTGGCCGGCGGGCCCTGCAATCCGCAATCATTAGCGATGACATTGGTCATGCCGCAGGGCAGGGCGACGTAGTTCGGATGATTTTGAAACCGCCGCTTGTTGATGGCGCTGGTGATCGCCGCCTGCATGGTGCCGTCGCCGCCAGCGAGGATCAGCGTGTTCGAGCCGCCGCGTTCGATGTCGTCGAGAGCAGGGTCGAGATCTTCAATGTGTTCCAGAACATAGGGGCGAATATCGTCATGCCGCTTGGACACGTACAAAAGATCATCCGCGAGCAAAGGGCTGCGGGTGCTCTTTGAATTGATAATCATCGACGCGGTCGACATTTCACGCACACATAAGATCGTCTGGCGGCAATTCGCGCCAGAACGGGGTTAACCATCCAAGCCGGGGTTTTCGGACGCTCGCCGCCCCTGCTTTCCTGCCCGGCCCCCACGCAAGCGCCATCCACCGTGAAGAACGATGGATGAACGGCTTGTCACAAAACGGCCATATTTATCCCCCGAAACCGGATGATAGGCAATCGGCAAAATGGGGCTTTCGGCCCTAAATGGAAGACATGCGCCGCTATTTGTGATGCTGGAGACTGCTTAGCCTAGTTCGCCAGCGCATCTAGTGCGTGCCTCAGCGCTTTCCGCCAAAAATTCGCATTTTCAGCGGATTATGGCCGATCATATAGCTGAGTTCTGAAGGGTGGCCGGCGCGCCAGACGCACAGGTCCGCCCGCTTGCCAATCTCGATGGTTCCCGCATCGCCGTCCAGACCCAGAGCCTTTACGGCGTTTCGCGTGACGCCCGCCAAAGCTTCTTCAGGCGTCATGCGAAACAGGGTGCAGCCCATGTTCATCGTCAGGAGGAGCGAGGTCAAAGGCGAGGTGCCTGGGTTACAGTCAGTGGCGAGCGCCATGGGCGCCTTCGCCGCGCGAAGCGCGTCAATGGGCGGCAGTTTGGTCTCTCGCAAATAGTAGAACGCGCCCGGCAATAGCACGGCGACAGTACCCGCATCGGCAAGAACCCCGGCGTCCTCCGGTTTCAGATATTCAAGATGATCAGCGGAAAGCGCGCCATAGCCGGCCGCCATTTTCGCGCCGCCAAGATCGGAAAGCTGTTCGGCATGCAGCTTTACCGAAAGCCCGAGTGACGTCGCCTTATCAAAAACGCGCCGCATCTGGTCGCATGAAAAACCGATGCCTTCGCAAAACCCGTCTACCGCATCGGCAAGTCCTTCAGCGCTCGCAGCGGGCAGTATTTCCTCGCACACCAGCGTAATGTAATCGTCAGGCTTGTCTTTAAATTCCGGCGGCAAGGCGTGAGCGGCAAGCAGGGTCGTCTTGATACGAACGGCCCGTTCATGTTCAAGCCGCCGCGCTGCGCGCAACATTTTCAATTCGTTTTCCGTATCGAGACCGTAACCGGATTTGATCTCTACTGTCGTCACGCCTTCGGCGATTAACGCATCGAGCCGGGGCAGGGCCGCTTTAACGAGTTCATCCTCGCTTGCGGCGCGTGTTGCGTTCACCGTTGAAAGTATTCCCCCACCTGCGCGGGCGATTTCTTCATAAGATTTGCCGAGAAGGCGTGCTTCGAATTCCCGCGCTCGGTCACCGCCATAAACAAGATGAGTATGGCAATCAATGAGGCCGGGCGTAACGAGAGAGCCTTTAAGATCGTGAATTTCGCGCGCTGATGAGCCTTCCGCAATCGGAAGATCCGCAAGTGCTCCAATCCACGCAATGCGGCCGCTGTGAATGCCTATCGCGCCATCCGAAATCAGCCCGTAAGGCGAATTATCCCGCATGGTTGCGAGGGTCGCGTTGGTTAACAGCAAATCCCACATGGTCTGAACCATATATAATCCCGGTCGTGACTTTTGTGAATGTTTGGCCTGACGCTTGGCAGCGTAACGGCAAACCTTCGCCTATGGGATAATAAAACAGAAAAATTGTTGAAACGGCGCGGTTTTTGCTGAGTTAGGGACGCGCAATAGTTAATATGAGCGCTTAGTAACGATCACAGGTGACGCCATGGCGATGTATTCCATGTTGATTAATCCACTTCGGGCTGTAACCGCTCTTGCGGCAAGCGCCGCCGTTTTGGCGGGGATGTCCAGCGCTGAGACATTCACCGCTTCGGAAATCTCATTTCGGGACATCACCGGCACAGTGGAAATCAAAACCACCAGCGGTGATGAGATGGATATTTCCATCCAACAGGGAACGACCTACCGCCAGGTACGGCTAGAGGAAAAAGATGGCGTCGTTACGGTGGTCATGGATCCTTGGAAAGAAGAAGAGGGGCTTGATTGCTGCGATAAGCGTATCACGAGAACGTTTGATGCGCGCGCGACCCGTGAAATGACAACAGGCGAGCCGCTCGATGAGGCGCTCTTCGCTGACTATCCGACGATAGAAGTCTCAATGCCGTTTCAGGGCGATGTTGAATTTATTGACGCGCGGATCAAGCTTGCGATGGAAAGGCTGGGCGGCGCGCTTCATCTCGATTCATGCTTCGTTTACGGAGAAACAAGCGACCTTGAAGAAGCTGTTGTGAATATCATTCACGGCTCTCGTCTCGTCATGGGCAATGTGAGTGCGGGTCTTGAAATCGATGTCTCCGGCGATGCCGATCTGCGCGTCGGTGATGCGTCCATGGTCGATGTTGATGTTGCAGGGCCGGGGGATGTCATTCTCGGCGATATTGACGGCATGCTGGATATTTCGATTGCGGGTTCGGGGCTTGTTCGCGCTGCGCGCCTCGACGGGCCGATGACGACGAGGATCGCGGGTTCCGGCGCGGTTGCGGTGAAAGCAGGTACGGCGGACAAGCTGCGGGCGTTCATCGACGGATCGGGCGCGATCTTCTTCGGCGGCGCCGTGACGCAGCCGGAGCTTAAGCTTTACGGCTCGTCCGAAGTTCGCGTTGATGAAATTAACGGTCGGCTGACCCATCACGGCTCGGGTGCGGTTTACGTAAAAGGTGTAAAAGTCGACGACTAGCGCACACGGCCGGGTTCGTTGCGCAAGGGGCTTCTTTGCGCGTGCTTCCCGGCCCGCACTCAAAAACCGCTTAAATTCAGGCATATGCCCGTTTATTCCCGCATATTCATCTGGAATTGCGCCGCCGCCTTCGCCAGACTTTACTTCGAACATGGCGAGTCAAAAGAAGGCTGAGAGCAGAAATGAAGTTTGGCGACTACTTACGGCGGAAACGCGAAGACCATAACTGGACCCAGCCGGAGGCCGCCGTAAAAGCCGGCATTGAACAATCCTATCTGTCAAAACTTGAAACCGGAAAATCCTACCCTTCAGCGGAGATATTCGAGCGGCTGAAACAAGCTTATGAACTGAAGCTAGACGATCTGACCAAGGCTGTCTCCGACGCTGAACTAGATAAGCTCAAGGACGTTCCGGAGATCCGCAACGCGGTGCTTGCCCGCAAAAAAACATCTGTGACAATTGTACGGGGGTGGCTTGCTGCCGGGCTGGTTTGTTTGATGATCGGCGCGGGCAGCCTCGGGCTGGTGGGCGTGAACTCATCCATTGACCAACACGAGTTCCGTTACAGGTCCATGGGCATATTGCTCGCCAATGAAAATCTGAATGTTTTCGATATTGTCGCACAGGATCTTGATGAAGAGGACCCGGACTTTGATCGTTTGCGGTCAAGACAACAAGCGATGATCGATCGGATTGATGAAAAGTATTTCGTAACGACAGAATTTCGTGGCGAAGAGTTCGTTGAAAACACCTCAACGCAAAGGCGGGTCTATAACCTTTACGATACGCGACCTGTGCAGGAAAATTCTGTTCTTCGCTGGTTTTTCGTGCCTGCATTTATGTTTCTGGCAGGCAGCATCGGCTGCTTTTACATCGCCTTTCGCTGGAAGCCGTAACGCGAAAGCCAGCGGCGCCTGAACCCGTTTTTATTCACCCAAGTTTTTTCCGAAAGCCGGAGGAGTATCTAAATGCGCGCCATACTGAAGGTCATTGGACTACTGGTTTTGGTCATTGTTCTTGGCGGCGGCGGATTCTTGCTGTGGGCGCGCGAGACAATTCCCGATTTGTATGAACCCCAATCCCCGCATGCTGCAATAGCAGCGCAGGAATTTGAAACCGCTATCACCAAGTCCCGCAATGAACTGGTCACGGTCAGGCAAACCAAGTTTTATCCGTCCATGACCGTCAGTGTTAACCAGCGAGGTAAGCATGTCTGGTCGGAGTCGATCGGTTTGTCGGACCTCAAAGGCGCTGTCGCCGCGACGCCACAAACGCTTTATCCGATCGGCAGCGTGTCGAAGACGCTGACCGCAGCACTGGTGATGAAAATGGCCGATGAGGGGCGGATTGAACTCGACGCGCCAATCCACGCCTATGCGCCCGGCCTTCCCGATGATTACGGCGCAGTCACGTTGCGGCAACTACTGTCGCATCAGGCCGGCGTTCGTAATTATGGCGTTGCTTTCGCGCCGCCGTTTTTTACCGAGAACGGCCTGAACAGAGAGTTCGATACAACTAAGGAAAGTTTGTCGCTGTTTATCGACGATCCAGTGCTTTTTGAGCCTGATGCTTCGTTTCAATATAGCACTTTCGGTTACACGCTTGTGGCTTATGTTTTAGAGCAGGCGAGCGGGAAAGATTTCCTGACCTTGATGGAAGAAGTAGTCCTGGCTCCGCTGGCACTAAATAAAACACAGCCGGACCAGCAAAATCCGAGGGCAGCTAGGCGTTCAACAGATTACATGAGCGCGTTACGAAAGCTGGGCGTTATCCAATCGCCGAAAACAAACAGCAGTTACAAGTGGGCCGGCGGGGGATATTTGTCTACGCCGGACGAGCTAACGCAATTCGGTGATGCGTTGCTAAGCAACGCTCTCATCAGCGAATCTGCGTTTGCCGCTATGACAACGCCGCGCCTCCTGCCAAATGGCGATATGAATCCACAACAATACGGCCTTGGGTTTCGTATAGGAACGATGTCCTATCCGAGAGGGAGTGATAGGCTGACACCTATATTCCATCATGGCGGCACAGCGGCGGGGTCTGAATGTGCGTTATTGTTAGCGCCTGAGTTTGAAATGTCCGTTGCACTCTGCGGCAACGCCTTTACAGGCGGTTCGGGGAGTTTGATTCAATTGGCGGCGAATATCGCGAGAAACTTTCAGGACTCAAATCAAGCTGAAGGCTAATCCGCGCTGGCGCCAGTCGCGGTATCCATCTGCTCATAAAGGATAGGGACGAACGCAGCGGTAAACGCTTCTGCGTCACGTGGCGCGAGATGCGACCATTCAACAATGTAAAAGCCTTGTAAGGCTTCGTAGTCTTTAAAATGAACGCCAATGGAATTTGTTTCCGCTAACAGCTTGTCCCACGCTTTTTCGCGCGGAAAAGCCTTTTCCTCGATCTCTTCATAAAGACCGTCATAAGGCATGCGTGCGAAGACGACATCGCCGCCGCGTGCGCGGATTTTCTCGATATCTGCGCCTAGTTCCGCAATGATCTTGTTGGTTTGCTCGGCGATCGCGCCATAGGCGGGCGAGTTCGGATCTTTCAATCCCTCCAGCATCGGGCCGACAGAATTCCCCCACACATCTCTCGCCAGTTGTTGATAGGCTGGGTCATCAACAACGCGCGACCACATCTCCGTGTTTCTATCGGCGTTCATTATTTCCAGTTTGCGCGGTTCCATCCGCCGGCGCATGCCCTCCCGTAAGGGTAAGCCCGCATAGAAAACCATGGTCTTGGGCCGGGTCGCTTCGTCCGTATACGCAAAGAGTTTTTCAAGCTGCATCCACAAGACATGTCCGGCGCGCTCAAAAGGCGCTTCGTTTCGCGCCTCCTCAATCACGTCGCCGCGATAGGCGTATCCGCTGAAGGTCAGGGGCGCCGTCACACCCACCACAACCAGCCCGTTAAATTCTTCGTCAGCGGCGAGGTCCGCCAATACCGGTTGCGGGCTCGTGCCCTCAAGCGCCAACTGGATCGGGCGGACGCCCACTGTGTTTTCCCAGACATTGAGGTCAGTGTCGAAAAGAATGCGTGAGGATCCGATCAGAACCGTCGCATCGCCTTTCGCATTCCTGCGCTGCTCGGCCCAAAGAGACGTGGTGTTCTTGAAGTCGCCTGGAATATGCCAGTTGGCCCGCCAGTAAAGCTCCCAGCCGACCATGAGGGCGATGGTCGCGATAACCGAGATGATCGCTAAGCCCCGCCAGGGGCGTTCAGGCACCGGTCGCCTGACCACATCATCGTCAAACGGGCGCGCCAGTTGCGGTTTAGAACTGGAAGTAGATGAAGGCACTGTCCGACCCCTGTGTAATCATCAGCATGAAAAGCATGAACGTCCAGATGACGCCGATCAGCCATTTCGGCGCCGCGGCGATGACGTCCTCCATGGACCGCATGCGCAAATACCAATGCGTCGCCACCATGCCGGCGATAATGATCGCCGCCGGAACGATCTCGTTGAGATAAAGAACTTTTTCAGGTTCCACGGCTATGCCCGCCATGGAGGCAAGCATGGTCATCGCCTGGTCAAAACTTTGCGCCCGGAAAAACACCCAGGTGATGTTGATCAGGAAATAAGTAACAAGCGCCATGGCGATCTTGAACCATAAAGAGCGAAACCAGTTTTGCTCAGGGATGGCCTCGCGCAGCATTCGCTCGACGCTGAGATACAATCCATGCAGGCCGCCCCAGATCACGAAAGTCCAGCTTGCGCCGTGCCAAAGCCCGCCAAGCAGCATGGTGATCATCAAGTTGACGTAAGTGCGAATTCTGCCGCGCTTGTTGCCGCCGATAGGAATGTAAAGATAATCGCGCAGCCAGGTTGAAAGCGATATGTGCCAGCGCCGCCAGAAATCCGAAAAGCCAATGGCGGCGTAGGGGTAAAGGAAGTTATTCGGCAGCGCGAAGCCAAGGCAAAGCGCCGTTCCAATCGCAATTGTCGAATAGCCCGAAAAATCAAAAAAGATCTGGCCGGAGAAAGCGAGTACGCCGGTCCATGCGTCAAGCGGCGCGAGCGCGCCTGCCGCGCCGAAGGCGCCATCCGCGGCCGGTGCGAGGAAGCTGTCCGCCAGCACAATCTTTTCGAACATGCCAATGGTGATTAATCCGAGGCCCCAGTAAAATTGCGGCGGCGTCGCTTTTTTCGGCGTTGCAAATTGCGGCACCAGTTGCGACGGACGCACGATCGGACCCGCCACCAGTTGAGGAAAGAACGTCACGAACAAAGAAAAGTCGAGAAGCGATTTCGCAGGCTCTGCGCGTTTTAGATAAACGTCGAGCGAGTAGGCCATGGTCTGGAATGTGTAGAACGAAATCCCGACAGGCAGGATGATGTTCCAATCCGGCGCCTGGTAATTCACGCCCATCGCAGCCATTGTGACGGTGAAATTTTCCAGCAAGAAACCGCCATATTTGAAATAACCGAGAATGCCGAGGTTTGTCGCCATGGAAAGGATCAGAATAAACCGCCGCCGCGCCGTATCGTCGGAACGGTGAATCCATTGCGCGACTTTCCAATCAACGGCCGTCGATATCCATAACAGGATGACGAATGGCGGACTCCACGCGGCATAGAAAAGATAGCTGGCGATCAAAAGATTGAATTTCTTCATGCGCCAGGGAAACGGCGCATTGTGCAACGCAAGCACGATTGCGAAGAAGACCAGGAAGGTCAACGAATTGAAAAGCATGCTGTGTCCCGCCCCCGGGTGATGAAGCGATGCTCAGTATCACTATTAATTGAATATGGGAAGATGGCTCTGTTTTACGCCGCGATGTGCGTTCTGCCGCCTGACCGCATTGATTCGCATGCGTAATGGCGGCGGAAAACGGAGCGTATATTGCTTTCAGCGCCCGATTCGCCCTCTAATTGATTGAAACAAGCGGCGCAGCACTGGTATAGCAGGCGGCGAATGACGGGTGTTGCGTTTTCCGGACGGCGAAACAAGAACAGGAGATGGCGCAATGGCGGCCTTACTGACAAATTTACGCAATGCGGTGATCACGGGGGTCGTCCTCGCCGCATTGCTTGTTGTTTTATACGCGGTTTGGGGCGGCGGCTTCGGGCAAGTGTACTGGATGTTTTTCTTCCGCTGGCTTCATGTTCTGGCTGGCGTCATGTGGATTGGCCTGTTGTGGTACTTCAACTTCGTTCAGATACCGACCATGCCATCCATCCCGGATGATCAAAAACCGGCGATCGGCAAACACATTGCGCCAAAAGCGCTTTGGTGGTTCCGCTGGGGCGCCATGGCGACCATCGTCACTGGCCTTATCCTGGCAACGTTGAACGGTTACATTCTGAATGCGTTGACGCTCGGACTTGCCGAAGGGTTTGTACGTAATCATGTGCTGATCGGCATCGGTATGTGGCTGGGTGCGATCATGTGGTTCAATGTCTGGTTCATCATCTGGCCGAACCAGATCAAGGCGCTCAATATCGACAACAAGCATCCGGACCTTGCAGCAGACGCCAAGGCCGCTTCGGCGAAAAAGGCGATGCTGTTCTCGCGCACCAATACAGTGCTGTCGATCCCGATGCTGTTCTGCATGGTGGCGGCGCAGAACCTTTAGCTTTGCGTCAAGAATAAAGTCGAAAAGGCGGCAGGCGACTGCCGCCTTTTTTTGACTATTAATGTCAGTCAGTTTTGCATTGTACGTTGGAAACGTGGCTGGAAAGGGCACGCCAGCCCTCCGGCGCATCGGATGCGCGTTCCAGCAGATTCGATGACGTATAGGAATGCGCGCATGGCCGGCCGGCGGCATCCTCGCGATCGCTGTTCCCTTTGCCGACAACGATGACGAGGTCATCGTTAAGCCATACGAAAGACCCGATCTCGTAACGGAAGTTTGACGGCGTCCATGGCGCAGCGCGCACGCCATCAAGCGCTTGAGTCTTTGTTGTCAGTTCGCCATCCGGCCCGATGATTACGAAAGCCGGGTCCAGGAAAGCGCCAAGGCCCTCAACGTTCTGGGTCCGGTAAAAGCCGGGCCAGGTTTCAAGTTTAATGGTCGTTAGCGCTGTTTCGTCGGCCGCCCTGTCAGGCATGGTTTCAGCGCCTGCATTCGCGCAGACTGAAAGGGCGAATGCCGTGAATGCAATTACAGTTTTCAATTGAAGTTCTCCTTGCCGGGTCATGCGACCCTAGTTCGGGCATGCGTTAAGACGAGTTGCTTGCGGCGAAGCGAACCTCCCTTGCGCCGGGCCGTTCAAAAATCGACATGCCGGGTCTTGAAACTGGGGAGGGGCGTTCTAAATGGCTGCATATCTGCAAATTCATGCAGATATGCATATCCGCAGCGGCATGCTAGTATGGCGTATCTCTGTCCGCTGCGGGAATGGAGTGATGAAATGCCGGGCCGTCAGGTCGTCGCCAGGGAACTTGCCGAGATCTTCAAGATCGTGGCGCATCCGGATCGCATCCGGATGATCGAGGAACTGCGCACAGGCGAAAAAGACGTGAACACGCTTGCCGAGGCGCTGGATCTGCCTGGCGCCCGCGTGTCACAGCATTTGAGCTTGATGCGTGCGCACCGCCTGGTCGAAGAACGCCGGGACGGCCGTCATCATTTCTATCACCTGACCCAGCCGGAAATTGCCGCCTGGATCGTCGATGGGCTCGATTTTGTTGAGGGCCGTCTGAACGGTCCGGCAAAGTCCAGCATTAAACAGGCGCGCCGTATGTGGTCCGCCCCCGTGAAAACAGTTACCCCCTGATGGAGAGTTAAATGCCCCGCTTCGCCGCCGGCGTCGTAAAATTTCAGAACGAAGTTTACCCGCAGAAAAAAGAATTGTTTGAACAGCTCAGCAAAGGCCAGGCGCCCGAAGCGCTGTTTATTACCTGTTCAGACTCACGCATTGAAACCGCGATGATCACCCAGACCGAACCGGGCGATCTATTTATCGTTCGTAACGCAGGAAACATCGTGCCGCCGCACACAAGCCACACGGGCGGCGTTACCGCAGCGATTGAATTCGCCGTGGCGGCGCTGAACGTGCCGCATATTGTTATTTGCGGTCATACGGAATGCGGCGCCATGAAGGGCGCCATGAACCCGGAGGGTCTGGACGCCTTGCCGCACGTGAAAGAATGGCTTGGCTATGCAAAAGCAGCAGTCGAAGTCGTCGGCGCGAAAGGCGAGGGTTTGAGCGATGAAGCTCGCATGAAAATGCTGCTGGAACAAAATGTGGTTCTGCAGCTTCAGCACTTAAAAACGCACCCGAAAGTCGCCATGCGACTGGCGACAGGCGATTTGCAACTGCATGGTTGGGTCTACGACATTAAAACCGGCGGCGTCGACGCTTTTGATGAAGGCAAGAACGAGTTCATGCCGGTCGATCAGCGTTACGCAGCAGAGATGGCGAAACTCGCAACAGGCGGCTGCGCAGCATAACGCGCGCAAGCTTCATTTACATTTCGGAGTATTATCATGGCGATGAATGACGCTTCACAGAAGCGCATGCCTTTTTTGGATTTTTCAAATCTGAAAGGCGATATTTTTGGCGGCCTGACCGCCGGTGTTGTGGCGCTGCCGCTGGCGCTCGCTTTTGGCGAAGCGTCCGGCGCAGGTCCGATTGCCGGTCTTTGGGGGGCGATCTTTGTCGGTTTCTTCGCCGCTCTGTTTGGCGGCACGGGATCACAGGTATCGGGTCCGACGGGCCCTATGGTTGTTGTATTCGCAGGTGTTTACGCCTCGCTCGGCGGCAATCCGGCGCTTGTCTTCGCAGCGGTGGTGCTTGCAGGCATCCTGCAAATTCTGTTCGGTGTTTTCAAACTCGGTCAGTATATACGGCTTGTTCCGTACCCGGTCATTTCCGGGTTTATGAGCGGCATCGGCTGTATCATTATCGCGTTGCAGCTCTCGCGATTGTTCGGTCATGAACCTGATGGCGGCGGAACCATTCCCGCATTAACAGCAATCCCCGGTGCTGTGATGGATCCGAATTTCGCCGCGCTGACCATCGGCGCTGCGACGCTGGCGATTATTTTCGCCTGGCCGAAATCGTGGGGTAAGTATGTACCGGCTGCTTTGGCGGCGCTGATTATCGGCACACTGATGAGTCTTGTGATCAAGGGTGCGCCAATCCTCGGCAATATCCCGACAGGTTTCCCGGGCTTTGTCATGCCGGCGTTCAGTCAGGAAAGCTTTCTGATCGTTCTGGAAGCGGCGTTCATTCTCGCTGTCCTCGGCGCGATTGACTCGCTGCTAACATCGCTTGTCGCGGACAACATGACGCGGACGCGTCACAACTCCGACCGCGAGCTTATCGGGCAAGGCATCGGCAACACTGTCGCCGGCTTTTTCGGCGCGATCCCCGGCGCTGGCGCGACCATGCGCACGGTGGTGAATATCCGCACCGGCGGTCAGACGAGAATTTCCGGCATGCTGCATGCGTTGCTGCTGCTTGCGGTCGTCATCAGCCTCGCGCCGCTTGCCTCGCAAATTCCGCACGCTGTGCTGGCGGGCATTCTTGTGAAGGTCGGTTACGACATTATCGACATCGCCTATCTCAAGCGTGCGCATAAAGGTCCGCGGTGGGATCTGGCGCTGATGGCGCTCGTCCTTGGTTTGACGGTATTTGTCGATCTCATCACTGCGGTGGCGGTAGGTGTTGTTCTAGCAGCGCTCGCCTTCGTCAAGAAAATGGCGGACGACCAGTTGGCGGCGTTTACGGAAACGAAACCGCGTGTCACTTCTGAAGAAGAGCGTCAGCTTCTTGATGAAGCCAAGGGTCGCGTCACCATGTTCGACTTTGGCGGACCGTTAAGCTTTGGCGCCGCCGCGGATCTCGGTCACCATGTGCGCGAGCGTGTGAAGAACAAAGCAAACGCAATCATCCTCGATTTCTCGCGGGTGCCGTTCATTGACGTTTCTGCAGCGCGCGCTGTTGAGACGATTGCCTGTGATGCGCGCCAAGCCGGAAAGACCGTCTATGTCACTGGCATGAGCCCCAAGGTTGAACAGGTGCTGGCGGGGCTGAACGCCGACCACTGTTTGCCGGCGGACACCAAATACGAAAACCGCATCGACGCCCTGCGCATAGCGGTGGAGGAAGTGAAGAAAGGCGATAAGGGCAACGCTTCGTCTGAAGCGACGCCAGTGCCGGCTGAGTAGTAACGGCCTCATAAACACTGAAAAGCCGGCGCAAATTGCGCCGGCTTTTTTTGTCTGAGTCGCTTTCTCGAAAGCATGCCAGGCAGTATCACTAAATGATATGAGCGCCCACGCGAAACCACGAACAAAGGCACTACCAGTTCAGTTCGAACAATGGTTCGCCTCACGCGGCTGGGAAGCGCGGGCGCATCAGCTTGAGTGTCTGGCGGCGGATGAAGCAGGGCATTCGTTTCTGCTGATCGCACCGACTGGCGGCGGTAAGACGCTGGCCGGTTTTCTGCCGAGCCTTGTTGAGTTGGCTGAAGCGAAAAACACCGGCACGGGACAACTGCACACGCTTTACATCTCGCCGCTGAAAGCGCTTGCGGTGGATGTGGCGCGTAATGTTGAAACGCCCGTGCGCGAAATGGGTCTCGATATCAGCATTGAAACCCGCACGGGCGATACGCCGCCCGCACGCCGTCAGCGGCAGAAATATAAACCGCCTGACATTCTGATGACGACGCCGGAGAGTCTGTCAATTCTTATTGCATCGCCGGATGCGCGTGAATTTTTCAAAGGGCTGAAGCGCGTGGTCCTAGACGAATTGCACGCACTGATCCCGAACAAGCGGGGACATTTGTTGTCGCTGGCGCTGGCGCGGTTGCGAAAACTGGCGCCGGATGTGCGCATGGCGGGTTTGTCGGCAACGGTTCCGGATGCAAAACCGCTGATCGACTATCTGACGCCACAGAATGTGAGCGGGACCAGGTCCGCCAAGCTCATACGCGGGCGTTCTGGGGCAAAACCGCAAGTCGATATTCTGATGTCAGAAGAGCGCATCCCCTGGTCAGGGCATACGGGGCGGCATTCGTTTCAGGAAGTGTATGAGAAAATCCGCCAGTCAAATTTAACCCTGGTCTTCGTCAATACGCGCAGCCAGGCGGAAATTACGTTCGCCTCGCTCTGGAAACTGAACGACGAGAACCTGCCCATCGCCCTGCATCACGGGTCGCTTGAGGTCGACCGCCGCAGAAAAGTCGAAGCCGCGATGACGCGCGGTGATTTGCGCGCGGTGGTCTGCACTTCAACACTCGATCTCGGCATCGACTGGGGCGACGTCGATCTCGTCATTCAAATGGGGGCGCCAAAGGGCGCCTCGCGCCTTACGCAACGCATCGGGCGCGCCAATCACCGCATGAATGAACCGAGCCGCGCTTTACTCGCTCCGGCGAACCGCATGGAGGTGCTCGAATGCATCGCTGCGAAACAGGCGATTGAAGAAGGCGCCCTTGACGGCGATCCGCCGCGCAAAGGCACGCTTGACGTGCTGGCGCAACATATTCTCGGCATGGCCTGCGCCGAACCGTTCGATGCGGATGAGTTGTTTAGCGAAATACGTGCAGCGTCTCCTTATGCGGACTTGCCGCGCAAGGACTTCGACGATGCTGTGGCGTTTGTCGCCACCGGCGGTTACGCGCTCAAACGATACGAACGCTACCGCCGCATCGTAAAGACGGCGGAAGGAAAATACCGCGCTCGCGACAAGCTCGCCATTCAACAATACAAGATGAATGTGGGGACGATCACAACGGCGGCGGAAATCAACATTCGTTTGGCGGGCAGGGCGGGCCCCAAACGGCCGGGGCGAAAGTTAGGAACGATTGAGGAATGGTTTTTTGAAACCATCAATGTCGGCGACGCGTTTTATTTCGCCGGCGAGGTTTTGCGGCTCGAGCGGATCGAAGGAAACGATGCTGTCGTTTCCCGCACCACGTCGGAAAGCCCGAAACTACCGAGCTGGGGCGGCAACAAATATCCGTGGTCAACATATCTTGCAGACCGCGTGCGCCGCATGCTCTACGATACGAAAAGCTGGAAAGCCTATCCGGATCAGGTGCGCGACTGGCTGGAAAAACAGCGCGAGGTCGCGCTGATTCCAAAGCCGGACGAACTGCTGGTCGAAACGTTCCCCTACAAAAAACGTTATTTCCTTGTTTGCTATCCGTTCGAAGGCTGGCTCGCCCATCAAACGCTGGGCATGCTGGTGACGCGGCGGCTCGAACGGCTCGGCAAGCAACCCATCGGTTTCGTCCCGACAGAGTATGCGCTGTCGGTCTGGTCGCGTCAGGATATGTCGGATGTGGATATGCCTGCGCTGTTTGATGAAGACATGCTCGGCGACGATCTGGAGGAATGGACCGCGGACGCCATCGTCATGAAACGCACATTCCGTAACTGCGCCACCATCGCCGGGCTGATCGAAAAAAAATATCCGGGCCAGGAAAAGACCGGCCGGCAGGTCTCTTTCTCCGCCGACCTTATTTATGACGTCTTGCGCGAACACGAACCTGACCATCTGCTGTTGCGCGCCGCATGGGACGATGCGTCTGGCGGGTTCATGGATGTGGGGCGCTTACAGGCGATGCTGACGCGCGCCAAGGGCAGGGTGGTGTCGTCGCCGTTGGATCGCGTGTCGCCGCTCGCCGTGCCAGTGATGCTGGAGATCGGTCGGGAGACAGTGGCGAAATCAGCGTCCGAAGAAATGCTGAAAGCTGCGTCTGATGACGTCATTGCAGCAGCGATGGGAAAGTGAGTTTATTTTTCACGGGTGCGATATTTGGAAAAGTTATGAAATAACGTCTGCTCTTACTGCCCTGTTTTCAAACCGAACCGTTAACACTTAATCCGTAAGCGTACTTATTGCACGTCGCGTTAACTAATTTTTTCTTGACCATATTAAAACCTCTGCTTTTACTTGGGGCATGAAAATAAATCCCTGGCGCAATATAAAACCTGATAGTCGGCCGACGCGAACCTCGCGGCGCAGTGTCCTCGTCTGGACGAATGTGGCTACGAAGGCAGACAGTTCAGAAGAGCCGCGATCGTCCATCCGCGACGCTGTAATAGAAGACCTTTATGACGACTATTATCCGTCATCAGTTAAAACCGGCAAAACCTGAGCGCCAGTTTATTTCATACTGTTTAAATTTGTAGCTTTCGATCAGGAGAGAATGCGTTAAAACAGGCGCATGAGTCATCCCGGTGCGATTTCCATTCATGGCGAAGCCTTAACGCCCGATCCCCTTGGCGCAATCTATTGGGTGCGCGAAGAGACGCTGATCGTTTCCGACCTGCACTTCGAAAAAGGGTCGAGCTTTGCGGCGCGCGGCGTCATGCTGCCGCCTTATGACACGCGCACAACGCTGATGCGTCTTGCTGCGCTGATCAGGAAATACGCGCCAAAACGAGTGATCTCCCTCGGCGACGCGTTTCATGACGAGGATGCCGAAGACCGCATGGATGAAGAAGATGCGTCGTCTCTGGAAAAGCTCATGCGAGAGACGGCGTGGCTTTGGATACTCGGCAACCATGATCCAGAACCGCCAGCGCGGTTTGCTGCAGCATGCGAAATAGAAATGCAAATTGGCGCGCTGACTTTTCGTCATGAACCGCTGGTACAAAATGCGCCCGGTGAAATCGCCGGGCACCTTCACCCTTGCGCGCGCGTGGTGAGCGAAGGGCGAATTTTACGCCGGCGGTGTTTCGTGGTTAGCAGTGATAGAATGATTATGCCCGCCATGGGCGCCTATACAGGTGGCCTGAACATTCTTGACCGTGCGTATGCGAAACTATTTAGCGCGCCAGTCGCCTGGGTGATGGGTGCGGATGGCGTCTATCCGATTACGGCGGAAAACCTTGCGCCCGATATGGTTGGCGGCGCGCTGGGGCGGGCGGTTTAAGCTGCGTGTTTTTGTTAGGTTCGATCCAGGGCCGCCTTGCATTACTATTGTCTTGGCGTTGTATGATTGATGAAATTTTTACGGGGGAAAACGGGTGAGGAATAGGAATTTCAACTGGACATTATGTGGTGCGGGTCTCAGCGCTTTAACGATGGGTGCATGCGCGCAGAGCCCAGCCCCTGCCGCCAATGAACCGGGCTTTTCCTTCATTGTCATCGGTGACACGCCTTATTCGGCGCAGGATGAGGCGATGCTGAATGAAGCGCTGCCGCTGATCAAATCGCAGAGCTATACGTTCGTCATTCATGTAGGCGACTACAAGGGCGGCGGCCAACAGTGCCTGAAACAGTTCGATGACAGGCTTGAACAGGTGATGAACGACCTCAGCCCGATCCCTGTTTTCTATACGCCGGGCGATAATGAATGGACCGACTGCGATCGCCATACAGATCCCGACACTGGCGAAAAGTATTCAGACCTTGAACGGCTCGAGATCGTGCGCGCGCGATTTGCATCGGGCATTCCGGCAGGAGCGGGTGCTTTTGGTTATCGCAGGCAGGAAGCTTTGAAAGAGAACGCCACATGGGCCTATGGCGGCGTTCGGTTTTTGACGATGCATGTAACCGGCACCAACAACGGACGCGACTGGGTGACGGTCGATGCGATAGCGGATGCGGCGGCGGCAGCGAACCAACGCGATGCGGCGAACTTAGCCTGGCTGGATGAGGGGTTTGAGAAAGCGGCCGATGAAAACGCCAGCGCCGTGGTGATCGCTTTTCAGGCCGACCCGACCGATATCGCTGATAAGCCCGATGATGTGATGTGCGACAGCGCGGCTGAAAGCGATCAGCACCCTTGCGATGCGTTCACTGATCTCAGGCGCGCGCTGCAACACTCAGCCGAAGCATTCAAAAAGCCTGTGCTTGTAATTCACGGCGACACATCTCCGTTCACGCTCAATCAGGATTTTGATGGCGAAGAGGCGGAGAATTTGTGGCGGTTGAACGCAGCGGGCGATGCGGGAACGAACCGGGCGGGGGTGCGTTATGGTTTGGTCGATGTAGCGAAAGTCACAATCTCGAGCGATGAAACATCGCCGTTCTCGGCTGAAGGACTTCTCACGGGGATACAGCCGTCAAGGAAGTGACAGGGCCATACTGCCGGTTCAAGAAAAAAGCGGAGCGAGAATACCCAGCGCCCTGGTGGTCTCGTCTCTGTCCGGCGTTTCACCCTCATCTTCCATGCCCCAGTCGTCATTGGCGCCGACATATTGCACCACAACGCCGTCGCGACGGGAGATAGCGAAGACCTCGTTGTAAAAGAGTGCATAACGCGCTGAAAGCTGCGGCGCTAGCCAGTTAATCTGTCCGCGGACGGGAATAAGGCTGTCATCGCCCCAAAGACGTTTGGCGTCATACCCCGTACAATTCACGATGACGCTTTCCGGCAACGATAAAATCGCCGCGCGGTCAGGGAATTCACGGCGCACCATGCGTCCGCCGCGTAACAAAAAATCGCGCGTCAGATGGTTGGCGTAACTCGCCACATTGAAACTCATCCAAAGTCCGCCATAGGCGCGCTCGACGGGGAACGGGTTTTGTTCTTGCGACACTGCCGACCCGCGCGGCATCAGATCACGAACGCGCCGCCCCAAATGCAGAAAGTCATGACGCGCAGGCGTCGACGATGACTGGCCGTTGGAAAGTGCGTATTGCGTTACATATTCCACCGGCGCCGCCGCCGCGCCGACAAATTGCTGATGAACCCCATAGGATGCGCGCGCCCAATTTTCCCAGCGATCTTCAAAACCGTTTTTTACAGCGCTGGAAAGGCCAATGCGGCTTGACGGCGACCACACGCCGCTTGCCTTTGCCGAGCGTGTCTCCAGCGGAAATTCTTTTGCATAAATGGTGACGGGAACGCCGCTCTCGGCGAGCTTGTGAGCCGTCGTCAGTCCCATGACGCCCGCGCCGATGACCGCGACGGCTTTTGGTCCGTCTTCTAACGCCAGCGCCGTCGCGTCGTTCGCGCACCCCCATGACAACGACCAGCCGGAACCGCCATGGCCGTAATTATGCACGATCTTTTTGCCGTCCATGGCTTCGGCTTCCAGCCGCGGTCCAGCCGGTCGAAAAGGACGTGTACAGACCGTAACTTTCGTAACGGCGCCCTCTGATACGTTGAGAGGCGAGAGTAATGGCGCCTTGGCAAAGCCCATCTGTTGCTGGCTCCCGCCGGTAAGAGAGCAGCCCGATGCAAGCGCCCCGGCGCCAGCCATAACGAAATGTCTGCGGTCGATACTCATCTTCCCTCCGCGAATCCCTGACGCAACATAACGGCGACGCTTGTAACACATTCTGACGCGAAAGGGCTTATGGCGCGGATCCTAAGCGATCCGAATTGCAATGCCCGGCGCTTTGCGGCACGCTGCGCGCAAAAATCACCAGGATGGGGAAATTCCAATGAATATGTCGCGCCGCACGCTTCTTCAAACAACTGCTGCTACGGCGGCGATGTCGGTCCTGCCAGCCTGTTCGAAGGGAGGCGGCGACGAGGAAACAAACCTTCTCGATGACGTGACCGACCTGCTGCTCAATTCCTATCCGGAAACCGCGTCGAGCGCCGGCATCGACAATGGAAAATACAGCGCACTGAAATCGCAACTGTCTGACCAGTCCCCTGAAGGGCAGGCGGCGATTGAAAGCAATGTGCGCGACATGCTCGCCCGCCTTAAGAAAGTCGACACGTCCAATATGGAAGCGGGCGAGGCGTTGAACGTCGATGTGATCCGCACGGTGTTCGAAACGGCGGCTGAAGGGTTCGACTTCCCCAATGGCGACATGGCGCTGTTGAATTCGAACTGGTCTTACCGGCCGTCGCCTTATGTGGTGGCGCAGAATACCGGCGCGTTTGTGGATATTCCGTCGTTCCTCGATTCCGCCCACCAGATTGAAACAAGCGAAGACGCCGACGCTTACCTTGCGCGGATGGAAGCTTACGCCGGACAGCTCGACGGTGAATCGGAGCGCATTACGGCCGACGGCGCGCGCGGCGTCATCCTGCCGGATTTTCTAATGGCGAAAACCTTGGGCCAGTTGCGCACGGGCCGCGCGGCGCCGGTAGAAAACTGGGGTATCGTCACCTCGCTGGCGACCCGCGCCGCGGACCTTGGCGGCGACTACAGCGATCAGGCGCGCGCCATCGCCGAAGACAAAATCGCACCCGCCATGGAACGCCAGATAGCGGCCCTTGAAGCGCTGGAAGCGCAGGCAACGGATAGCGCCGGCGTTTGGGCCCAGCCCGATGGCGAGGCCTATTATACCTGGGCGCTGAAAGCGGCGACCACGACAACCATGACCCCGGACGAAGTCCACCAGATGGGCCTTGATGAACTGGCCAGCCTGCACGCGCAAATGGACCCGATCCTCAAATCCATCGGCTATGAGGACGGCCCCGTTGGCGCGCGTATGGCCGCGCTTTACGACGACCCGCGCTATCAGTTTGCAGACGGTGACGAGGGCCGGGCGCAGATCATGGCGTTCATCGACGAAAAGCTGGAGGAAATTCGCGGGCTGATGCCGCAGGCGTTTGAAACGCTCGTCCCCGGTTTCCTTGAGGTGACGCGCATCTCCCCCGATGTTGAGGACGGCGCCCCCGGCGCCTATGGCGGCGCCGGCTCTATCGACGGCACTCAGCCCGGTCATTTCTGGATAAATTTACGCACGCCCGATCTTCACCGGACATTCACGCTGCAAGACCTTACCTATCACGAGGCGATCCCCGGCCATGTCTGGCAGGGCGAGTACACATTCAAGCAACCGCTGGTCCGCTCGCTATTGGCGTTTAATGCGTATTCGGAAGGATGGGCGCTTTACGCGGAACGGATCGCCGATGAGCTTGGCGTTTATGACGACTTCCCCGTTGGCCGGCTGGGATACTTGCAATCGCTCGCCTTCCGCGCCTGCCGTCTGGTGGTCGACACCGGCCTCCACGCCAAGCGCTGGACCCGGCAACAGGGCATCGACTTTTTCGTTGTGAATAATGGGTCGAACCCGGACGAAGTTCAGAGCGAGGTTGACCGCTATTGTGCATGGCCGGGTCAGGCCTGCGGTTACAAGGTCGGCCATTCGGCGATTGTCGCGCTGCGCGAGAAAGCAAAAGCGGCGCTGGGCGATAAGTTCGACTTCCGCCGCTTCAACGACGCCGTGGTCCTCGGCGGCAACGTGCCCATGACCGTCCTGGAACGCGTGATCGACGATTATATCGAGCGGGAGCGCGGGTAAGTTAAATTGACTTTTCATCGTTTTCGCTTTCAGTGAGTGGCCTGCAGCGCGAGGTGAGAGCGATTGTACGCCCTGAACAAATTCACAAAAAAACCGGCCCATAAAGGGCCGGTTTTTTCTGGCGACAGTAAATAAAGGCGAGAATATTAGCGCTCGTTACCCTTTTGGTTTCCTTTTGAGTGCTTGTCCGCATAGAACGACTGCGTGGAGAAGCCGGTTGCCGAACAAGTCAAGTTGCCAGCGCCGTCATCGGTCCAGGAAAACTGAATGTAGCCGCTATCATTGATTTCCCGAATTGTTTGAACGAGTTCCGGATTGGACGTGTTGCAAACAACCCGATCCCCTTCAGCGTCGGCTGCTTGGCAAAACGCGAACCTGAAAACGCCTCCGACGCCATCGTCAAAGTTGCGCGTGCCGCAACCGATAAAGACCTCGTCGTTCTTGGCGTCAGCGGCTGTGATGAGGTCGCCTGAAGCAAATTGCGCATCAAGGTCGACGGCCACTGGCGCCGGCTGGCGAAGGCCGGCAAACGCCGCAGTCGCCATCAATGTAAGGGCGACAGTTGCGCCTGCGCCCACTTTTGTTAATTTCATCATACACTCCTCAGTTGCTGTTAAGTTTTAAAGCTGGGCGTCTATATACCCATCGTTGATTGCTTTGGTCAGGCGATCGAGTGCGGCTTTACGCTCTCGTGGCGGCAGCTTCGCAATCTTGGACTGTAGCGCCGCCATTTCACTAGGGGTGGAGCGGCCAGTGGCACGCATCGCGTTTAAATCTGCTTCAACCGAGGCGCGCATCAATTCTATTTGCCGTTCGTCAATCAATGGCTGGCGTTGCGGCGTGGCCGCACTGTTGGAAGATTGCGCGACCGTGATTTCCGAAACGGCTAACGCCATTTCGCTGCGAACGATTTCTCGAATTTCCTCCGCACTCAGACCAACGGATTGAGGGCGCGCTGCAGCGCGGTCGTTATTCTGTAAGGGAAGGGTTCTTTCTTCTGCATAAGCTCTTGTTGTCGAATCGATGCGCTCAAGATCCGCAATGCGAAACGTCAACACCAGCAATAGTACTGTTTGAAGCCCCAATAATCCCAAAATCGCTTTAGTCACGATCATCCCCCCTAGGATTAGGTAACATTTTCGTGTTCTGGAGGGCCAAAGTCAACAAGGATTTACAACCCTGAGGGCGGCGTCGTTTCTGCGGTTAGGGCATTCTTAGTCGCAGTTCTGAGGACTTTCCGCCGCTTTAACGACGCCGTGGTCCTCGGCGGCAACGTGCCCATGACCGTGCTCGAACGCGTGATCGACGATTATATCGAGCGGGAGCAGGGGTGAGGTCCGGCGCCTGAAGGTTGCTTCTATTATATGCTCATTGCGGTCATAATGGAGGGGTTGGCCCCAACGCGGCAACAGCAGGAATAAACGAAGGGAGTTGTATTTTTTGTTCCAGACCGCACCCAGCCTTTTCGAGTTTATTGTACAAAAGCCGGCAGAATTCTCTCCGCAGCGAGCTGCAAACTCTTTGGACTGCGCATACCAGCTGTCGACACAATGACTATATCGAGCTCATCGACTAAAATTATGAACTGCCCACCGCCGCCTTGTGCATTCGGCGTTTGATAGGTCTTGTCTCCAGATTTCAAATCTGCACTCCACCAGAAGTAGCCATATCCCGCATTGGAGACGTCTTTACCGCCGCCATAAATATCATCATCGCCGGTGGAGAGGATTTGGCTTGTGGCTTTTATGATATAGGCTTCTGAAACCAGCTGTTCGCCATTCCATTTGCCTTTATTGGCCGCCAACAATCCAAACTTCATCATGTCGCGAGATGTAAAGCTTGATTTCCATCCCCCTGCTGGCAACCCAAATTCAGATAGCCATCTATACGTTGTAATGTCTAATTTGCTCAGAAGCTCGTTTTTGACAAACTCTTCGGCGCCACTGGGTACGACAGCATCGATGACCTGCATTACCAGGGCGCTAGCATAGTTTCCATATGCAAAAGAGCTCTGCGACTCTTCGGTAATGGGCGCGCTCAGCTCGAAAATGGCTTGAACAAATTTTTGCCTCTTTACTTGGTCGGGATTATTCTCAAACTCTTCTCGTTGCTCGTCGTTGATGCGAATTCCTGTGCGCATCGTCAATGCATGGTGCAGCGTAACCCGTTCGGCGCCTTCAACAAACTTTGACGGATCCAGATCGTCGAGAAAACTGATCACTGGCTTGTCCAAATCTTCCATAGTCAGATAGCCAAGCTGAATAGCCCGGCCAAGCGCCAAGCTTGTATATGTTTTCGTCGCTGACGCTTGCGGATGGGTCAGGTTTAGCCGGCCGTTCGAATAATAGGATTCAAATAAGAGCTTACCCTTATGGGCAATCAGCAGGCTGTCAATGTTTCCGTGTTGGCTATCGGCGATTTCCTCAGCCACCTTAACAATCATGTCTTTATCGCCGCCATCGACGCCTAATTCGCCCACCGAAAGGCCATCGTTTCTTTCCGCCGGTGCAGGGTCGATCAAGGCTTTTTCAAGTTTCGGCACTTCCCAAATTTTAAGATCGTCATCATCCATTGGCCACTCTGTTGAGACATAGATCTCATTGGGGTTTTTCCAGAACCCCGGCTCGGCCTTGTCGGCTGTGGCCTCTTGCGCGGAATAATTTTCATTGTCCTCGGAGATGTTGGCCTCTGCAGGACCTTCACAACTCGCAATCAGGAGCACGGAGAAAAGAATTAGAAATGGTGAAAAAGGGTTCATGATGTATTCCTTTTTAAGACACGATAGATTTTTATTTGAATGAAGTTGGCGGGTCCTAATTAGAAACCTTTATAATCCCGCTACTTTTAATTTTCCTCGTCGTGCGTACTAATTACTTCACTGTTCATTGCCGCTAACCATCTTACGCCGCGTATAGCGGTCTCGGGGAATGCTTCGGCATGGTCAGAATTTTTGATAATTTCGAGACCGGTAAGGGTCATGTCTGATTGACTTCTTCGCTGCAGAACCGACATGAAGTGATCAACCGCTTCTTTATCTTCGTCTCTTTCCAGATCACCAAGAGCGACAAAGACATTGACGTTCATCTCGCCTTGGTGGGGGGCGGTTTTTGCTTCAAGCTCATCAACAATTTGGAGGCTACGCGGATTAAAAGCGGGCGCGCCAAGAATATAATGCTTAAACGTGTCTGGTTCTGCGAATAAAATGTAAGCGCCAAATGCGCCACCAAGCGAATAACCGAAATAAGTGCGTTCGTCTGGAATTGTTCGATATCTGGATTCAATATATGGAATCACATCGTTGCGAATGAAATCCAGGTGAGCGCTGACTTGCCCACCTTGAAATCGAGCTTGAATTTCCGGATCCGTGTACTCCGCCATCTGATAATCGCGAAACCTGCTGGCATTCGCCCGTTCATCTCCAAGATTTTTTTGATAGGAAATGCCCACCAAAATAACATTGGGCATCAAAAACTCGGTGGAACCGGACAGCATATCCATGTGCACCACAGCATCAGTGGTATAGATCACGGGATATTTTGCATCGGTGTTTTCTGAATAGTTCTCTGGCAATTTGATATAAAGTTCATATTGCCTGTCCTTGTTGCTTTGCTTGATAGGCGCAACGTGCGTTCTTGGCATTTCGTAAGCAGCGAGCGCGGCGCTACTTTCTGTGGAGACAGAATTGGCGCTTTCGGCCTGAGAACTGCCAGCGCAACTGGCAGCCAGAAAAGTGGAAAACAGAACAATAGTTGGTGAAATTCGCTTCATGATATTTCCTTCGATGGCGCGAGAAGTTTAGTCCTGCATTTTGGCGAAGCTGGTGTTTGCGTTATTGCGCAATATTGAACAGTTGCTGGTTCAATTCCTCACCCGTTGCCCCTGATATTACGAAATGCAGCTTTACCGCTGCATCCTTGATTGCAAATTCTTGTGGTGCGGCCGTCCATTGAGCGATGCCGGCTTTGGCATTGGCTTCGAAACAGGGATGGGTGGAATCGATAACGCGCGGATTGTGAATACTCCCATCCTTTCGAACATCATGATTTA
The DNA here is from genome assembly GCF_028748065.1 of Hyphococcus flavus. GTDB lineage: Bacteria > Pseudomonadota > Alphaproteobacteria > Caulobacterales > Parvularculaceae > Hyphococcus > Hyphococcus flavus. The sequence goes on along the minus strand of NZ_CP118166.1, from coordinate 3,349,374 downwards.
GAACGACGGTGCCCAAATTCAGTGTAAGATGCGGAACGGGGCGACCATTGATCATGAGCTCTTTCTCTTCAATTTTAACGCCGCGCGCTTTGATATCATCAATGAGACCGGGGCAATTGCCGGGCATTTGCAAAGCTGTTTGCTTGACGTAGTCGATAAGGGTGTAATCATCAGGACCAGAGCCTGCATTTGCTCCAGCTTCATAGGCTTTGGCGCCAGCACTCAAAAGACCAATCCCGCTAGCTGCAAAAAACGTTGAAAGGACCGCCGCACTCCAGCGGCGCTTTTTGTCGCTGGATTCATCCTCTATGATTCCGATAAGTCTCATCTTCGCATGCCGGTGCGGTGTGGAGTTAAGCCGCGCAGTCGGACAGGGAAGCGTTTCGTTGTGGCGCGTGGTTGGGCGCTGAATATTTAGCAAGAACGCCGCGTAGTCTTTGCGTTCTGGTGCGGTAAGGTTTCTTGTCGCCGCACGATCTGCGCGTAATTCAATTGCCAAACGCCATTGCCGCACCAGGAAAATTATCCCGGGATTTCGCAACATTATGTCCTGTAAGAGCAGGAGCAACAGCGTGACCTCAGCATCATTGTGGCGTAAATGAGCACGCTCATGTCGTATCAATGGCTCCTGCGCTTCAAACCCTTTTGGCAAAACGACTGCTCTGCGTGGCCATGACAGGGTCAAGGGCGGGATCATCTCCGGTGTTGCAAAAATATCGGGTTCGGCTGTCGGCGCCAAAGGCAAGCTCTGCAATCGCACCCACCGCCAGAGCGTACGCCCCATAAGAAAAACGCCAAGACCAATATACGCCGCTAGAAAACTTAAGGGCCTCATTCCATCTGTTGAGAACTCATTGGCTTGTATGGAAAATACTTCGAACGCTTCTGTCGTTGGTATGCTGACGACATTACCAAGGGGGATTAAGTAGAGCGCTCCCGGCAACAAACAAAGTATGATCAGAAGGAACCATATGTTCGGGGCCGGGAAATGCGCCCCGACCCGTCCGTTACCGTCACGCTGGAGGATCCATGCGCCGCCAGCAACGACAAGGCTCCATAGATGCACAATGATCAGCGCGTTAATCATTATCGCCGTTTTCATTGAGAAGACGGTCCAGCTCTAACCACTCTTCTTCGGACAATATTTTGCTGTCGTGAAAAGCGGCCGTGGGAAGCGGGCCTTTCATTTCAAAAAATGTATCGAAGAACTCGCGCATGACGCCGGATAACGTGCGGGCTTTACTTTCGACGGGGGTGTAAACGCGAACGCCGTGTTTCGTATCCAGTCGCAGCAGCGCCTTATCCACCATACGCGATAGTGTCGTACGTGTCGTCGAAAACGACCAATCTAATTGTTGGCCAACTCTTTCTTGTATTTCCCGCGCAGATAATGGCGCATCCGTCCAAAGGACTTTCAGGATGGCAAGTTCGGATTTACTGAGTTGTGACATGAATAGACAAATATGTTACATCGGTAACATAAGTCAAGCTGTTTGCTGAATGATTTCTCTTTCCGCTAGTTAGAGTGTGTTTTTTATGGTCTGCTTTTGAGTGCAGAGCAGACCTATAGAACGAACAGTACAATGGGACTTCCGGACAATTGCAAAAAATGATGTTGTCCAAGGATGGTGCTTGCGCGCCCGTTGACTTTCAGGCCTTGTTTGGCTAATTCCCGCCGCTCGCAACTGCAAAACGCGCGCGTAAGCGCCCCGAAAAGGCATTTGGTCATGAAAGTCCGTTCGTCCCTTAAGTCGTTGAAGAACCGGCATAAAGACTGCCGCGTCGTCCGCCGCAAGGGCCGCGTCTATGTGATCAACAAGACCCAGCGGCGCTTCAAGGCCAAGCAGGCTTAACTTCATTTTAGCCTGCCGCTCGCGAAATTTCCTTGGTTTTTAAGGGTTTGCGCCTTAAGCTTTCGCTCATGCGAAGGCTTTTTTGCATTCTGGGGTTGATGGCGGGGCTTTCAGGGCACGCTTTCGCGGATCAGACAGATCCGCGCCTCGACCACCTGTTTGAGGAATTGCGGGTCGGCGATGCCCTGCGTGCTGAGGAAAATGTGGGCCGGATCCTCGAGATCTGGGCCGATGCCCCCAGCGACACGGTGGACCTGCTTTACGCCCGGGCAGAGCTGAGCGCTGATAATGCGGCTTTCGACCTTTCGCTGACCTTGCTTGACCATGTCGTCGGCCTCGCACCGAATTTCGCGCAAGGGTATGCGCTGCGCGGGCATGTCAGGCTCGCGACGGAGGACCGCCCCGGCGCCATCCAGGATTTCACCCGCGCGCTGGAGCTTGAGCCGCGCCATTTCGACGTGCGCTCGACCCTTGCCGAGCTTCTTTTGTCCGGCGGGGAAAAACGCGACGCCTATGACATGTTCCAGAAGGTTCTTGAATGGAACCCGCATGATGAGAATGCGCGCCAGCGCGCCCGCGTTCTGCGCCGTGAACTTGACGGTCAAGAGATATAAGACCGTCTTGCAAAAGTCCCTCGCTTCGCTCGGTGTACTTTTACAAGAATTCAATCTGTGAAAACCGCCCTCGGGACGGCCCTTTGGCCGGTTTTCGAGTCTAGCGCCCACCCCCTGGGCGGGCAAAGGGTCATGAAAAATTTGGCGAAGAACTGCTTCGAGCCAAATTTTACGAATTAAATCGGGGGGAAAGTACACTGAGGCCAACCCCGGACTTGATCCGGGGCAGGCCGAGGGACTTTTCCCCGAGGACATTTAATTTTCCCCATTGACGTTGATTACGCTTGGCGCGCGCGCCGCCGCTTTCTATTCCTATGGGCTAGTTAAGCGGAGCAATAATCCGCATCCTGATAATTGAAGGAGTAGCGCGTGGCGGACGGATCGGCGAGTGTAGAAGGCGCAACAACGATTGCAGCGGACCGGTTACGGTCTTTCATTGAACGCGTCGAGCGTCTTGAAGAAGACAAGGCGGCGATCATGAACGACGTCAAGGAAGTCTACGCCGAAGCAAAAGGCGAGGGGTATGACGTCAAAACGCTGCGTCAGGTTGTGAAGATCCGCAAGATGGATCGCGCCGACCGACAGGAACAGGAAGCTTTGCTCGATCTCTACCTGTCGGCGATTGGCGAATAACACGCGCGAGATTTAGCTCGCGCGTTTCACTTCCAGATCGTGCTCACGCAGTTTGCGGTAAAGTGTTGACCGGCCCATGCCGAGGCGCCGGGCGACTTCCGACATTTTGCCCTCATAGGTTTCGATGGCAACCTGGATAAGGTCCTTCTCGATTTCCTGAAGGGAGCGCAAATGTCCTTCGCGGTCGAAAATAGCGAACGCTTCGTTGTCTGTATCGGCGCTGCTTGACGCGGATACATGCGCCGGCTGTTCATCGCGGCATTCGAATTCAGCAGGCGACAGCATCGGCGGGCCGGATTCGATTCCGGCTTCAGCAAAAGCATCGGCGAGCAGGGGGAAGTCCTCCGCTGACAGATGCGGGTTTTCCGCCAGCACAACAGCGCGGAAGATCGTGTTTTCAAGCTGGCGCACATTGCCGGGCCAGTTAAATGCTGACAGCACGTCCATCACTTCGTGCCGCACGCCGCGCACGTCGCGGCGTTCTTCAGCGTTGTAGCGCTGAATGAAATGATCGATCAGCGCTGGAATGTCCTCGCGGCGGTCGCGCAACGCTGGCACCTCGATCGGGAAGACATTGAGACGATAGAAGAGGTCTTCGCGGAAGCCGTCGTTTTTAACTTCTTCGCTGAGGTCGCGGTTCGTCGCCGAAATGACGCGCACGTCGACTTTCACCGGACGCTTGGCGCCGATTGGATCAACTTCGCCTTCCTGAAGTACCCGTAGGAGTTTGACCTGCATGTCGGCGGGCAACTCGCCGACTTCGTCGAGGAAGATTGTGCCGCCGTCGGCTTCCTGAAATTTGCCGATATGTTTTGCGCTCGCGCCAGTGAAAGAACCTTTTTCATGCCCAAAGAGAATACTCTCGACGAGGTTCTCAGGGATGGCGCCGCAGTTCACTGTAATGAACGGCCGGCCGGCGCGGTCGGACGAGCCCTGAATGGCGCGGGCGATCATTTCCTTACCTGTACCGGACTCGCCGGTGATAAGAATTGGAATGTTAGAGCTTGCAGCGCGCTCGCCAAGGCGCATCACGTGACGCAGCGCATTGGACTCGCCCACAAGATCTTTAAAAGCCATGGATCCGTCGCGCTTGCGCTTCAGGCGAGAAACTTCGCCTTTAAGCGTCGTGATGTTGAGCGCGTTTTTGATCGAAACAATGACGCGTTCGGGCGAGGCGGGTTTCACAAAAAAGTCTGCGGCTCCGAGCTGCATCGCCTCGACAACCGTGTCGATGCCGCCTTGTGCGGTAAGAACAATTACCGGCAGGTCTTCCTGATAGGACTTCGCCCGTTTCAGGGTTTCCATGCCGCCAAGACCGGGCATGCGAAGGTCAAGCATGATCAGCGCGATATCTGCGCCTTGCTCGCTTTGTAAAAGCGACAGGGCGTTCTCACCGCTGTCTGCCTGCAAAACAGGATAGCCCGCTTTTTCGCATACGCCGCGCATGAGGCGGCGTTGCGTGGGATCATCATCGACGATTAAAATCGTTTTCACCATTTCAGGGCGGACCTTTCTAAACTGAATAAATCGCCGCCAGCATCGGTGATATCGGTAAAGAACGGTTTAAATCCGTGTCATTCCGAAACGCTTTTCGGCACTCTTTGGAAGGAATGCTTGAATTTATTGGCGCACGGATGAATTAAGGATTTGTTTACCCTGACGGGGAGCCGCTGATGAAGTCTTTGCCTGGTGTTGGAAGATGCGCTATCGAGGTGAGGTTAACCAAGATTGACGAGCCATGAGCGAATCTAAAGCAAAAAAATCCGACGATCTGATCCGGCCTTTGGCGCATCTTGGCGGTGATAGGCCGCCAGCGCCGGAATGGTTTGAAAAGGCCATTAACGCCCCGTGCGAAGAAGCATCGGTCACTGTTGAGGGGGCTGAGATCAAATACACTGCCTGGGGCGAAGAAGGACGGCGCGGGCTTTTATTTGTTCATGGCGGGCGCGCCCACCGGAACTGGTGGCGGCCATTCGCTCCGTTCTTCGCCCAGAATCGGCGTGTAGCCGCGCTTGACCTTTCCGGCATGGGAGATTCCGATTGGCGGGACAAGTATTCGCTCGACCTTCTGGTAAGTGAAGTCTTCTCCGTCATTGATGCGGCGGGGCTCGCCTCGCGTGGGCGTCCCATCGTGGTCGGTCACAGTTTTGGCGGCTGGGTCACTCTTGCGGCTGTGGAACGTGAAGGAGAACGACTTGGCGGCGCCGTGGTCGTGGACTCGCCGCTCGGCGTGCCTGACCCGCATGAGGGCTATACGGTCGTTAAAGCCAAGCCCGCCAATCCGGACGACAAACGCACGGCGCGCGTTTACGCGACGAAAGAAGAGCCGATCACGCGTTTTCGGTTGCTGCCGAATCAACCGGGCGAGCATTTATATTTGCTCGATTACATCGCTCGCGAGGGACTGCGGCCAGCGCCGATGCCAAACGGCGAGGGTGAGGGCTGGACATGGAAATTCGACCCCGGACCCAAGAGCACGTTCGAAATTCATTTTGAGCGGGATCTGCTAAGGGCTGCGCGCTGTCCGCTCGCATTCATCTATGGGGAAAAATCCATGTTCGCCCAGGGCGACGGTATTGCGCATCTGGAAAGCCAGGCGCGCGGGCGCTCGCCGTTTGTCACGATCCCCGACGCCTATCACCATCTGATGATGGATCAGCCCATGGCGTTCATCTCGACCTTGAGAACGCTTCTCAGCGCCTGGCCGGTGCGATTCGGCGTCTGAGAGTCTTGCCCAACCTACTGAAATCCTTCAAAACATGGAGGAAATTGACGGGGTGACTAATGACTGACGAAGCTACGCAACGACTTCAAGACGCCGAGGAACACAAGAAATCCTATGACGGTATAATGGGCGCCGCGACTGAGGTCGGCGTGCCGGGCGCGCTCGGGCTCACCATGATGTTCACCAGTCTCGTCATGGCGAATGGCGTTTTGCTGTCTATCCTTGCAGGCGTCGCCGTTTACGTGCTTTCCCATATCATTGTGAAAATGTTCTTCTCGCATCACTAAAGCGGCGGTTCAGCCGCTGGAGGCCAGATGAAAATAGCCGTTCTGAAAGAAACGCGGTCCGGTGAAACCCGGGTTGCGGCGACACCAGAGACCGTCAAAAAATTTACCGCTCTCGGCGCTGCTGTCACCGTTCAATCAGGTGCGGGAGAGGCAGCGCGATTTGCAGATGCTGATTATTCAGCAGCGGGTGCGGAAATCAGTCCCAGTGCGGCGGATGCTGCACAAAGCGCGGACCTGGTGATCAAAGTGCTTGCGCCCTCAAGCGAGGAATTGCGTGTCGTTAGCCGCGGATCAAAACTGATTGCAATTTTATCGCCATTCAACGATCCGGATTCGATTGGTTCTTATGCGCGTCTCGGTGTTGACGCCATGGCCATGGACTTGATGCCGCGTATTACGCGTGCGCAGTCGATGGATGTTTTGTCGTCGCAATCGAACCTTGCTGGATACAAGGCGGTGATTGACGCGGCTGCATATTACGGACGCGCATTGCCGATGATGATGACAGCAGCGGGCACAATTGCTGCGGCGAAGGTTTTCATCATGGGCGCCGGTGTTGCAGGGCTTCAGGCGATCGCAACGGCGCGTCGTCTCGGCGCTGTTGTTTCGGCGACTGACGTTCGCTTCGCTGCGAAAGAACAGGTCGAAAGTCTCGGCGCGACCTTCGTCACTGTCGATGAAGAAGCCATGAAAGAAGCCGAGACCGAAGGCGGCTACGCCAAAGAAATGTCGGAAGACTTTCAAAAGCGTCAGGCGGAATTTGTCGCCGAGCATATAAAGAAACAGGATATCGTCATCACCACGGCGCTTATACCCGGCCGTCCGGCGCCAAGGCTTGTCAGCGCCGACATGGTGCATGGCATGAAAGCAGGATCAGTCGTCGTCGATCTGGCGGTTGAAGCGGGCGGCAACGTAGAGCTTTCACGAGCGGGCGAGGCGATTGAAACCGGCGGCGTGACCATCTTGGGCTTCAAGAACGTGCCAGGGCGTCTGGCGGCTGATGCATCGAGCCTTTACGCGCGCAACATCTATAACTTCGTCTCGGCGTTCTACGACAAGGAAACGAATGTATTCGTCGCCGATCCTGAGGATGCCATCATCAAAGGCATTGCGTTGACGCGAGACGGCGCGGTCGTTCATCCGGCGTTTGAGGAAGTCAAAGCCGAAGCGCCGCCAGCCGCCGCTGAACCTGAAACGCTTGACCTCGATGCAACGAATGAGGCTGCGCCCGAAGACGCGCCAGACGTTTCATCGCCGCCAAAAGAATAGCTCAGTCCCTAAAGGAGCCGACAGGCCATGCAGGATAAGAGAGAACAGATCGAAGAAGCTGCGCAATCCGCTGAACAGGCTGCGCAAGCCGCAGAGGCGGCTGCTGCGAATGCCACAGGCAATGCCGAAACGGCGGCCGCCGCGGCAGAGCAGGCGCGAACTATCGCCGATCAGCTTGCTATTCTTGCGGCGGCGAGCCCCATTTCGGATTTCGTTTTTCTCCTGACAATTTTCATACTCGCGATTTTTGTTGGTTACTACGTCGTCTGGTCTGTGACGCCGGCGCTGCACACGCCACTCATGTCGGTCACCAATGCTATTTCATCGGTTGTGATTGTCGGTGCGCTGATTGCACTGGGCGCTGATTTGACTGAATCCGCTGCAGGCGGCTGGTCAAAAGCATTGGGTTTTGCAGGAGTGGCGCTTGCCAGTGTCAACATATTTGGCGGGTTTTTAGTCACCCAGCGAATGCTGGCGATGTACAAGAAGAAGGAGCGGTAGGCGATCATGGCTGATAATCTTCCAGCGCTTCTCTACGTCGCCGCAGGCATTCTTTTCATTCTTGCGTTGCGCGGGCTTTCCTCGCCGGAAACATCGCGCCAGGGCAATCGTTTCGGCATGATCGGCATGGGCATAGCCGTCGTGACGACCTTGTTCGTGCTTGAGAACAAAGGGTTCGGCACGTGGTTTCTGGTTCTTCTGGCGGTTGCCGCCGGCGCCGTGCCGGGCGCTTATATCGCTCGCAAAATTCCGATGACGGCCATGCCGCAGCTTGTGGCGGCGTTCCACTCGCTTGTCGGTCTTTCGGCGGTGTTTATCGCATGGGCGGCGTTTCTGGCGCCGAAAGCTTTCGGCATTGGCGAGCCGGGACACATCCACCTTCAATCGATTATTGAAATGTCGCTCGGGGTGGCTATCGGCGCTATCACCTTTTCCGGTTCGGTGATCGCTTTTGCGAAATTGAACGGCAATATGTCCGGCAAACCGATCCTGTTGCCGTCGCGCCATGTGATCAATCTTGCGCTCGCCGCGGCGATAGTGCTGCTCATGGGCATGCTGATGACCTTTGAGCAGTCGGCATGGGTGTTCTTCTGGCTGACGCTGCTCGCATTTATTCTGGGCTTCCTGATCATCATCCCTATCGGCGGCGCCGACATGCCTGTTGTGGTTTCGATGCTCAATTCCTATTCCGGCTGGGCGGCGGCAGGCATTGGCTTCACGCTTGAAAACATGGCGCTGATCATCACCGGCGCGCTTGTCGGCTCATCGGGCGCCATCCTGTCTTACATCATGTGCAAAGGTATGAACCGGTCCTTCGTTTCCGTCATTCTTGGCGGTTTCGGCGGAGAGGATGCAGTTGCCGGCGCAGGCGACGGTGAAGAACGTCCGGTCAAGCAGGGTTCTGCTGACGACGCGGCATTCATCATGAAGAACGCTAACAAGGTAATCATCGTTCCCGGTTACGGCATGGCGGTGGCGCAGGCCCAGCACGCGCTGAAGGAAATGGCCGACAAGCTGAAAAAGGAAGGCGTCGAAGTGAAATACGCCATCCATCCGGTTGCCGGCCGCATGCCTGGTCACATGAACGTGCTGCTGGCGGAAGCGCAGGTGCCTTACGATGAAGTTTTCGAACTTGAAGACATCAACGCCGAATTCCGGACGGCGGATGTGGCGTTTGTTATCGGCGCCAACGACGTAACCAACCCGGCGGCGAAAACGGATACAGCGTCGCCTATCTACGGCATGCCAATTCTCGACGTTGAGAACGCCGGAACTGTGCTGTTCGTCAAACGCGGCATGGCGTCCGGTTACGCTGGCGTGCAAAACGAATTGTTCTTCCGCGACAACACGATGATGCTTTTCTCCGACGCCAAGAAAATGTGCGAGGAGATCGTAAAGGCGCTATAGGTCTGGAAACTCTCACAGAAACGTGAAGGGCCATGGCGGCGCGTCCCTGATGCGGCTTGAATAGCCCTTGTTGGCGAATTTGCCGGGCCTTGGTACAAGCCCCCTACCACAAATTAGGGGTTGCACGCATGAAATACCTACTTACGAGCGCCGCGGCGCTCGCCCTTGCTGCTTGTGGTCAACAATCAGGCAGCACGACTGAATCATCTGATTCAAATACATCTGAGATGACGAGCGAAACCGAAGTCGTTGAAACCAACGATGAAGCCAGTGATGCGATGACGGCGTCGGAAAAGCTTGACGCGGTTCTTGCCGCACAGTCCGATGACGTCAAAGCACGTTATCAATATCGTAATCCAAAAGAGACGCTGGAATTTTTTGGCGTCGAGCCGGGCATGACAGTTGTCGATTCCCTGCCGGGCGAGCCTGGCTGGTACGGTAATATTCTGATCCCGTATCTCGGTGAAGACGGAAAGATAATCGGCGCTGACTATTCCATGGAAATGTGGCCGTTGTTTACGAACTTCGCCACGGAAGAGTTTCTGGAAAACAGAAGAAGCTGGGCCGATCAGTATGTTGCTGCGGCTGAAGCGGCTGCAGGAGAAAATGGTCCGGCAGTAGACGCCTTCGTTTTTGGTTCTGCGCCGGAGAGCATGGCTGGTACCGTAGACGTCGTGCTGATGATGCGCGCCGCGCACCATTTCAACCGGCTTGAGGAAGGCCGCTTTTTCACTGAAGCGCTTGCTGACATCAATATGGTTCTCAAACCTGGCGGCATTGTCGGCGTGGTTCAGCACCGTGCGTCTGAAGATTCGCCAGACGAATGGGCGATCGGCAACGCTGGTTACGTCAAGCAATCACAGGTCGTGTCAGTATTTGAAAACGCCGGTTTTGAACTTGTCGACTCCAGTGAGATTAATGCCAATCCGGCTGATCAGCCGACAACTGATGATATCGTTTGGCGGTTGCCGCCGTCGTTGGGAACAAGCCGGGATAACCCTGAGCTTCGGGCCGAGATGGAAGCAATTGGCGAATCTGACCGTATGACGCTGAAGTTCCGCAAGCCGGAATAAACGCGAAATCAGCACAAAAAAACGCGGCGCTGAAATGCGCCGCGTTTTCTTTTTTATATCACTTGTTTTTACCTAGACTGCGTTCACTTCTTGTCGAATCAAAAACGCAGTCTAGGTTCTTTTGTGGTCGCGCGTCCGAACCCAAAAAACGCGCACACTTTTTGTGGACGCGCTCTAGCGGCCCGAACCGCCAAAAGTGAATTCACGCATCAAGTGAAAGCCAACCCGGAATTGATTCCGGTCGCCGAATTGCGAAATTATCGGCGTCGCGGCGTAATCGTCGAAAATGTAGTTGTAGCTGGCGTAAGGATTGAGCGACCACCGGTCACGAATGTTGATATAGGCGTTCACACTGCCGCCGACATTTCTGAACCCTGAGTCGGCGTCATAAACGCCTAGCAGGCCGCCCGACGCAGCCGATTGCTCCGGCGTTACGGTGAAATACGCATCGGCAAAGTTATCGCCAATCCAGCTTGCATGACCGCTCGTCGAAAAGGAAACAGGACCCGCCCTGAAAATCAGCGCGGTCAAATACCCATCAACGATCGTGCCGCGATGGCCGGTCTTGATGCCATGGCGAACCTTCGCCTTCACGGCAAAACGATCGAGGAAAGTTGTCGACGCAAAGCCGCCAAGCTCAAACGTGGTGCCCACATCGCCCAGCCCCTGCAGGGCGGCGTTCTCGTCCTGGTCGCGGCGGCCGCGAATTCTGATTGATGGGCCAAACCGGAAACGGGAAAACCCGAACAATGCGAAGTCAGCGCCATCGTCATCCAGGAAGACGAAGTTGCGAAATTTCACATACACCTGAGGGTCGGCGTTAAATTCGTAATCATTGGAGCCGAAATAGTCAGGCTCATAGACGGGCCCAACACCGATGGAGAGGTTCGTTTCATCGGGAATAAGAAACGTCAAAATCCCGAAATAACGCCGGTCATTGTCTTCTTCGCCGAGCGTAATCGAACCGCCAACCAGATCTTCGCCGTCCTTGTGGTCGCCGAATAATAGCGGGCGCGTTTTCGGCTCATCCAGCAAGTTTGCGTCTTGCTCCTGCTCCGATGTCAGGATCAGCGCTTCTTCTATTTCGCGCTCGTGCTCTTCACGTTCCTGACGCGCTTTTTCGCGCTTTTCTTTTTCCGTTGGACCGAACAGCATAGGGCTGAGTTTGGGGTCATCGATTTGCCGCTGGGCGAGGGCGGGCGAGGCCGCCGACATGCTGACGCCCGTGAGCAGCGCTATCATCCCCAAAGCGCGCAATTTCATCTTTATTCCCCTTCTCACGCTACAGCCTCGTTTCTGGATCGCATTAACCATATTGAGGCGGATACAGGCCGACAAGCGCCCATTTGCCACAAACCACAGCGGATATTGTGGCGATTATGAAAAAGAAATTCTTAATTTTCGTTATTTTCAGCCGATTCGAGGCTGAAAATCCGCAGAGTCGCTGCGATAGTGTGGTAAACGGCGTTATTTATCGACCGCGTCGTCGATGGCTTCACCGGCATTGGTTATGTCGCGACCGGCGCCTTTGATGGTCTCGCAAGCTGACAGGAAGAAAGCGATTGCAAACAAAATCGTCAAAATACGCATGTCCAAGACCCTGAAATCTGAATTTGATAGCTGATTATGCGATGCAGCGTCAGGAAACGAAAGGGGGCCTGAAGCGCCCCCTCAACATATTTAAATAATGTAATATTTATAGCAGCTTAAGGCGCTATTTGAAGAAAAGCCCTAAAGCGCGCCTTCGCGCTGCAGACGCTTGCGGATCAGCTTGCGTGCGCGGCGAACGGCTTCCGCTTTCTGGCGGGCCTTCTTTTCGGACGGTTTTTCGTAAAATTTCCGGCGCTTCATTTCCCGGAATGTCCCTTCGCGCTGCATCTTCTTTTTGAGCGCTTTGAGGGCCTGTTCGACATTGTTGTCGCGGACAAAGATCTGGACCAAGGCGGCACGCCTCCCTTTCAAATAAAAACGTCACGGGCTCTGGCCGCGACGCGAACAACAAACCAGCTCATGACGTCTGTTTCATGCAGACGCCTGAGGCGTTGGGGCCTATACCAAAGGCGCTGGCGATTGTCTACAATCACCGGGCGCACCGAAAGCCTGTAAAAATGCCACACACACAAAGCCCAAAAAAGCCGGAAACACCCCTTCAAAGCCCTGATGGCGATGGGTTTGAGGCTGCCCGGCAAGCGATACTGGCGGAAATACTGAGCCGGGCGCCGTTCGACGGCTGGACGGATGGTGCGCTTAGTGCGGCGGCGAGGGATGCAGGCTTCGACAGGTCTGTCCAAAAAGCGGCGTTTCCGGAAGGTGTGCGAAGCGCCCTGAAATTCTGGTCGGCCATGACTGATCAGGAGATGAGCGAGCGGATGAGGGCCCCGGAATTTTCGGGCCTCAAAATCCGCGAGAAGGTGGCCTTTGCTGTAAGTGCCAGGCTGGACATTCTACGCTCGCATAAGGAAGCGGCGCGCCGGGCCGCCGCGACGCTCGCCCTGCCGCACTATGCGCCGCTGGCGGCGAATCTCTCCTGGTCGACGGCCGATACGATCTGGCGCGGGCTCGGCGATAAGTCCACCGACTTCAACTATTATTCCAAGCGCGGGATTCTGACGGGCGTGTGGACATGCACCTTTGCACGTTGGCTGGCCGACGATAGCGAAGAGGAAAACGCCACGAGGGCGTTTCTGGACGCGCGCATCGAAAACGTGATGCAGATCGAAAAAGCCAAAGCGAAAATTCGTGGACTGAATATCGATCCGAAAAAACCGATCGAATGGCTGGCGCGGATGCGGTATCCGGCCGGTGGATCCTCTAGTTCATAGCCAAGCGCGTCACATGTCCCATCTTGCGGCCATCGCGCGCCTCGCTCTTTCCGTATAGATGAACGCATGCATTTTTTTCTTGCGCCAGTGACCGCCAGTTTTTCACTTCGGCGCCAATCAGGTTTTCCATTACGGCGCTTGAATGTATGACCGGATCGCCGAGTGGCCATCCGGCCACAGCGCGAATATGCTGCTCGAATTGCGAGACCGCGCAGGCGTCTTGCGTCCAATGCCCGGAATTATGAACGCGCGGTGCATATTCGTTCACCAGAATGTCGCCATCCGGCAGGACGAAAAACTCCACTCCGATGACGCCCACGTAATCGAGTTCCTCAAGCATCTTGCGGGTGACTGTAAACGCCTTTTCGTTCGTTTCTTCTGATGTCGATGCAGGGACTGTCGATGTTTTTAGAATGCCGTTGCGATGAACGTTTTCAGCCGGATCGAACAGTCTGATCTCGCCGTCATGGCTGCGTGCGCCAATGACGGATATCTCTCTTTCAAAGGGGATGAAACCTTCCAGAATCGATGGTGCGGCCCCAACCTCTGCCCAGGCGAATTCGATTGCTTTGTCATACGCCGCAGAGAGATCGGAATCGTCCGTTGTGATTCGAGTTTGCCCTTTGCCGTCATAGCCTAAACGCCGTGTTTTCAAGATCGCCGGGCGGCCGACCTTGTCGAGACCTGCTTTGAGAGATTTCAGATCATCAACAGGATGAAAGTCGGCGGTATCTGCGCCAATGGCGCGGACGAATTCTTTTTCATGCAGCCTGTCTTGAGCGGTTTTCAGCGCTTTTGCGCCGGGACGGACGATTGCGCCTTGCGCTTCTAGAAAAGCGACGGTGTCCGCCGGGACGTTTTCAAATTCATAGGTGATGACATCTACGGCCTTGGCGAAGGCAGAAAGCGATGCCTGGTCGTCATAGGCGGCGACAGTAATACCCGCACAAACCTCGAACGCCGGCGAACTCTCCTCGGGACAAAAGACATGCGTGCGCAAGCCTAACTGCGATGCGGCATTGGCCAGCATGCGGCCAAGCTGGCCCCCGCCGAGTATGCCTATAGTTCCATTTGGTTCGACGATCATGCTGTCCGCAGCGCTAGTCTTCGACGGTTTCTGCAACAGAAGCGGTTTGCTTTTCACGCCATTCCTCTAGGCGTTTGGCGAGCTTGTCATCATTTGTTGCAAGAATGGAAGCGGCCAATATGCCGGCGTTAGCCGCACCTGCTTCGCCAATCGCTACTGTGGCGACGGGGACCCCAGCCGGCATTTGCACGATCGACAGCAAACTATCGAGCCCTTTGAGTGATTTTGACTGGATCGGCACGCCTATCACCGGCAGCGGCGTCAGCGAGGCCACCATGCCGGGGAGGTGAGCGGCGCCGCCCGCACCGGCGATAATCGTTTTCAGGCCGCGCGCCTTCGCGTTTTGAGCGTATTCGTACAACCGCTTGGGCGTGCGGTGCGCCGACACAATCATCGTCTCATAAGGCGCCGACAGTTGATCAAGCATCTCTGCAGCGCGTTTCATGGTCGGCCAGTCCGAACGCGAGCCCATGATGACGCCGATTTTCGGCTGATTGCCGGTCGCAGCCATGAATATCTCCGCCGCAGAAAAACGGCGCTTATAGCAGCGGGGAGGGAAGGTGCAAGCAAAGGTTCGGAACGAGGAGACGCCAGCCTTTAAGACGGGGGCGCGAGGACTAGCGCCTCCTCTCACCGGACGCGGGAGCTGGTCGCGATATAGAAGGGGACTTCACACGACCTGATCCGCAAAAACCAAACTGGTCCGCAGCGACGTTTGTCACAAGAGACCTGCGGCGAAGCGTGCGGCGAATGCGCCAAGCCGTGATTCGAATATTAACACTCGGAAATGATGTATGTTTTCGCCTACACAACTGCGTGATTTCCAGGGGCGGGCGCTGCTGTGCGAACGCTAGCAGGACGCTGGCAATCAGTTTATGGTCATTTCCCGTGTGACGGTCATTGCATTGGGAAACAGACCGTTGGGGAAGCGAAATGAAGATTGGCGACGCGTCAAAGGCCTATGCTGGCGTTAAAGTCGGCCGGAGGCCGGCAGCGGGTGGAGTGCGCAGCGAGGGCGTTACAACTTTATCGGACCAAACGGTTATTTCCGGCGTGCCGGAAGCTGAACTGACGCCGAAAGTGCGCGAGGCGTTGACGGCGCTAATGAGCGAGGTTCAGTCACTGCGTGCGGAACTGGCCGAGGCGCGCGACCGGGTCGGCAATCTCGAAAAACTCGCTGATCGCGATCCTTTGTTGGACGTTTTCAACCGGCGTGCATTCGTGCGCGAACTCGACCGTACAATGGCGATGATTGACCGGTACGATATGCGCGCCAGCCTCGTTTTCATTGATCTGAACGATCTCAAAAAAATCAATGACTCCATGGGGCATCATGCCGGTGATGCGGCGTTGCGCCATATCGCGAGTGTCATTTCCTCAAATATTCGGCAAACCGACGTACTCGGAAGATTAGGCGGCGATGAATTTGGATTGTTGTTGACGCAAGCCGATCAAGCGACAGCGGAACATAAAGCAGAAGAATTGTCTCGCGCCGTTTCAGCGTCGCCGGTCTCATGGAAAGGTGATGCATTTACCGCGTCCGTGTCTTGCGGCGTGGTGGAAATCATAAAAGGCCATTCCGTTGACGAGACCATGGAGCGCGCTGACAGCGCCATGTATGACGTAAAATCGCGCAAGAACGCAGGTTAAAGGTCATGCGATGATGTCAGGCAGCATCGCGTCTTTTATTTCCTGAATCAGATCCTTGATTTGAAGCTTCTTCTTTTTAAGGCGCGCAATCGTCAGCCTTTCGTAAGGTGAGTTTTCTTCAAGCGACGTGATGGCTGCATCAAGGTCGCGGTGCTCTTCTTCGAACTGCGCGAGACGGATCACCAACGCTTCATCATTGGCGCCGTCAAAATTCTCATCTCGCGCCTCAAACCGTTCTGAAGTCAGCAACGTTGCTGTCAGTTTCGCTACTGGTTTTCCGGTCTGTGGCTTGTCGCCGTTTGCCGCCTTTCCGCAGCCATGTTCAGGCGGTTTATCGTCCGTCATTGACCTTCCCTGGTAGAGCGCGCCCCGCGCTAGGCCATGTTGCTACTGTTCGAAAACATTATCGACAAGAATGTGAAGCAAATCTTCCGAAAATGCCGGGTTTTGATAGGCTCCAAGCAATTTTGCATAGAGAGTTAGGTGATCGAAAGCCTGTTTTTCCTTGTTTTTCTGTGCGGGCAGGGCGTCGATATCGCTTCTTTCAAACAATACATTTTGGACATGTTTTTCCGCATCTAGTTCCGCAGCCTTGATGTGGTTGCGAAGCCTGGCGATGTCCTCATTCGTTCCTCCGTATTGAACTGATTTCAGATACCTTCTTGTGGCGCGAAGCGGGTGGATGACTTCGGCGGTCCATTCCCGCTTCGCTTCAATGGCGTTGCCCAGTGAACTTGCTGTGAGGGCTTTACCTTCTGCTGCAAGCCAGCAGCACCACAGAATGATATTCACATCAAAACCGCATTGGTCCTGTAGATTCAGGAGCTGCTGTTCAATCGGCTTACGTCCGTAAATATCGAGTGACCAGCGCCAGAAGGGGTTTTCTGCGTTCGCCGTCAATGATCGCGCCGCCCTTTTTCAAGATCTTCGCCCCATCGGCGGGCAAGCGGCGTTTCAATGTCAAAAAGGTCTAGCATACGCCCGACGGACTGATCCACAAGCTCAGCCATGTTTTGCGGTTCGGCGTAAAAAGCCGGCAATGGCGGTGCGATGATCGCGCCAATTTCAGCAAGTTGTGTCATCGTTCGCAAATGCCCCAGGTGCAGGGGTGTTTCACGCACCATTAGGGCCAGCCTGCGGCGTTCTTTTAAGGCAACATCGGCAGCCCTGCTAAGAAGGTTGCTGGTCACGCCCGTTGCAATTTCAGACATGGTTTTTACCGAACACGGAGCGATCAGCATGCCGATTGTTTTGAATGAGCCTGAAGCTATTGGCGCGCCGACATCGCCAATGGCGTAACGATGGTCGGCGAGGCTTGCGAATTCCGCCCCGGAAATGTCGAGTTCGTAGCGAATCGTCATCTCGCTGGCCCGGCTTAAAACCAGGTGAGTTTCAACATCGGTTTCCCGCAACGCTTCCAGCGCGCGTTTTGCGTAAACAGCGCCGGATGCGCCGGTCACGCCAATGATGAGTCGGCGATGAGATTTCATAACAATCTCAATATGTTGTCGGAAAGACTATAGCGCAAGGGGTAACTGCATCAAAGACAATATGGTTACTCAAATCGATACAAGGGTTGATGACAAGAAGGGGCATCCCATGTTTTAATCCTGAGTGTTTCCACACAGCCAGAAGGAGGCCGAATATGGCGATTAAAGCTCACATGGATACGCTCAACAGGCGACACCAGGAGCTGGAGGCGGCGATTTCGTCCGAAAGCAAACATCCCGGACATGATGAACTTCGCCTAGTGGAGCTGAAACGTCAGAAACTCAAGATTAAGGATCAGTTGGAAGAGCTGCGATCACAAAGTAAAACGCTCAATTAGCAAATTGATGCGTGCGGATTTTCATCCGCCTGATTTTGAAATAAACAATCGCACCAACATGGTGTAAAATTCAGTGAGCGGCGTACGGGAAAGTACGCCGCCATTTTATTTGGAAGACTGTACTATGCAGAGAACAGTGATCGTCACAGGGGCCGCGAAAGGCGTTGGTGCGGCCTGCGCGCGCCGGTTCGCAGAGGCCGGCGACAATCTTTTGTTGGCGGACCCGGATGAAGCCGCCGGTAAATCGCTTACGGAAGAAATAATCGACAAAGGCGTAAACGCGGCATTTGTGCACGCCGATATGTCAAAGCGCCTGGATGTGCATAACGTCATTGCAGAAGCAAAGGATGTTTATGGTCGTGTTGATATTCTGGCGCACACTGTCATGCAGCAGTTTTCGGCGCCTTTTCTGGAGACGAGCGAAGATGATTTCGATCGTGTCGTTGCAGCCAATATTCGCGGCGCGTTCCTGATCAACCAGGCAGTCGCAAAACAGTTTATAAAAAGGTTGGACAATAGCGACTCCAATGAACCGCCGGGCGCCATCGTCAATATCGGTTCAGTTGAAGCGGTCACTGCAGCCGCAGATCACGTGGCGTTTGCGGCTTCGCAGGGCGGGCTGCATCAGCTGACGAAAGCGGTGGCCCTGGCTCTGTCGCCACATGGAATTCGCGCGAACCTCGTCGGTGTCGGCGCAATCAAGGGCGAGATGTCCGAAGACTCTGAACGTGACCGGGAGCGCGATGCGACGCCGCTCCGCCGTATCGGAGACCCGGACGAAGTCGCCGAGGTTGTCTTTTTTCTTGCCAGTGATGCTGCGTCCTATGTCACCGGACAGACTGTTTATGTTGATGGCGGCAAACTGGCGGTTAACAGCGCCAGCGCGCCAAGGAAAAAAGCCTAGCTATTCTCTGATGAGTCAGTGCTGAAATCGGCAAAGACTTTCGCTGGATCGAATTTCTTGTTGGTATCTTCTTCAGCTGGTTCCTCGGCTGGCGTTTCGTCCTTAACGGGATCAAGCGATGGACCTTCCGCCTGCTGCGGATCGGCCTGTTGCAGTTTCGCTTTCTTGGCGGCGGCCTTGCGCACGACGGCGTCAAGGTCGACCTGGGTGCAAAGACCTAAGCCGACAGGATCACGCGGTTCCAGATTCGCTGTATTCCAGTGTGTGCGATCGCGTACGGCCTGAATTGTTGTTTTCGTCGTCCCCAGCAACTTGCCGATTTGAGCATCGGAAACTTCAGGGTGATTACGCACCATCCAGGCAATAGCGTCAGGCCGGTTTTGCCGTTTTGACACTGGCGTATAGCGTGGTCCCTTGCGCGGCTTGTCGGCGACGATGGTTTTGGGACGCGAGATTTTGAGCCGATACTCAGGATCAGCTTGCGCTTTTTCAATTTCATCGCGCGTTAGCTGATGTGTCGTGATCGGATCAATGCCGCGCACGCCTGCGCCCACATCGCCGTCCGCAATCCCTTTCACCTGTAACGGATGCAACGCACAGAAGTCTGCAATCTGATCGAAAGTAAGCGACGTGTTGTCGATCAGCCAGACGGCAGTGGCGATTGGCATGAGCGGACGATCAGCCATGATATGTCTCCAATAGCAGGCGCCGAATGACGGCGCGCAAAAAGTTTCTTATGCGGCCCCCGGGCTTTGGGAGCCGCGCTAACCGCCGGATTGTCGGGGAAAGCGTGTGCTGGGGGCCATATAGACGCTTTGACCCGCGCCGCCAAGGTGAAATTAAGCGGTTTTGAGGACGATTTTCCCGATATGAGCGCCTGATTCCATGTGTTTATGGGCGCTGGAGGCCTCTGCCAGCGGGAAGACCCTATCGATCGCGGCTTTGATTGCGCCGCTCTCCACATGCGGCCAGACTTTCGTGCGTATGTCTCGTGCGAGGCGGCCTTTGTCCTCGAATGAGCGCGCCTTCATAGTTGAGCCGGAAAGTTTCAGCCGCTGTCTCATGATGTTCATGATGTTGATCGTAGCGTCAGCGCCGCGCAGGAAAGCAATGGAAACATGCCGCCCGCCGGGATTGAGACAGGCGAGGTTACGGGCGACAAAATCGCCTCCAGTCATATCGAGCACCACGTCGGCGCCGCCGAGTTTCGCGATCTCATCTTCCCATTTGTCTTCCTTGTAGTTGAATGCTTTCGCGGCGCCGAGCTTTAGGCATTCATCGCGTTTCTCATTCGAACCCGCCGTGGCGATGACTTTCGCGCCGAAGGCGTTGGCCATCGCGATGGCGGTCACGCCAATGCCGCTCGTTCCGCCATGAACGAGCAGTGTTTCTCCTGTTTTCAATTGCGCATCATCGAAGACGTTAGCCCAGACGGTGAAAACGGTCTCGGGAAGGGCGGCCGCCTCTTCGAAAGACAACCCCTTGGGAACGGGCAAACACGACCCGGCGTCAGCCGCCGCATATTCCGCGTAACCGCCGCCGGTCAGCAACGCGCAAACTCTGTTGCCAACTTTCCAGTCACGAACATCGCCGCCAATCGCAGCTATTTCGCCGGCGGCTTCAAGGCCTGGCAAATCGCTGGCGCCAGGCGGCGGCGGATAGAGCCCCATGCGCTGCAACACGTCAGGACGATTGACGCCAGCGGCGGCGACACGGATCAGCACTTCGTTTGGTGTGAGAACAGGGCTCGAGCGGCTCACCAGCCGTAAAACCTCTGGCCCGCCGGGTTCTGAGATTTCAATTGCCTGCATGGATTGGGGATACTCGCCAGTCATAAGAAGCACCTGTTCTTGCGTTCAGGCGTATGATCTCGCAAAGTCCGGGGCCTCTTGCAACGATTGGGAGACGCGCCATGGACGACGAGCCGCTCAATGAAAAGCCGGACATGACCTTAAAATACCTGGCCAAGCAGGATCTTTACGCGCTTTCCGTCGGTGATCTGGATGAGCGCATCGAGAATCTAAAGGCGGAGATCAGCCGTTGCGAAGCCGCGAAAGAAGATCGCGGCTCAACCCGCGACGAAGCCGAAAAGCTGTTTAAGTTCTGAGGGTGTTTTTAACAGTTAAGACGTCATTGCGATAATGTGCACGTATATTTCAGTCACTTTACCCACGACTGCCGATCTTGATGGGTGCCGAGCTTTGTTTACGCAACACCGCTTGGCATTGAACTTGATGGATAAAGATGATCAGCCCAAAGGCGTTAGTGAGAATGAAAACTATTTTTTTACATGCACGGCGCATTGCGATTGCGGCACGGCTTTAGGTTCTGGGTTCAGCCTCACGGAGGAACACATTGGTGGCTACGAAGAATCAATTCGAGATGACTTGCAAAAAAAAGGTTGGTCCGCCGCAAAAATTCAGCGGCGTTTGAACGATCTAAAAAAGACTCAGCAGAAGAACGAGAGAGCCTTGGAAAGTTTGTCACTTTACCAAGGCGATGAGATTAAATCTTGGATGATGCTGATAAGTGCTTTGCTAGAGCGGCGCCTTTCAAGTCATATTGGCGTTACGGTGAACGACTATCATGGATTAATCAGTAATCCGAAGTTTGACCTGAAAAGAAAAAAAGAAAATCTCAGCGCGTTGAGTTCGCAGATTCTGAAAAACTTGGCGCCCGCTACTCTGGTAGTTTTTAGTTAGGTGCGAATTTAAAGCACCCTCCCGGGCTAGGTTCGGGGTGATTTTTTATTTCTTCGTATTAGAATCTTACCCCTCCGGCAGCGGAATATGTTCCCTCTCGTCGGGCGGCAATGAAAACACGCTGTCCTCGAAATTCGCATCGGCTGAGGCTTTCCAGTCGGCTTTTGCTTTTTCAATGCGCTGCTGATCAGAGGAGACGAGATTCCACCAGATGTGCCGCTTGCCGATGGGGGCGCCGCCGAGCAGCATGACTTTTACATCTTCAATGGCTTTGATCTGCGGCGCGGCGCCATCAGTGAAAACGATCATGCGGCCTGCATCGTGTGCTTCGCCATCGAGTTCCACGCGTCCGGAAAGGACATAGATTGCCCGCTCCTGGTATTCATCTGTAAGGGGAATATCCGTACCGGCAGACGCTTCAACACCCAGATAAAATATCGGTGAGAATGTTTTTACTGGCGATTTCTCACCATAGGCCGAGCCTGCGATAAGGCGCATTGAAACACCATCGCGTTCGATCACAGGAAGCGTTGCTTTCGGATGATGATGAAACGACGGCTCCGTCTCTTCGAATTCTTTCGGGAGAGCCACCCAGCTTTGGATGCCGTGCATGTGCTGGCCGCTTTGCCGTAGCGCATCATCTGTGCGTTCGGAATGGACGATGCCGCGTCCCGCTGTCATCCAGTTGACGTCCCCGGGACGGATCACCTGATCGTAACCAAGATCATCTTTGTGACGGATCTCGCCCGAGAACAGATAGGTGACCGTCGCCAGGCCGATATGCGGGTGAGGGCGGACGTCAATGCCGGTTCCCGGTTCAAACTGCGCCGGGCCCATTTCGTCGAAAAATATAAACGGTCCGACTGTGCGGCGTTTTGCGTAAGGCAGGACACGCCCGACGGTGAAACCGCCAAGGTCGCGGGTTCGCGGTTCGATGATCATTTCTATTGCAGTCATAAAAACAACTTGGACGGGTTGGCGGCAGTCTTCAAGCCAGCCGGATGATGGCTTTTGTCAGCGCCTGCAGATCTTCTTCTGCGGTTGCGAAGAGATCGTTCTCTTCCGGCTCCAGCCCAATCAGCAATTTCATTCCTTCTTCAAGGGCTGAAATTTGCGCCACCGCGCGCCGGATTTGCATGTGGTTCAGTTCCGGATTTGCGGCGCGCACAAGATAATACACAAATTGCGCAATGGGCCTGTAAAGGCTGTGAACGAGGCGCCGTGCCTGGTCATCGCTGGCGGCGTATCCCCAAACCTGGAAGAAAAAACGGTAATCGCTGCGGCTGTTGCGAACATAGAATTCGACTACACTCATCAGAATCTCAAGCGGCGAGTTATGATCGCCGTTTATTGTGGCAAAATGATCTTCAACATAATCGGCGAGGGCTTCGCGCAACATTGCTTCGATAAGCGCAGTTTTGGTGGGGAAATGATAGGTCAGATTGCCTACGGCTATGCCGGCTTCGTCGGCGACATTGCGTAATGTCAGTCCAGCATGACCGTCTCTTGTAAAAGTCTTGAGTGCCGCCTCAATGATTCGTTTGATGGTTTCTCTTGTCCTGCCGGGTTTGCCGTCAGACATCCGAATTGTCGGGCGATCTTTTAAACACTCATGCAAATGTGAGGAGTACGCAATAGCGTCATGCGCGGCTTTAACGCTGCCTGTTGTTACGCCAGCACCGCTGCTACCCTCTTTTTTCGGCGTTGTCCCAGACTTGTCTGTTGACGGCGCCATCAGTCCCCCCCTAAATGGCCGTTTGTTTAGGTCAAATGACCTAATTGCTTTTTGCGAGTTCGGCAAGGCGAGGGGGCTTGGCGATCAGAATGATGAAAGTTTCCCGGCTGTGCGGTGTTCTCCCCCTGCTGCACGTCGGGGGGGCCGCGGCGAGGTAACTTGTCGCGGCCCACTCCTGACCTTGCTTAATATCTTATTCCGCAGCGAGATGCTTACTGTCGAGCCAGCCGGCAAGATCGAGCAGCGCTCGCTGCGTGATCAGCCGCTTGCGGGCGCGCCCGCGTTCTTTCCCGCGCAGCCGGTTGCCGTCTGCATCTTTTCGGGGCGCTTCAAGATCGGGAAAGAGCCCGAAATTAATATTCATCGGCTGGAACGTCTTGCCGCCGCTGTCCGATATATGCCCGCCTGTGATGTGATTCAATAGCGCGCCGAGCGCAGTCGTGGGTGGGGGCAACGCGGCCATTTCATTCTTGGTATCGGCTACCGCAAAACGTCCGGCCAGCAATCCGATCGCCGCGCTTTCAAGGTAACCCTCAACACCCGTTATTTGTCCTGCAAAGCGAAGTCGCGATGCTTTTTTCAGCCGCAGATTTTCATCGAGCAGCTTGGGTGAATTCAGGAATGTGTTCCGGTGAATGCCGCCAAGACGCGCAAACTCGGCTTTCTCAAGTCCGGGTATCAACCGAAAAACATCCGTCTGCGCACCGTATTTCAGCTTCGTTTGAAAACCGACCATATTATAGAGCGTGCCGATTGCATTGTCCTGTCGCAGTTGAACGACAGCATGCGGGCGTTTCCCCGTGCGCGGGTCAGTCAAGCCGACCGGCTTCATCGGTCCGAAACGTAAAGTCTCGGGGCCGCGCTCCGCCATCACTTCAATGGGAAGGCACCCTTCGAAGTATGGCGTCGATTTTTCCCAATCCTTGAACTCGGTTTTCTCAGACGTGAGCAGCGCATTCAGAAACTGCGCATACTGATCTTCATCCATCGGGCAATTGATGTAGTCCGCGCCGTCGCCGTCAGGCCCGACTTTATCGTAGCGTGACTGGTACCAGGCGATGTCGAAGTTGATTGTTTCTTTATAAATGATCGGCGCGATTGCATCGAAGAACGCGAGCGACTCTTCACCAGTAAAGCTCCGAATAGCCTCAGCCAAAGGCGCCGCCGTGAGGGGGCCGGTGGCGATAATGACATTGTCCCATTCTTCTGGCGGCAGGGCGTCGATTTGTTCCCGCTCGACATCGATGTTGGGATGGTTGTTGATCGCGTCCGTCACTGCCGCCGAGAATGCGTCGCGGTCAACGGCGAGGGCCCCGCCGGCGGGCACTTTGTTATTATCGGCTGCACGCAGGACCAGCGAACCGGCGCGCCGCATTTCTTCATGCAGCAAGCCGACAGCATTATTCTCGGCGTCATCGGAACGAAACGAGTTCGAACAGACGAGTTCGGCAAAGCCATCGGTGTGATGCGCTTCTGTCTGATGCACGGGCCGCATCTCATGCAGCGTCACATGGGCGCCGGAATTGGCGGCCTGCCAGGCGGCTTCAGACCCGGCGAGGCCGGCGCCGATAATATGAATTGTTTTCTCAGTCATGGAGGCCGCTTCTAGTTGAGAATTACGCCAGCGCAAATGGGCGCCTATCATCTGCGACAAACGTAGTTAACGCCGGACTTTGGTTCCAGTGGCCAAGCCGGTGATTTCCGGTTAGCCTACTGGCAAAATCCGCCAGCGAACTGGCGTGAGAGGGGTTGGGATGGGATTGCGTATTTTCCCTGTTATTGGCGACGCGTTGAACTTTGGCGGCCGCCGTCTTGAGACCATCGCTCGTGTGGCGTGGCTGCCGATGGTTTTGATTCTTGTCGCCAATATGGTTGCGATCTTTGGCTACTTGTCGGTTATCGCGGGCCGACTGATCACTTTTGAAGACATTCCGTCATTTCTCAGTGCACAACAGCTTGTTGGCCAACACGCCGCCCGAGGATTTGAAAACAACGCCGACGCCATGTGGGCCATTACCGCCGGTAATATAATTGTGCAGACTCTGCTTGCCGCATCTTTCATGGCGCCGCTGATCCGTTATGCGGGGCTGGGTGAAAAGCCTTCGCCCGGTGTCATTCGCGCGCCATTCGGTCCGGATCAATTGCGGTTTATTGTGGCCGGTATTTTTAGTTTCTTGTTTGTTGCGGTGCTGGTTTTCGGTCCCATCGCCGGGGCTTCATACTATTCGCTAAAATATATCGTCGAGGCTCTGGCGCAGACGGTGGCGACGTTTCCTGATCCAAACAGTCTTCATACAATTGAGATATCGACCGCAAGCGCAACCCTGACTGATCAGGGCATGGCTTGGCTTTATAGTCACGCCCTGCCTTCCGTATTCGCGGCGCCTTTCGCAATATTGCTGTGGATCGTCGTGTTCTTACACTTCTCTCCAAAAAACAGGCCTAATGCATCCGTAAATAGCAACGCGTTTTTGCGCGCGCTCACAACATTGCTTATGACGGTTGTTTTTCTTGGCGGGGCATACCTGTTTTTCCGGCAGGAAATATTGGAGAGCTACCAACAGATCGCCGGCCTAAGCGGGGAGGCGGCGCAAAACCTCGCCGGCTCGCCAGTCGACGCCATTCTCATTTTCGGCATCGTTGCCTACCTGCTGGTCAATTACTTCAATCTGCGGCTGTATGCCTATCCCGGCGTTGCCGTCTGCCGTAGCTCGCTGGGCCTTGGCAATACGCTGAGAGTGACACGAGGCTGGAACATCATCAGGCTCTGGGTCATTCTGGCGTTGATCGGGATGCTTCTCATTTTTGTCCAGATTGTTGTTATCAACGGTCTTTTCCTCGGCAGGCTTCTGCCGTGGATGGTGAACATGCTTTACAACGCAACGGCGGTCTCAAGCCGTCTCGTTAATAGCGGCGTTACCGCAGAATGGGTGTTGCCCACTTTTATTTGGGTCTGGAATATTACGAAAATCATCATAAATCTTGTCTGGTCGTTTTTCTCCTTCGGCGTAACAGCAGGCCTTTACGGTCGGCTTTACCGGGAGAGCGAAGCAGGCGCATAAACGCCTCTACGAAACAGCAGGAGTGAAAGCCATGTCTGGACGCCTGGTGGTCGGCGAGGTTTTGAACGAAACCTTTCAGTTCGGCATGCAGCGCTGGTCCAGCGTTTTCCGTTTCGCCTGGGCGCCGCTTATCATTGCCGGGTTGATAACCTGGGGGCTGTTTCAATTTGTTTTTGATGTGGAGGCGCTGGAAGCGGCGGAAAAAGCCGCTGACTTTTCAGGCTTCGATGAAATCCTAAACGTCTCGCCAGCTGTCGCCATTCTGGCCGGGCTGGCTGGCGGCGTGCTGATGATGGCGGTGTTGGCTGGCGCATTCGCATCGATTTACCGCCTTGTGGCTCTTGGGGAAGATAGACCAGGCTTCGTGCAGCTCCGTTTCGACGGCCCGGCGCAGCGCGTTTTCGTTGCGCAAATTATCCTGACTCTGATTAACTACGGAACTGTCCTCCTTGCGGTGCTGCTCGGACTGACGTTTGCCGGTGCGTCAATTGGAGATTTCTTTTCCTCAAGCAGGGAGTTTTTCTCACTGGTGATGCAGGCGGGGCAGGATCCAAATTTCCAGCCAAGCGAAGAAGAGATGCAAGCCATGGCGGCGCCAATTGGCGGCGTTATGCTCGGTGGTCTCATCGCCGCGCCGGTGCTGATTTTCATCAACATCAAGCTTGCGCCATTTGTTGCGGGCTCGGCGGCTGAAAACAGGCTGCTTCTGTTCGGCGCTTATCGTCTGACATCCAGTTATTTCTGGCCGCTTTTCGGCGTTAGCGCGCTCTTTATTTTGGCGCTTTTCGCCATGGCGATGGCGTTCAGTCTCGCCATGAGTTTTGTCGAGGTGATGTCTACGCTTGGCGGTTCGCTCGGGTTTATCGGCTCGCTCTTCAGCATTATCGGCGTTGCGCTGAGCCTTGCCTATCAGGTTTTTGTGGTCGGCCTGCAGCTTTCGTTTCAGGGGATTATCTACCGCCAGCTTAAAACGGGACAGTAATTTCAGCCCCAGATTTCCATGATAAGGCCACGCGCGTCTTTCGCACCGTCGGACAAATGAACAGCTTCGCCATCAAGGCGTGCGCGTGCTGTTAGCGCCAGCGCACAAGCATCAAAAACATCATCCACCCCGACTTTCGCGCCGTATTGTTCTTTCAGCGCTTGATAATGGTATTCCGGCGTTTCCGCGCCCGAAGCGGTTAGCAGACCGGCTCGTTCAAGCTGTCCTTCTCTTGTGCGTTTTGGATAGCGGCAAGGTGCGCCGTCATTCAGCCGCCAGAGAGCAACTTCCGGATGACCTTCGCCGATACGCTGCTGGTCGTCAGCATTGATCGCATCATCTATTTCGCGGATTTTCGGCAGGATCATCCAGGCCTGTTTTGAAAGCCCGCTGCTCGGGGTTTGCGCTTTACCCCAACTGTTCGCCTGTTCGTATGTGTCAAAGGCGAGCATTGGCCGGCGCGGGGAGGAGAAAACGCTGGAATGCCGCAACGGTTTTAATCGTTGACGCGCCAATGCCTCACAGGCGCGTTTTCCATTATCCGCAAGGCCGATCGGCATATCAACGATGAGCATGCGCGCGTTAAGGTTTAGGAGTTCATCGAATTTCGCAGCGACAAACACATCCATATTTTCGGTGGAAAGGTTAACGCGCGCCGCGACCCAGCCGGCACGGCAACCATCGACGCCAATGACGAAACTCATCGGCGATTTCCCTTTATGGTTGCTGGCATAAGCATTGCTGAAACCTGTTCAACGATGAATGAAAATCGTCAAGGCGTATCGCGCATGGCGAGTTGTGGGAATTAGAATGGGACGCCTTGCCAGCGCTGCCGCAGGCGGGCATCCTGAGATTGCGGGATATAAATGGACGCCATGTCTTCGAACGCCAATGAAATAACACCCAACGGTCCTGCCGGTTTCGTTCAATCGGAACTTTTCGCGCGCACCTTTCGCGAGGGCATGGCGCTGGTTGAGGAAACCGCTAACTATCTCGACGGCGAAGGACGTGAAGCGTCAAAGCAATTACCCAGAGATGCAGCGCTGACATATGCGGGCGCATCCATGCGCCTGACGACTCAATTGATGCAGATTGCGTCCTGGCTGCTGGTCTTGCGCGCCGTGCGCGAAGGGGAGATGGCGCTCAGCGAAGCGAGCGAGTCAAAATACCGGCTTTCGCCGACCGAAGCATCAAAGGTTGAGTTCAAGTCAGAGGGCTTGCCGGAAATGCTGGTGACTCTGATCGACGCCGCGCAACAGCTTTATAACCGTATCAGCAGGCTGGATGGTGAATTGTTCACAGGACAGGTCAGCGCGGAAGTAAAGAATGACGCCGCCGCGCAACAGCGCACGCTCCTCAAAGCCTTCGCCAGCCGTAAATAGAATTTACTTCTTGAGACCGAAGCTGCCGAATTTCTGATTGAATTTGGAAACGCGACCGCGTTCGCCGACACGCTGTGGACCGCCGGTCCAGGCAGGGTGGCTGAGCGGGTCAATATCGAGATTGATGGTCGCGCCTTCAGACCCGTAAGTCGAGCGGGTTTCAAACGAGGAGCCGTCCGTCATCACCACTTTGATGGTGTGATAGTCTGGATGAGTTTCTTTCTTCATAACGGCGGCCTTCGCGCAAGCGTCCCAGTAGTTCGAATTCGGATAAGAGCGGGGCATATACGCAAGCCGCCGAACCTGCGCAACCCCTTAAATGTGAGATTCAACGCCTAGAAGCCGCCAGAAGCCGATGTTAGGGTCGGAACGAAGATTTCGTCCGTTTTTTGCGTTCGTCGCCCTATTCTGGCCGGTTTAATGCGTATCTGGTTGTTCCTCGTAGGTCTTGTTGTGCTGGCCGGGGGTGTTGTCGCCCTGAACCTGCGGTCTTTTAACCATTTTTCTTCTATTGAGCCGGCGCCTCTGGCGTCCTGCCTTCCTGTCACGGGCATTCCAGGACCTGAAGATATTCGCGTCGATCAGCGCCGTCAGCAGGCCTTTATTTCATCGCTCGACCGTCGCGCGGAGGATGCCCGCGGCGCAATCCATGTTTTCGATCTTAGCGATCCATTGGCGTCAAATGGTTTTCGCGACCGGACCATGGGCGTGCCGGAGGCGTTTCGCCCGCTCGGTATTGATTATTACGAGGACGGTGAAACCCGCAGGCTGTTTGTCGTTAACGACGCCGGCCCGTCCGTTGAAGTTTATGATGTGCTTGAAAATGGCGATCTTGAGCATCTGGACACTTTTTCCGAGCGCCGGCTTAACAGTCC
This sequence comes from Hyphococcus flavus, assembly GCF_028748065.1. GTDB lineage: Bacteria > Pseudomonadota > Alphaproteobacteria > Caulobacterales > Parvularculaceae > Hyphococcus > Hyphococcus flavus. Next base: position 3,319,983 of record NZ_CP118166.1, on the reverse strand, counting down.
AAACAGTGTCGCAGCGACAAGCGCGCGCAGCTTCTACGTGACCAACGATGTCCGGCCGGGCCGCAAGGCGCGAATCGCAAGCCTTCATTTTTTGATGCGTACCGGCTCAGGCGATGTCTATTTTGTTGATGGCGCGATCTGGAAACATGTGGCGGAGGGCTTGCGTTTCGCGAATGGTATTGCGCTTGGCCCGGACGGGGAGAGCGTCTACGTCGCCGAAACTTCAGGCAAGGCGGTGCAGGTTTTCAGGCGCGATCCGGCCTCTGGTTCCCTGACGCCGGCTAATACGATCAATCTCAAATCTTCTCCGGATAATGTGAGCGTCGATTCGTCTGGCAAGGTCTGGGTCGGCGCTTTGCCAAAGCCTTTACGACTGCCGGCTCTGGCAAAAAGCCCTTCCGCGACTGCCCCTTCCGAAGTGCTGGTGATCGGTGAAGATGGTGAGCCCGTTACAGTCTATCGGAATGAGGGTGATGAGCTTTCAGCGTCTACGGTCGCCGCGCCGGCTGACGGCAAGTTGCTGATCGGCACGGTTTACGACGAAAAATTCCTGCTTTGCGATTTGCCTAAAACGGCCGGTTAAGCCAAGACACGGCCCATGGAATACATCTCAACACGCGGGCGCGCGAGCGCTGTCGATTTTGAGGGCGCTTTACTGGCCGGCCTTGCGCCGGACGGCGGCCTTTACATGCCTGAGGCATGGCCGCGCCTGACAGTTTCCGAGGCGCGCCGCATCGGTGAGATGCCTTATGCAAAAGCCGCGGCGGAAATTCTTTCTTTTTTCGCAGGTGATGCAGTTGATTCAGCGTTGCTGCACGAAATGACCGCTGATGCTTATGGCGGCTTTGCCGATCCGGCGGTTGCGCCACTGCGCAAGGTTGGCGATGATGACTATATTCTTGAGCTGTTTCACGGTCCCACCTTGGCGTTCAAGGATTTCGCCATGCAGATCCTGGGACGGCTCTTTGACGCCGCGCTGACGCGACGCGATGAAACGCTGACTATTATTGTCGCGACCTCGGGCGACACGGGGTCAGCAGCGATCGAAGCACTAAAATCCTGCGCGCGCGTGAATATTGTCGTTTTGCATCCTGAAGGCCGCGTCAGCGAGGTGCAGCGGCGGATGATGACCAGCGTCATCGCGCCAAACGTCTGCAACATTGCCGTCGATGGTTCTTTCGACGACTGCCAGGCGATCGTGAAAGCGCTTTTTGCTGATGAAACATTTGTCCGTTCGGTTCGGCTTGGGGGCGTAAACTCCATCAATTGGGCAAGGCTCGCCGCGCAAACGGTTTATTACTACACTGCGTGGGCAAGCGTTGCGGGAAAAGATGAGCCCGTCAGTTTTGTCGTACCAACGGGAAATTTCGGCGACGTTTTCGCCGGCTACGCAGCCAAGAAAATGGGCTTGCCGGTTGCGAAACTTGGCGTCGCCGCGAACGCCAATGACATTCTCCACAGGGCCATCAGCAAGGGCGATTACACACCGGCTACAGTGAGACCGACAGCGTCGCCTTCCATGGATATTCAGGTTGCATCGAACTTTGAGCGACTGCTGTTTGAAGCTAAAGGGAGGGATAACACAGCGTTGCGCGACTTGATGGAGAAATTTTCGGACAAACGCTCCATGCGGATTGACGATGCAACGCTTGCAGCGATCCGTGAAGACTTTGTCTCAGCAGCGGTCTCCGAAGAGGAAACACTCGCTGAAATCGCGCAACATGAGAAAGCAACTGGCGATCTCATCGATCCGCATACGGCGGTCGCGCGGGCCGCCGCGATCCGTTTGCGTGGTGAAGGTGTTATTTCCGGTAAGATAATAACCCTCTCAACGGCGCATCCGGCGAAATTTCCCGAAGCGGTTGAACAAGCAACCGGCAGAACGCCGGCGCTGCCGAAAGCATATTCGGATTTGTTCGATAGACCGGAAGAGATGCGCAAGGCGCCAGCCGCCGCCGATGCAATAAAGTCCATCGTCAATGATCTCTTCGCCAAAGGCTCCGCATGACCACAATACACACCTTAAGCAACGGCGTTCGTGTTATCGCCGACCCCATGCCCGGCCTTCAAACGGCCGCGTTCGGCGTCTGGGTCAAAGCGGGAAGCATGGATGAGCGCGCGGGCGAGCATGGCGTCGCTCATCTTCTTGAACACATGGCGTTCAAGGGAACAAAAAAACGAACCGCTCGTTCGCTAGCCGAGGAAATTGAATCCGTTGGTGGATATCTCAACGCCGCGACATCGCATCAACGTACCGGCTATTATGCGCGTTTATTAAAAGACGATCTTGCGACCGGCGCCGATATTGTCGCAGACATTTTACAGAATCCGGTTTTCAGCGAGGGAGAACTTGAAAAGGAACGCGAAGTTGTCATTCAGGAAATCGGCGAGGTCGCGGATACCCCAGATGATGTCGTGTTTGAACTGCTCACTGAAGTCACCTGGAAAGATCACCCGCTGGGGCGGACCATCTTGGGAACGCCCGAGACCGTTCGAGCGCAAACGCCGGACTCTCTTCGCAAGTTTATGGATCGCTGGTACCGTCCGCAGGAGATGATCATTGCCGCCTCGGGCGCTGTTGATGAAGCATCCCTGTTGATGCTGACTGAAGAATATTTCAGCGCGATGCCTGACAAAGGCGAGCCGTTGACGAGAACGCAGCCTAAATTCCACGGCGGCGTGCGTCACGCTGATCGCGATATCGAGCAAACTCATCTGGCGCTTGCGTTTCCCGGCGTTGCGTCGGCCCATGACGATTTCTTCGCAACGCGCTTGTTAGCCGATATTTTAGGCGGCGGCATGTCGTCCCGACTGTTTCAGAAAATACGCGAAGAGCGCGGGCTTGCCTATTCGGTGTACGCATTTGCCGATGGATTTGAGCAGTCAGGATTGTTTGGCGCCTATGTGAACGCAGAAGCTGAACACATAACGGAGAGTGCAGAGATCATCCGGCATGAAATGGAAGATGCGACGCGTGCGCTTGATGATCAGGAAATCGCACGGGCAAAAGCGCTGCTTAGGTCATCACTTATGCTTGGGCTTGAAAGTCCGGCAAGCCGGATTGAAGCTGCAGCGGGCCAGCTTTTCGTTTATGGAGCGCTTATGACCCCGGAAGAAATTCTCCAGCGGATAGACGACATCTCTGCTAACGATCTGAAACGCTGTGCCTTGCGCGCGTTCGACGGACCATGCGCCGTTTCAATAGTCGGTCCGGGGAATCTGCACTCAGTTTCGAATTTGTTTGCGGATAATTGAGTGGTCTGCTGGGACTAAACTACGGTATAAACTGAACTCATGTTTCTGACGAAGTCGCCCAGCCATCCGGCGTTTGATCCAATTCTTGTGCGCGATCCCGTTTATCTGCGTACGGCGAAACTATCCGATTACGAACAATGGGCTTCACTGCGGGAGATCAGCCGCGAGCATTTGATTGCCTGGGAGGAAGACTGGGCGCCTGACCAGCTTTCGATTGCGGTTTTTAAGAGACGGCTGGCGTCTCAGGCGAAAGACGCAAAACGTGGCGGTGGTCTTTCACTGTCAGTATTCCGGCGTGACGATCGGGTCATGGTCGGGGGTGTGACCTTGACAAATGTTCGCTATGGCGCTTCCAGGTCCGGCATTCTCGGCTATTGGATCGGGGCGCCCTATGTGCGTCTCGGCTATGGAGCGAAGGCGGTGGCGGCGATGCTTGACCACCTTTTCGACGCGATCAGTCTCAATCGGGTCATCGCCGCGTGTCAGCCTGAAAATATTGCATCGCAAAAACTCTTGGAGCGGTGCGGCTTCAAAAAAGAAGGGCTGGCGCGCGATTATCTTAAGATTAATGGCGCCTGGCGAGACCACCTGATTTACGCGGTCACGGCTGCAGACCGCGTCTCTAAATAGAAATATCGTTTACGAGCGCAATTTTGCGTTGAACCGTGTGAAAAAGTTGTTTTCCGGGCGTGCTTGGGCCTTGCGATAAAGTCACACACACGTGAAGATATGCCTGAGGGCGAGGCGCTGGCCATGGTTAGCGCAAGCGGGATCGGGCGTGCGTTTTGCAAGCCGGTTTCTGGCGGGGACCTGTTCAGGTGCGCCGCAATTTCGCGGCTAGAGGGTAAAATTTGGGGTGTCGGGGCAAATGATTGCTGTCAGTGTTTTCGGAATATCTGAGGGAACAGTTGGACTAGGCGAGGCGGATCTTATTCGCGGCGCATTAGCGGGTGCGTTTATCGTCGCCATGGCGTTTCTGGCGGGCTACGCCGCCATTCGCAGAAGCGGGCTTGCGGTTTGCGCACTGGTCATGGTCGCCGCGGCGGCAGCCCTGGAACTTTCCTGGCTTGGTTTTTTCTCCGGCTTATCTTCTGAAGGCGTGGTGATGCTTCAGGCGCTGTTTGCCGCCGGGGCGATTGTTTTCCTTTCAGCTTCCGTTGGCGCGGCCCGTTACAATGCGTTGCTTGGCGGCGTGATGTTCACGGCCGCTCTCGTTCTTGGCGGGATGGGTGTAATCAACTTCTTCGACCGCATTGACCTCGCGCCTTTGATGCGCATGGCGTTAATCGGCGTCGGCGGCTTTGCCGTTATACTGGCGGCTCTTCAGTCATTGCGGGGCGATAACGGCGCACGGCTTGTGCTGCCGGGTGTCGCGCTCGCCGCCGCCGCGCCGGTCCTTGGTCTTTTCGGGGGCGAGTCCGCCGCTGTCGCCGTCGCCTCTCACGGACTTTTCACCCTTGGCGTTATTTCCGCCAGTATCGTGGCGCTGACCGAGAGCGGCGCGCCTGCGCTGTCGGGTGTTGTAACGTCGGAGAGCCTTGGCTTTCACTCCAATCAAAATTTTGAAGGTCGAGCTCAACATAGCGCAACTACCGAACGAGCCGAAATTGTGCTCGACAGCCAGATAGCGCGCGTTCTCGATTACTCCGGCGTTGGCATCTGGGACTGGAGCCCGCAATCAGTAGATCAAACGCCGTCGCTGCCATCGCTTCTTGGGGCGGATTCAAGTGCGCCGTTTACGCCGGACGCTCTCAGAAATTTCATTCATGCCGATGACGCAGCACGGTTTGACTCAGAGGTCTTGTCACCGCTCGATGGCCCGTTCGACTCCAGTTTGAAACTTTTCGACGGGCGGTTGATCAGAATTCGCGGGGCGCGCGCAGCCAACGAGGAATCCGGTCAGCTTGAACGCTTGGTTGCGTTTGTCGAGCCAGTGGTTTCTGGCGCCTCGTCAAACGGCGTAAATGAAACAAGTCTGCGTTCGGCGACAGAAGCTGCAATCGTGCCATCGGCGTCTGGTCACATGACGGCGAAACTGTCTGCGGCGCTTGAAAAGGGCGATATTGTTGCAGCGTTCCAGCCGATCGTGACGCTCGATAATGAAAAGGTTGCAGGGTACGAAGCACTGGCCCGTTGGCGCGATCAGCAGGATGGCGCGGATGAAGGCCCGGAACTGTTCGTGAAAGCCGCAGAACGCGCCGGGCAGGGCGGTGCGCTTGCTAATACCATGCTGCAACAGGCTGCGGCGTTTCTTTCGGATGCATTGCAGAAAGAAAAACGCAAAGATCTGTTTGTCGCGATGAATGTCTCATGGGGTCAAATTCGCGAAGACGGTTTTCTCGAAGCCGTCCGTGACGTTGTTTCAAAATATGATCTGCCGAAACATTCGCTCGTGCTCGAGCTAACCGAGGCGGATGCAATCTCTGACGTCAAACTTGCAGCAAACGTCTTCAAGAAATTGAAAAATACTGGCGTTGCATTGGCGTTTGACGATTTCGGGTCGGGTTTTACCTGCCTGTCCAATCTTAGAAAATATAACTTCGACTTTCTGAAAATCGACAAATCGTTTACCGGCGATCTCGATTCCGGCGGCGACGGCGCAAAGATTGTCAATGCGCTCGTATCGCTTGGAAAAGATCTTGGCCTAAAAGTCATCGTCGAAGGCGTCGAATCTAAACATGCCGCGCAAAAAGCCAAACAGATGGGTTGCGCCTACGGGCAGGGATTTCAGTTCGGCAAACCAGTGATGACTGAAACGCCTGAAATCAAATCTGAAAAAGTTTCTGAGACCCAATCATTATCACCAAAAGCGCCCGAAGATGTCGCGGTCGCTGACAAACTGAAATTATTAGCCGCCTCTCCGCTCGATCGGGAAGCGCAACCGCAAACAGGTGAAACGGCGGTTGACGTGCAAGAGCCAGCCCCCGCAGAAGACAGCGCCGAATTCTCAGAAACGGAAAAACCATTCGAACGTAAGATCGAAGTGGATTTCAGCGGCGGCGGCGAAAACGACGTGCTTGATCGCAAACACAATCGCTGGCGATTGTTTGGCGGAGAAAGCCAGTAGCGTTGTCACGCAGAGGCATACTAATTTAGCGGTTCACCATCGTCGCGGGCTGACGACCATTCTCGTGACAGCATCGCGCTCGTCACCCCGAGTTTAGAGAGCGCGCGTTTCCAAACGGACTCTTGTGCGCCATTAAAAATGATTTCTTCATCCGCATCGCAATGAGCCCAGGCATTCATTGAAATTTCCTGTTCGAGCTGACCTGGACCCCAACCGGCGTGACCAATGGCGAGCAAATACTTTCGCGGCGCGGCGCGTTTAGGCTCATCGCCGGCGATATCGACGAGAATGTCACGGCTCGCCGTCAGTCCGAAATGATCGTCCAACGCCAGCGTCGTCTCGATCTTATAGTCGAGCGTATGAAGGACGAGGCCGCGTTCCGTTTGAACAGGCCCGCCAAAATAAACCGGCGTTTCATCCGCCCCAGGTTGAGGTTCAATCTTTAGCTGCTCAAGAAGTTCAGCGAGATCAACATCGTCTAGCGGCTTGTTGACGATCACGCCCATGGCGTGTTCTTCATCATGGGCGCAGACCAGAATGACGGATCGGTCAAACCGCGGATCGCCCATATTCGGCATGGCGATTAGGATTTGGCCTTCCAAAAAGTCCTGCTCGCTATTTTCGCGTTCGTGATCGGCCTCTGTCATATCTATGAGAAAGTAAGGTGCAGCTAAGGGCTATGCAAGCCGTGCTGATGCGTGGAAACAGGTGGACTGAGCCGGTTCATAGCCCTACAACGCGCCCACGTTTCAAAAATTATGGAGGATCCCTATGAGCATATCTGTTGGTGATAAAATACCGAACGTAAAAGTCATGCTGGCGACGGCCGAGGGACCTCAGGAAGCGGAAACCGGCGCACTATTTGGGGGCGGAAAAGTTGCGCTATTCTCCGTGCCTGGCGCTTTTACCCCGACATGTTCCGCCAAGCATCTTCCCGGCTTTGTTGAAAAGTCTGAGGAGTTTAAATCAAAAGGCGTTGATAAGATTGTTTGCATGTCCGTGAACGACGCTTTCGTCATGGATGCATGGGGCAAGGATCAAAATGCCGGCGGCAAGGTTGAGATGATGGCTGACGGAAATGGCGATTTCGCTCGTGCGCTTGGATTGACTATGGACGGCAAAGGCTTCGGCATGGGCGAGCGTTCACAGCGGTTTTCAGCGGTTATTGAAGATGGCGTCGTTAAGCATTTGAATGTTGAACAACCAGGCGCGTTCGACGTTTCGAGCGCTGACCACATGCTTGGACAACTTTAAACCTATCTTCTCACACGGCGGTTCTAGGAAAATTTCTGAGCCGCCGTGCTGGCGAGCGTGTCTGCTCGTTCGTTGCCCGCGTGTCCGGCATGACCTTTGACCCAGCGCCAGTCGATTTCACGGTTCTGGATTAGCGCGTCGAGGGTTTCCCACAGATCCCGGTTTTTGACGGGCTTTTTGGCGGATGTCTTCCAGCCATTGCGTTTCCAACCGTGGATCCAGGTCGTGATGCCGTTTTTTACGTATTGGCTGTCTGTGTGCAAGATGATCGGGCGGTCAGCCGACGTCGCTTCCAGCGCCTGAATAGCCGCCAGCAGTTCCATACGGTTATTGGTTGTGTTTTCTTCCCCGCCGCTGAGCTCGTGTTCCTCTTTAGCGTCCACGATAAGAACGCCCCATCCGCCAGGACCGGGATTGCCGAGACACGCGCCGTCAGTGAAGACTTCGATCATGGTAACATCCAGAAAAGAAAAAGTTAGCTTGCAAGGCGTAACGCCGGTTTGAAGACGATGTTTTCTTTTGCTGTTTCGACCGATTCTATTTTGATTGGCCTCTTTTTCGCGAGTGTCGTCAAAAAAGCTTCCACCAGCTCTTCCGGTGCAGATGCGCCAGCGCTGACGCCGATTGATCGGGCGGCATCACATAGAGACCAGTCAAACGAGTCCGCGCCATCCGTCAGGACTGCTTTTGCTGAGCCCGCTGCAAGCGCTGTCTCAACAAGCCGGACTGAATTAGACGAAGTTTCCGATCCAATGACAACAAAGAGATCGGTTCCCGGCGCTGTAGCTTTTACCGCCGCCTGCCGGTTCGACGTTGCGTAACAGATATCTTCTTTCGCAGGTCCCGCAATATCGGGAAAGCGGCTTTTCAACACGTCAATGATGCCCCGGGTTTCATCAACCGATAAGGTAGTCTGCGTTACATAAGCGAGGGGAGCATCAGGAAGGGATACCTTAGATGCTTCATCTTCGGTTTCAATCAGCGTGATACTGCCGCCATCAGGGGCCTGGCCCATGGTGCCGATAACTTCAGGATGACCGGCATGGCCTATGAGAATGACATGGCGGCCCGCGGCGATGTGACGGCGTGTCTGATTGTGGACCTTCAAAACCAGCGGACAGGTTGCATCTATTTTAACCAAATGCCGACTGTCGGCTTTTTGATGTGCGGATATTGGCGCCCCGTGGGCGGAAAACACAACGGGCCGGTCCGAGGGCACCTCGTCTAGTGATTCGACGAACACGGCTCCCATGGCGGCAAGCCGGGACACCACGTGAACATTGTGGACGATTTCGTGGCGCACAAATACAGGCCTGCCATATTGCGACAGCGTATCCTCAACAGTCCTGATGGCGCGTTCGACACCAGCGCAAAAACCGCGTGGAGACGCCAATCTCACAGTTAAAATGGATAGGTCGTCAGTGGCTTGGGGGCGAGGCGCTGTCATGTCCTGGCCGCTCTCCTTCATTGCCTGGCTGCCGGGCTCCCTCAGGCGTTGCGCCACAAGCGGCGAGACGCTACGAGAACCGCTTGAACATGTAAGGACGCCAGCGCGGCGGCTACAAGGCGGCGTTAAGGCGATTTCATGATTGAATATAAGGGTTCGCGTCCATGAACAAACTCCTCGCACCAGCGCTAATCGCCGCAGCCGCATCAGCCTGTGCATCGTCTGACGAATATCGCGCCTCGCAGGAGGCCAATCCGGCGCCATGTCCGAATATTGTCGTTCTTAGCGAAGCTGCCCGGTTCATCGATTTCGAGGGGCAGCAAGCAGCCGAAAATATCACCTACTCAGGAGAGATCGTCGATGTCGGCAGCGCCTGCCGCTATTACACGGACAACCCAATCGAAATGGAAGTGTCCATTGATCTCGCCTTCGGCCGTGGCCCCAAGGCGACCGACAATCAGAAAGTTTTCAAGTACTTTGTCGCCGTTACCCGCACGAATTCCGAAGTGATCGCCAAAAAAGAATTCGCTGTTCCGATTGAATGGGATGACGATGAAGACGTTCAGGTTAAACGCGTCGATGTAGATGAAATTGTTATTCCGCGCAGAGATGAGAATATCTCCGGTTTGAATTTCGAAGTTATTGTCGGTTTTGCGGTAACGCCTGAACAGGCGATCTATAATCGTTCCGGCAAAAGCTTGAAATTTCCGAATATAAAATGACCTTAAAGGATCAGTTGTCGAAACTCGTTGGCGAAGCATTCGTCAGCGAAGGCCTTGCGGCTGAGCTTGGCGCTGTAAAACCCGCTGATCGGCCGGATCTTGCGCAGTTTCAATGCAACGGCGCACTCGCAGCAGCGAAAGCAGCAAAGAAAAACCCGCGAGAGATCGCTGAAGCGATCAAGGCGCGTTTGAGTAAAGCCGCGCAATTCTCTGAAATCATGGTGGCGGGCCCAGGTTTTATCAACCTGAAGCTTGCTGACGACTATCTTGCGGCAAGTCTTGAAGAGGGCGGTGAATGGAAAAAGCCTGCGCCTGAAAAAATTGTAATTGACTATGGCGGCGCCAATGTCGCCAAGCCCCTGCATGTCGGTCACTTGCGCGCTGCGATTATCGGCGAGAGCCTTAAACGCATTTGCCGTTTTGTTGGAGACGATGTCACCGGCGATGTTCATCTTGGCGATTGGGGCCTGCAGATGGGCCAGCTTATCTCTGAGCTTGAAATCTGCCAGCCAGAGCTTGCGTTTTTCGAAGAAGGGGCTGCGGGACCGTTTCCATCGGCGCCGCCAATCACGCTCGCTGACCTGGAAGAGATGTATCCGTTGGCGTCAGCCGCCTGCAAGGAAGATCCCGCGCGGGCTGACTTGGCCCGTAAGGCGACGAAAGCGCTGCAAGCGGGGAGACCGGGCTATCGCGCGCTGTGGCGGCGCTTTGTAGACCTTTCCGTCGAAGCCATGCGCAAGGACTATGACGACCTCGGCGTTGAGTTTGATCTTTGGAAAGGTGAGGCGGATGCTGACCCGCTCATTCCGGAGTTAACGCAAGATCTGTCCAAGCGGGGAGTAATAGAAGAATCTGACGGCGCGCAGATCATCCGTGTGGCTCGCGACGACGACAAGAAAGAGATGCCGCCGATCATTTTCCTGAATTCTCAGGGCGCGGTGGGGTATCACGCGACTGATATCGCTACCATCGTCGATCGGAAACGAGAGCTGGCCCCTGATCGCATTCTGTATGTTGTCGATGCCCGCCAGCGGCTGCATTTTGAACAGGTGTTCCGGGCGGTCGATCTCGCGGGTTACTTTCCAGAAGAAAAGCTGGAGCATTTGTGGTTCGGCACCATGAACGGCAAAGACGGAAAGCCGTTCAAGACCCGCGCGGGCGGCACGCTCAAGCTTCGCGATTTCATCGATATGGTGACAGAAAAGGCCCTTGAGCGCCTGTCGGAGAATGGTTTTGCCGAGGATTTCGACGAGAAAGAGACACTCGATGTCGCCAGAAAAGTGGGCGTGGCCGCGCTGAAATTCGCCGATCTCTCAAACCCGCGAACGAGTGATTACATCTTTGACCTTGACCGGTTCATGGCTTTTGAAGGCAAAACCGGGCCGTATCTGCTCTATGCCAGCGTCAGGGTTCGCTCAATCGTCGCCAAGGTGCAGGCTGCAAACGCCGGCGAGCCAGGTCCTGTGTCTATCCATGCGCCGGAAGAACGCGACCTTGTGCTAATGCTGTTGAATTTCGGGGATGCCCTGCGCGAGGCTTATCAAAAGCGTATGCCGCATATCCTGTGTGATTACGCCTTCCAGCTCGCGCAGGCGTTTTCAAAATTCTATGCCGCTTGCCGCATCATAGATGAGGCTGACGCAGCGATCCGCGCTTCAAGGTTGTCGCTGGCGATCATGGTGGGGGAGAGGCTGGGCCTATTGCTCGATCTGCTTGGCCTCGAAGCGCCAGAGCGGATGTGACGCTATAACTTTACCTGCATAAATGTGTGGCCGTTCGCGCACACTTTTCAACGCATTTCAGGCGAGCTGTGGCGTCCGTATCCGGAGGATTTGCCCCATGGCTTTTAAGCCTTTGCTTTAAACGCCTTTATTTTCCACACGAGCGTCGGCAGGCCGAAATGCCAAAACGTCGCAGAAATTTAAAGAAAACCGCTCCGTATTGTCATCTGTTTGTCATCTCCTTTACCTAAGGCCTGTCGCGTATTGAGCCGCAATGGGGTTGCGGCATCTTTGTTCCAGCTTGGGGATTTCACACATGAAACTTTCGAACACGCTTTCCGCTGGCGTAGCGGCGATCGCGCTAACAACGGCCTTTTCGACCGTTGTCGCACCGACGCCTGCGCACGCCCAGCAAACAACATCTGAAATTCGTGGCTCGGTACTGCTACCTAGCGGTGCTCCGGCTGCAGGTGCACAGGTCATGGTCATTGATACACGGACCGGTGCAACGAGGACCTTGACGACCGATGACAATGGCTCCTTTGCTGCGCGCGGGTTGCCAGTCGGCGGTCCTTACACAGTGACGACATCATTGAGCGGTTATCAATCCCAGCGATTTGAGAATATTCGAGCAAACCTTGGCTCTTCTACATCCTTGACGTTCAATTTGAGTTCTGCCGCTGCGGGTGCAGACCAGATTATCGTTACAGCGACACGCTCGAACGTTTCTGAATTAGCGATTGGTCCAAGCGCTTCGTTCGACCTTGATACCCTCGAATCCCTTCCATCCATCGACCGCGACATTCGCGACGTAATCCGTCTCGATCCACGCGTTACGATTGATGAGAACAACAATGATTCCATTAGCTGCCTTGGCGGCAACTTCCGTTCCAACTCTTTCACGATCGATGGTGTTCGCAATGCAGACGGTTTCGGTCTGAACGACTCTGGTTTTCCGAACCGTAATAACCTGCCTATTCCATTTGACGCTGTTCGCGAGACATCTGTCGAGTTTTCTCCGTTCGATGTTGAGTATGGCCAGTTTTCCGGTTGTAACATCAACGTTGTTACCAAGGCCGGCACCAATGAATTTCATGGCGGCGCATTCGGCGTTTTCAATAATGGTGACTTAACTGGCGAAACGATCGATGGAAATACAGTTCGGTCTGGTGAGTTTAAAGATTGGAACTGGGGCGCATCACTTGGTGGGCCGATCATCAAAGACCGCCTCTGGTTCTTTGGCGCTTACGAAGAAGTGCAGGATGGTGGTTCTACTGTCGATACCGGCCCCCTCGGCGCGGGCTTCGCCAACGAACTAGACTACCTGCCGGAGAGCGTTGCCAATGATATCGCAAATACGCTCCAGACAGTTTATGGCCGTGATGCGATGGGCTTTGCCCGAAACCTTCCCGACAAAAGCCGTCGTATTCTTGGTCGGGTAGACTGGGCAATCAATGATGATCATCGTCTTGAGCTAACCTACTCACGGCTTCGCGAACTGCGTCAGGATCCTGATGACCTCGGATTTGATGCTGATTTCACGTTCTTCGACAACTTTGAAAACGAGGGTACGAATAGCGAGAACTATTCAGCTCGCCTGTTTTCACAATGGACGGATAATTTTTCTACTGAAATCCGTGTCTCTCGACTCGATGTTGAAGATATTCAAGGCCCTGTGGGTGGCGGTGAAGCGCAAGATGGAAATCCAAAACCACGGATTCTCATTGAAAACATCATGAATAATGGTGACACTGGTGCGGTTCTTTCTGGCCCTGGCTTCTTCCGCTCCGCGAATGACCTGCAAACCCAGCTTGATCAGATCAAGTTCAAAGCTGATTGGGTCACAGGTCGCCACACATTGACAGCAGGTATCGAGGTTGATCAGTTTGATGTCTTCAACCTCTTCGTACCCGATGCGACCGGAACGATCACTTTCGACTCACTTGCAGACTTTGAAGCTGGTCTTGCGTCTGAGATTACTGGTAGCGGTTCCTTCACCGGCGACATTAATGATGCAGCAGCTGAATTCCGCCGCACCATCTACACGGCTTACGTTCAGGATGAGATTCAGGTCACAGACGACCTGATTGCTACCGTTGGTCTGCGTTACGACTATTATGGTTCAGACGACGACCCAAGGTTTAACCCAGTATTCTTCCAGAAATACGGCTTTTCCAACACCAAGGCTTTTGACGGGCTAGATATCATTCAACCGCGTTTCGGTGTGAACTATGATGCCGGCGAAACAATATTTGGTGAAACGCAGTTCCGTGGGGGCGTAGGCGTATTCTCTGGCGGTGACCCAAGTGTTTGGTTCGCCAACAACTACCAGAACTTTGGCGGCGCCATTGGTTCGGGTAACTCGGGTAACCCAGCTTGTAACATGTCTGACTTACAAGTTGTTTCGGGTGGTACGTTCACGGGCATTCCTGCCTGCATCACTTCACAGCAAATTGCCGAAGCTACGCAAAACGGAGCGGCAGTGAACGCAGTGGACCCGAATTTCAAACTGCCATCAGTTCTTCGTTACAACGTTGGTCTGTCGCACTACACCAACTTTACCGGCGGTGGCGGCTTCTTCGACGACTGGAATGTTCAGATCGATTTCATACGTTCTGAACTGAAAAACCCGACTGATTGGGTTAACCTCCAGTTGACTCCGACAAGTGAGGTAGCGCCTGATGGTCGTCCGATTATCAACAACGTTAATCCGCTTAACGCGGGTTGCGACGCGACATTCCTCGGTATCCGCCAGGGTTTTGCAGGGTCGGATCTTTCCGATAGCGGTCTGTGTGACTCTGGATTCACTGATGAGGATATCCTACTCACCAACGCAATTGGCGATGGCGGCTTTACGCAAAATATTTCGGCCGCGTTCGCTAAGCGTTTCGAATACAACCTTGGCAATAGCCCAGGCGCGTTCGACTTTATGGTAGGTTATGCCTATTCAACTGCTGAAGTCGTTAACCCAAGTAACAGCTCGACGGCTGGCTCTAGCTTTGAAGAAGTTGCCGTGGTCACACCGAACCAGGCTTTCCTCGCGCCGTCACAGTTCGTGAACAATCATAACTTCACGATGGCGGCTCGGTTCAGTCAGGAGTTCATTAAAGACTATCCGACCCGGTTGAATATCTTCTTCAATGCACGTTCCGGCAATCGCTTTAGCTACGTGTTCCAAGATGATGCTGATGACTTCTTGGGCGATAGTGATGATGAAGCACGCCGCCTTCTTTACGTGCCGACAGGTCCAAGCGATCCGCTGATCGATACGTCCATGCTAAGTGCGGCTGATGTTGATGCACTCTTCGCGTTCTTGGATTCAAGCGGCCTGAGCGAATATGCGGGACAGATCGCACCGCGTAACGCATTTAAAGATCCGTGGTTCAAAGACATGGATATCCGGATTTCGCAGGATATTCCTGGTTTCTTTGGCAGCGACAGGTTCCAGGTTTTCGTAGATATCGAGAATGCGCTTAATCTGATTGACGATGGCATGAACGTCTTTGAGCGTTGGGATCGCGGCAATGTGGCTGAAGGCGTTGAGGTCTATGAGCTCGGCGGTATCTCCGGCGGCCAGTACATTATCAGCGCATTCGAAGATCCGGAACTCCAGCAGGAAGTTAACCCTTCTGTTTGGGCGGTTCAGTTCGGCGTTCGCTACGACTTCTAATCCCTCTGGTTAGAGTATGGTGGGAAGAGGCGGCCTTCGGGCCGCCTTTTTCTTTATACGGCGTCGCTTCTATCAGCGGGCTCATTCGGGTTGTGGATAAACAATCCGGCAAGGACCAGGACCCCTGCTATAACGCCGTAGGCGATAAAGATCGGCGAGAACGATCCAAAAATATCGCCGGTGACGCCTGTCAGCGTCGGCCCCAGCATGGCGACAGTGGCGAACAGGTTCATGGCGCCCAAAATCGCCGGAGAGTTTTTAAGGCCGAAATATTCGATTTGCAGAACGGTCGTTGCAAACAGGATCATGCCGAACGCGTAGCCTTCGAAAACCGCAAAAAGAATCGCTGTCGCGGGATCGGAGGCCATTGAAAGCGCGATCATGCCGATTGCTTCTGCTGCGAGCCCGCTCAGCAGGAGGTAACGGGCGCGAATGACCTTCACCGCGATGCCGCCGGCGGCGCGCGCAAGCGCATTGGATGCAGCGTGGAGGCTCAGCATGGCGCTGGCGAAACCGGCGGAAAGGCCTAGGCCGGTTAGGTGGGTGACCGCCCAGCTTGAGACGGAAACGCCGCAAAAATAGGCCGCCATCAAGGCGCCGCCGATAACGTAAAAAGCCGGAGATCGCAGCGCCTGAGCGACGGTCCAGTCTCGGGCAGGCGCTTCGGCGCCGCGCGCGGCGGGCTGCGTTTTATCATCGTCGCTTTCCGCGTTTTCGAGCAAACGGCGATCAGCAAAAACCAGAAACAGAACCGTCAGAACGACGACGAAAATTAAAGTCAGCTTCCAGAAAAGCCGCCAGTCAGCGCCGCTTTCGAGAATGCCATTGGCGATGAGCGGTCCGGCGACGCCGCCAAAACCACCGGCGGCGAGATACGTTCCGATCATGAAATTGCGGGATTTTTTAGTGACTGTTTGCGAGACGACGAACACGCTCGGCACATTCGCCAGCAACGCGAAACCGGCGCCGAGAAACGATGCCGCCGCCAGATAGAGCATAAGCCCTTTCGTCACGGCTAGCATGACGAAGCCGGACGCCATTAAAAAACCGCCAAGGGCGTAATTGCCGCGCAGGCCAAGCCGTTTGAGGCTGGTGGCGGCGACCGGACTGAACAATCCGGTAAAAAGCGCGAGCGCGGTGAAACCGAAACCGGCCTCGGTCCAGCTCCATTCAAGCTCGCTGATCATGGCAGGCAACACCACCCCGAGAGACGCGAATGTCGATGCCGTGATATGGAAAAAGATCAGACTAAGAATGATAAACAGGGCTGCCGCCCGAAAATTTATGAACACCACGCGCTCCTAAAACTGTGCTGTAAGAGTGACGGAGAATTCGCGCCCGCGGCCGGGGAGGGCGCCGACTTCCTCATAGACATTCTGCACCGGGATGAAATGGCGTTTATCGAAAAGGTTATCGATGTTGACGATCAGCGACAGGTTGCGGAATTCGTAAAAGAACGCCGCCTTTGCGAGAATATAGTCGGGCAGGGTGACGGCGCCGTCAATTTTTCCGCCTGTCTCGCCCACATAAACAACGCCTGCCGATGCGCCAAAGGAGCCGACATCGGTGTACGGGCCAGTATAGGTGAGAAACCCTGAGGCGAGCCATTCCGGGGCCGTATTGCGAACGTATCCATCCTGAAGCTCCGCCAGGCAAGACGCGTTCAGCGCCGCGAAGAGACCGCCATAACCGTCAAAGGGTGAAACGCCAGCGCGTACTGGCGGGATAACGACAAATTCCCCGTTTCCGGAGCCGCATTGTCCTGGCGCGCTGACTTCAGTTTGTTGCCAGGTGACCGCACCGTTGAGGCTGAAGGCGTCGCTAAGAAGATAACGCAGCTCTCCTTCAACTCCTTTTGATTGTTCCTCATCGAGATTGCCGAACGGGTCCTGTCGGGTTCGGTTTTGATCGTAAAAAGCGAGCGAGCCTACAAGATCGCGGCGTTTTATTTTCAATCCGGCTTCGAAAAGGTCGGAATCCGCCACAAAGTTTCCCTGCGCGATCCGGTCGACTTCAATGCCGCCGCCGTCGTTTGTTTCGAGCGCATTGTTTTCAGCGTAGGTTCCATAGAATGAGAGCCAGTCGAGCGCGTCATATCGCAGGGAGAATTCATAGCTTGGCGTGAATTCATCGGCTTCGAACTGCGTGAAGCCAAGGCCAGGATCGAAAATCGTCGCGCCCGTATTAATCGATGAGGCGGAAAACCGGTCGAGCCGCAAACTGGCGAGCAAATGAAACCGATCCGTTAGCGCGACGTCATTCGCCGTAAAAAAGGCGAGATCGGTCCAGCGGCTATCAAGATCGGTGTCCCAGTCGATGCCGTTCGGCTCCACGGAGAAAGGATCGTCGAAAATATCATTGCCCGCCGGTCCAACGGTCAGATCGCGCCGGTCAAGGACAAGATAGCCTGACAGAAAAGTCTGACGGGTCGTGTTGTCATAGGACCGCCATGACGCGCCGAATATTGAATCAATAACGACCGGTCCGATGTTCCAGCCGAACGCATAACTGCCGCGCAGTTCGTAAACATCCGAAATATACTCAGCCGCAAAACCGTAACTTTGATAAAGCGCGCTTTCCATCGAGTCGAAAAAGCCTTGTATGCGAAGCTCGCCATTGCCGGCGGACCATCCGAGATCGGCATAGGCAGTTAAGGTCTCGGCGTCGGCGATATCGTTATTGGAAATAAAAACGGTGCGCGCGCTGAGGGTTCCCGTTCCGACGCCGGTATCGAGTTCGAAAGCCGGAGCGGGAAAGACGCCAAAATCGACGAATTGCCGGATGTTGGATGTGCCGAAGAAAGACCCTACAGCGGCGTCTACTTCATCAGGCGTCAGCTTGCCGTCTCCATTCAGGTCGGCAAGATCAGTGTCGCGGCCAGTGATGTAAACGCCGTTGTCAATCAGGTCTTGCGTTACGCGGTTCCAGCCTGGCGTTTGCTTGTAGCCGTTTGAGGAAAAAAAAGCGCCGCCAAGCTCCATCTCGATATTATCGCCGGCGAGCGTGAACGCCGATTGCACCAGGGTTCGTTCAGGCTCAATGCCGCGATAAAAACTGTCTGAATTTTCGTATTCGGCATGGGCGTAAAGGCCTGCGTCATAGCCGCCAAGGTCAAATGCGATACCGCCATCGCCGCGGATAATGCGCTTGTTATAGGACCCAAGCGTTCCGCTTAGTGAAAGCAAATGACCTTCATCGCGAACTTCCTTCGCGGTTCGGGCGGTGAGCGGCGTGATATTCAACAGCCCGCCGACACGGCCCGCACCGTAAATCGCCGGGGTCGGTCCCTTGACGATTTCGATCCGCTCGCTCGCGCCAAGCGGCGTCGGAAACGTGCCGGGGTTTTCTACCCGCTTGAAGCCACGAAAGTATGTGTCCGCACGGTTGCCGCGTAATGACACAGCCCCCGGCACGCCAAAAAAACTGCCCGTAAAGGTTCCCGGCGCAAAAGCGGCGAGATCATCGACCGTCTCGATGCTGAACCTTTCGATGGTTGCATCGCTGATGACATTTACTGATCGCGGCGCTTCTGCATAAGAGAGGTCAAGTCCCATGACCGCCCGGCTTTCTTCAAGCTCAATAAGCTCCAGCGGGTCGGCGACGACGATGATCTCATCTACAGGCTGTGTCTGCCCATGCGCCTGCGCAACCAAAACGCAACCAATGCTCAAGCCGAACAATAACTCTTTACGCATCACACCCGTCCTGATGCTGACATGCAGCATCCTTAAAAACAGGGATGACAAGGGAAAGCCGCCAGCGATGAAGCTGGCAAGATGCGCAAACAATACGGTTGTAGGCGGCGCTCCGCCCTAACGCATTGCCATCAGCAGGCGACCCGCCACAACGGATTCGCCATGCTTCTCACGCAAACCTTCTCTCATCCGGACTGTGACCGTCGGCTCTGGGCTCTCACCAGGATCCTGCGTCAGCGGACTTTAACGTTCGCGTCAGCTCGCGGGCTCATCAGCATTTTCCAACAGAAAACCTGCATTACCGCCGGTGGGGAATTTCACCCCGCCCCGAAGATTTCTATGTCGCGGAACATTCCGCAGCAGCCTATATACGGACGGTACGCGGGCTCGGCAATATCCGTGCACAGGAAAGGAAAAAGCATTCATGTACTCGCTCCGTCGTCAGCCTGCCGAATGGGAACGTCACGACGCCGTCTGGATTGGGTGGCCCAGTGCGCCAGATCTATGGGAGAATGATCTGGGCCCGGCGAGAGCCGAGGTTGAAGACTTCATTCGGGCGATCCTGTTTCCAGGCGGAGCTTCATCCGCTGAGCGCGGCGAGCGTGTAAACGTGTTGGCGAATGGCCGGGAGGCGCTGGCGGCTGCAGAAATTATGCGCAGCCGGTTGCCCGAGCCGGACCTTTTGACTCTCCACGATGCGCCAATCGGCGATATATGGCTGCGCGACACGGGGCCGATTTTCGTTAAGACCGAAGACGGTGCGCTCGCAGCGAGCGCGTTCTCATTCAACGGTTGGGGCGGAAAATATTTGCTGCCGTCCGATGAAAAAATCGCTGAAGAGATTGCACGCTTCTCAGATATGCGCTTGCGCAAGTTTGAAGATTTCATCGGCGAGGGCGGCGCTCTTGAAACGGACGGAGAAGGCACATTCCTTACGACACGTCAGTGCTTGCTCAATAGAAATCGAAATCCGAATATGAGCGAACGCGATGTTGAGGAAGTCTTGAAGTCTGCACTGGGCGCTGCGAAAGTGATCTGGCTTGATGAAGGACTGGAGGGTGATCACACAGACGGCCATATCGATAACCTTGCGCGTTTTATCGCGCCAGGAAAAGTTGTCTGTATGCGGCCGACTGGCAATGACGATCCTAATGCGAAAGTGCTGGGCGAGGTTGAAAAGGTTCTTTCCCAGTCTACTAATGCTGGCGGCAGTAAGCTTGAGGTGATTACTATTCCTTCGCCTGGCAGGGTGTTGCTTGATGGCGAACCCGCCGCCGCAAGTCACATGAATTTTTATATCTCGAACAACGCGGTCATCATGCCTTGTTATGGCGCTTTATCCGGTCATTCTGATCCCTCAAACGAGGCGATCGAAATTCTGAAAGCCGAAATAGACCGACCGCATTTTTTTGCGATTGATTCTTCTCATATTTTGACGGGCGGCGGGTCCTTTCACTGCATCTCGCAGCAGCAGCCGCCTCCGGGGAAATTGCCAAGCAAGCTGTGACGAAACGTTACGATTCGGCGATGAAATGAGCGGAATCCGGCATTTGCCGCTTGCCAGCCAAGCCGGGCCCCAGCAGGATGCGCCGGCAATGAGCCTGGCAAGACGGGCTCATGAAGGTTTTCAAATCGCAGTGGCGGGGGCCTCGCATAATACCTAATCACGAAAGGAGCCGCATAATGCGGAAGAAAGTACTTGTATCGACGATGGCTCTCATGGCGGCGCTTGCCGCGTGCGATCGTCAGAGCAATGAAACAGACCAACAAGCGGAGTCCAGCATGTCGGAGCCCGCAAGCCCTGAAACGACCATGAGCGAAGCCGAACAAAGAGCGGCATTTGACGCCGAAGCCGATGCTGTTCTCGCTGGTGTTCCCGACATAGAAGTTTCGAACCCTGCAGCACAGGTTCTTCTGTCTCCCTTTGACGGACCATATCAGGGCGTTCCACATTTTGATGAGGCGACACTCGATGGACTAAAGCCCGCATTGGAAGCGGGTATGGCTCAAAACCTGGTTGAAATCGATGCGATCGCTAACAACCCTGAGCCAGCGACTTTCGGCAACACCATCGTCGCTATGGAGAAAGCAGGTGATGAACTTGGCCGGGTATTCACCTATTGGTCGATTTGGTCCTCACTGGAATCAACGCCGGAGTTTCGGGCGATACAGCAGGAAATGGTCCCGCAACTCTCGGAGTTCAGCTCAAAAATCAATCAGAACGAAAATCTCTTTCAGCGCGTAAAAGCGGTTTATGAGAATGAAGAAGAAAAGGCGAAACTGACGCCGGAACAACAGCGATTGCTTTGGCTGACCTATACAGGGTTCACAAGAACCGGCGCTACGCTGGAAGGCGAAGCGAAGGAAAGATACGCGGCGATCAACAAACGCTTGGCTGAATTGCAAAACCAGTTTGCCAATAATGTCCTTGCCGATGAGGAAGGTTACGTTACGTATCTAACGGAAGATCAGCTTGGCGGATTGCCGGCGTCGTTTGTCCAAGCTGCAGCGGCGGCGGCTGCTCAGCGCGGGCGTGAGGGCGAATACGCGATCACAAACACGCGTTCATCCATGGACCCGTTCCTGACTTATTCCGATGAACGGGAGATCCGTGAAACGGTTTGGAACAACTATTACAGCCGTGGTGATAATGGCGGCGAGCACGACAATAACGCGCTTATTCCAGAGATTCTGAAGCTTCGGGACGAGCGCGTTGCCCTGCTTGGCTACGACAATTTCGCCTTGTGGCGGCTTGAAACCAACATGGCCAAAACCCCTGAGCGGGCCCTGGAGATGATGGAAGGCGTTTGGGAAGCCTCAACGGCGCGCGTTCGTGAAGACGTCGCCAGCATGCAGGAAATTGTCGACGCAGAAGGCGGTGATTTCGAAATTCAACCCTGGGACTACCGCTATTATATGGAGAAAGTCCGCCAGGCGAAATATGATCTCGATTCAAACGAGGTCAAACAATATCTCCAGCTAGATAAACTACGCGATGCAATGTTTTTTGTGGCCGGGGAAGTTTTCAATTTTGAATTTACACCGCTCGAAACAGGAACAGTTCCTGTTTATCGAGAGGGCATAGACGTTTGGGAAGTGACGGATAAAACCTCAGGCGAACTTATAGGCTTGTGGTATTTCGATCCATTCGCGCGTCAGGGGAAACGCTCTGGCGCATGGGCGTCGAGCTTCCGAAGCCATGATACGCTTGATGGTGAGGAAAAAGTCGTTCTTGCAACGAACAATTCCAACTTCATTCCTGGCGCTGAAGGCCAACCGACTCTTTTGTCAGCGAGCGATGCGGAAACGCTATTCCACGAAGTTGGTCATGCGCTTCATGCGTTATCGTCCAACGTGAATTACCCAACGCTGAACGGCGGCGTGGGCGATTACACCGAATTTCAATCGCAGTTTCTGGAATATCATCTGTGGACAGATGAGGTCATTGATAATTACCTGATCCATGCTGAAACAGGTGAACCCATTCCGGCTGAGCTCGTGGCGAAAATAAAAGCCGCATCTAACTTCAATGAAGGCTTTGATACGACTGAATATCTGGCGTCTGCGTTAATGGACATGCGTTATCACATGATTGATCCGGAAGGGTTAGATGTGGACACCTTCGAACGCGAGACGCTGGCGGAACTTGGCATGCCGGATGAGATTGTCATGCGACATAGAAGTCCGCATTTCGGGCATATTTTTTCCGGAGAGTCTTATGCGGCGCGTTACTATGGCTACATGTGGGCGGATGTACTGACTGCTGACACCGCCGAGATGTTCGCCGAAGCTCCAGGCGGTTTCTACAACAAGGAACTCAACAAACGGCTTGTGGAATACATTTTCGCACCTCGAAACGCGATGGATCCGACTGAAGCTTATCGGGAGTTCCGCGGCCGCGATGCGCAAGTGGAAGCGTTAATGCGTGACAGGGGATTCTCTGTTCCTGACTCTGACGAGTAATTGCGAAAAGTCGGTTTGTAATCACGATAATAGCGCCGCAGCAGTTGAAGCTGCGGCGTTTTTTTTATTTCCCCCAGATACTGTTTACGCGCCGGTCCCGGCCGCAGCTTCTGCGGTAAAAGTTATAGCGAACAGGATTTTTCTTGTAGTAATCCTGATGATAGTCCTCCGCAATCCAGAACTGTGACAGCTCGCGGACGGGAGTAACAACAGGTTTTCCAAGTTCTTCTTCCGCTGCGGCTTTGGATGCGTTGGCCGCCTCAAATTCAGCCGCGTTGTTATAAAAAACTGCGGTCGTATAGGAATGACCCCGGTCACAAAATTGGCCGCCATCGTCAAAAGGGTCTATGTGGCGAAAAAAATAATCGACAAGTTCACGGTAAGTGACGACACTTGGATCATAAGGAATTTTAGCGACTTCTAAATGTCCTTCATGATTGCGATATGTCGGGTTTGCCATCTCACCGCCAGCGTAACCGGAAAGGACATCACCAACGCCTTCGAGTTTTTCGAAATCAGATTCGACACACCAGAAGCAGCCGCCTGCTACCACCAGAAATTCTGAAAACGAAGCGTCCTCTGATTGAGCGATCGCATCGCTGGATGGTGAAAGAAATATGACCGCCGCCAGTACTATGCTTACGGTAAACGCCAAGGCTGCTCTCAACATAAAAGTCTCCTGATGTTTTAGTAGATATGATAGGCCTTGAGCCGTCTGGCTACAGTTGCGTTCGACCTTTCACCCGATTGTTATGATTTCTGACAATTGAGTCGCGAAACGAAAAACTGTTTTTACTCAGTAACTTATCCCAATTGCAGGCAGCATGAAAACGGTATTATGTCTGTCTTGAATAGCGCAAGTGAGGGCGATGTTAGCTTCGCGCCTAACAAAAAGAGACAGATATGACGAAGAAAAGCGCATTTCGAGGCGCGGAAGATATTTTACCGCCAGGGGTTGGGAAAAAGCCTCAAACCTTCACCCAGCACGGGCGATCGCGTGTCGATAATTATGCCTGGATCCGGGATGATGATTGGCAGGAGGTGTTGAAGGAGCCCGCCAGGTTGCGCGATGACGTGCGCCGCATGCTAGAGGCGGAAAACACCTACTATGAGAACGTCACCGCGGATTTGGATAGTTTGCGGAATACGTTGTTTGAGGAAATGCGGGCTCGCATTAAGGAAGACGATTCCAGCGTGCCGCAGGCGGACGGCGCATGGAAATACGGCGTCAAATTCTGTGACGGCGGTCAATACCCGATTTTTTTCCGTATGCGCCGTGATGGCGGCGCGGAACAAATGCTGCTCGACGGTGATGCGGAGAGCGGTGAGTCTGAGTTCTTTAGTATTGGACAAGTTGCGCACAGTCCAGACCACAATCTGATCGCCTATAGCGTAGACCGTGTCGGGTCAGAAAATTATACAATCTCTGTACGCAAGATCGCTTCAGAGGAAGAGTTTAAAGACAAAATCGAACAGGCTGATGGTGACAGCATTATCTGGTCGGCAGATTCTTCCGGATTTTTCTATGTCGAACGGGACGAAAATCAGCGTCCGGTTTGGGTGAAATACCATACTCTGGGCGCTGATCCGGTGGACGATCCTGTCATTTATAAAGAACGTGACGGCGCTTATTTCCTTTATTTATCCAAAAGCCAAAGCGGTGAATTCGTTTTCATAAATTCAGGCAGTCAAATTACGACGGAAGTTCGGTTTGTGCGTGCTAGGTCACCATTGGCGCCACTTGAACTGATCGCCGAGCGCGTCAACGGCGTCGAGTATTACGTAGAACACCACGGCGACAGTTTTCTTATCAAGACAAATGCGGATGGCGCTGTCGACTTCAAAGTTGTAAAGGCGCCAATCTCAGCGCCCGGAAAAGAAAATTGGGAAGACTGGATCGCTCACAATCCTGGAACCTACATCGCGGACATCATCCCGTTTGCCAAATTTTTTGTGCGATATGAACGATTTGATGCACTGCCGCGTATTGTCATATCCGATTATGATGGCGACGCGCATGAAGTCTCGTTCGATCAAGCAGCGTATGCGCTTGGTGTTGACGAAGGATTTGAGTTTGATACGGAAATGCTGCGGTTCACCTATGAATCACCATCAACGCCGAAGCAGACTTATGACTATAACATGGCGACCAGGCAACGCACCTTGCTGAAATCGCAGGAAGTGCCGAGCGGTCATGATCCTTCACAGTATGTTGTTGAGCGAATAGATGCGCCCGCGCCTGACGGCGCAAAAATTCCGGTAGTTGTTATGCGGCTGAAATCCACGCCTATGGATGGGGCCGCGCCTTTGCTGCTTTATGGCTACGGGTCTTACGGCATCACCATATCAAACGGTTTCTCGACAAACGTATTGCCACTTGTCGATCGCGGCGTTGCCTATGCTGTTGCCCACGTGCGTGGCGGGGCGGCGAAAGGGCGGCAATGGTATCTGGATGGCAAGCTGGGCGACAAGATGAATACCTTTACAGACTTCACCGCCGCTGCTGACGCCCTGATACAAAAGAATTATACGTCCGCAAAAAAGATCGTTAGTTATGGCGGCAGCGCCGGCGGCTTGCTTGTGGGGGCGACGGTCAACTTACGGCCGGAGTTGTTCGCTGGCGTCTTAGCAGCAGTGCCGTTTGTCGATGTTATCACGACTATTTCCGATGCCGGCTTACCGTTGACGCCGCCCGAATGGGAAGAATGGGGCAACCCGCTTGAAGGTGCGGACCAGTATGACTGGATCGCCGCGTATTCGCCCTACGACAATGTAAAGAATGTCGAATACCCGCCGATTATGGCCACCGGCGGCTTGACGGATTATCGCGTGACCTATTGGGAGCCCGCCAAATGGATTGCAAAGTTGCGTGAAGTCGGGAAGGGCGGGCCATTCGTATTACGAATGAACATGGGTGCGGGTCATGGCGGTTCAGCTGCGCGGTTTGAAAGACTGGAAGAACGCGCGCATCTTTATGCATTCGCGCTGAAAGCGGTCGGGTATGAAAACGTAGAGCCGATCAAGCACCACTAGCAGCCCTTAAATTCTGCGCGGTTTAGCGTTTGCTTTGCCGCGCTTTTTCTTTTTCGGTTTTTTGTCGGTTTTCTTTTTGGCCTTGCCTCGTTTTTTCGCTGGCTTTTTACCACCCCGTGATTTGCGCTTGGGAGAACCTGGTAAAGGATCACTCAACATCTCGAAACGAAGGCCGCCGGTTAACGGCGCCGCCTCGGCCAACTTCACCTGCACCGGCTGGCCGAGGCGGAACACGCCGCCGGTAGTCTCCCCGATGACGGAATGTTCGCGTTCTTCAAACCGGAATCGCTCAAACCCAATGGAGCGCATTGGAATGAAACCATCTGCGCCGGTTTCGTTGAGCATGACAAATAGGCCGAATTTCGTGACGCCGCGTATCCGCGCGTCAAATTCACCGCCGACCTTGGTTTCCAGATAGCCGGCGAGATAGCGATCATTCGACTCTCGTTCAGCCGCGACGGAGCGCCGTTCCAGATCGGAAATCTGTTCGGCGATATTGTTTAAATCTTTCGCTTCCTTCTCAGTCTGACCGTGTTCGCCGAGATTGAACGCCTTTACGAGCGCACGGTGCACGGTAAGGTCGGCATAACGTCGGATTGGTGATGTGAAGTGCGCGTAGCGCGCCAGATTCAGTCCGAAATGACCGACATTTTCATCATCATAGACCGCCTGCCGCTGCGAGCGCAGCACGACTTCAGAGACCATCTCTTTTTCATCGCGCCCTTCAGCGAGTTTTAAAAGTTGATTGAAATTGGCGGGCCGAACAGCCGTTTTGGTCAGTGAATAATCGAGGGTTCCAAGATAGTCGCGAACGCTATCCAGCTTTTCAGGGTCAGGTTCGTCATGAACACGATAGATGACAGGAGTTCGAGCGCGCTCCAGCGCTTCGGCCGCCGCCACATTGGCGAGGATCATGAACTCCTCAATAACCTTATGCGCATCGAAACGCTCGCGCTTGACGACTTTCTGCACATCGCCATTTTTGTCGAGGATGATTTTGCGTTCAGGCAAATCGAGATCGAGCGGCGCGCGTTTTGCGCGTTCTTTCATGCGGGCGCGATATGCGTCGTAGAGGTGCAGCACGATGGCCTTTAAGCCAACCGGCGCTTTTCCACCTTCGCTGATCGCCTGGGCATCTTCATAAGAAAGTTTTGCGCGAGAGCGCATCAATGCGCGCATGAAATGGTGGCGTTTTTTGACGCCATTGACGTCAATAATCATTTCAACCGCCATGCAGGGGCGGTCTTCATTCTCACGCAGGGAACACAGATCGTTCGAAAGCCGCTCTGGCAGCATTGGCACGACACGGTCCGGTAAATAAGTGGAGTTGCCGCGTTTCAGGGCTTCCTTATCCAGCGCCGAGCCCGGCGAAACGAAATAGCTCACATCGGCGATGGCGACGATCACGCGATAGCCGCCAGGATTGTTGGGATCCGGATCGGGTTCAGCAAAGACCGCATCGTCATGGTCCTTCGCATCAGCCGGGTCGATGGTGATCAGAGGCGTTTCACGCAAGTCTGTCCGGTTTCCAAGCTGAGGGAGCTTTGCCTTTTTCGCCTCGGCAAGAACATTTGCAGGAAATTCTGTAGGAATGCCATGATTGGCCAGCGCGATGGTGGAATAGGCGTGCTTGTCGTCAATATGTCCGGCAATGGAGCGAATGCGCGCTTTGTTGGGGCCATAGCCGCGCGAGTTTTTTGTTTCCACCCAGACGAGATCGCCGTCCTTGGCGCCGGCTTCATCGCCATCATCAATATTGAAAGAGTTGCGTGCGCGCCGTTCGACCGGGTCAGCGACGCCGCCTCGGCGCTTTTTGCGATACACTGCAAGAAAGCGATGCGCGCCTTTGCCGATGGCTTTGATGACATCGGCTTCATAGCCGTCATCACCCGCTTGTTTCAGGCGCGCGAGCAATCTGTCGCCGACGCCAGGCGCCGGTTTTACTTTTGCTGCGCGCTTTGCCGGCAGGCGGATCATCGGCGGTTCTGTCTCGCCGCGCCAGTTGGCAGGCAAGCAGATGAGATCGCCGTCGTCGTCAACGGACATCACGTCAATCGGCGCCACAGGTGGTAAGCTGTCAGCCCGTTCGATGCGTTTCCCGCTTTTCAGATTAATCTCGCCGTCGGCATCCATTTGTTTCAGCAGCGATCGCAATTCAGCACGCGCCTCTCCCTTCACGCCGAAGGCGCGGGCAATATCGCGGCGCGCGACTTCTCCTTCGCTGTCATTCAGATAGGCAATAATGTCAGCTTTTGAGGGGAGACCGGACTTCGGCTGTTTTCTGGATGTAGACTTCTTACGGGACGGCAAATGCGGACTTTCACTGTTATCTTTTGAATTGTACAGTGGATTATCACGGAAACGAGGAAGTTGCGAACCGAATTAGCCTCCGAACGTCAAAGGATTGATCCGCCTGCCATCAACCAGGACTTCATAGTGCAGATGGATAGCGGTCGCGTTGCCGGTTTTTCCGGTTTTTCCGATGTAGTCGCCGCGCCGGACCCGGTTGCCTGTTCGAAGGCCGGAAGCAAATTCTGACAAATGCGCGTAGCGCGTTTCCACACCGCTGCCATGGCGAATAAAAATTACGTTGCCATAGCCACGCATGGATGTAGCCGCCGTCACAACGCCGTCGCCGCCTGCATAAACAGGTGCGGGTCCTCGTGTGTAAAGATCCACCCCGCGGTGAAAGCTGCTGGCGCCGCCGCTGCGTGGACCATATCCGGATGACAGGCAGGATTGAACCGGCGCTTTGTCGAGCGTGATTCCGCTGACCTTTGAAGAAGGCTGATAACCGACAAGCTGCAGATTGGCGTCTGCTCGCGGGGCGTTGGAAACGCGCATGCCGGGGCAAATTTGCAGCCTCGGTCCGTGGCTGGCGCTGGTGGTTTGTGGTCTTTCCGGGATGTTCAGGCGTTGAGTTTCTCGGGGCGGCGAAGAAGCGCACGCAGCCGCAAGCACCGGCAGAAAAACACAACAGAAAAACCGCCAAACAAACATGTTAACGCAACCAGAAAACCTTACAGGATGGTCACGTTAGGCGCCCGAAAATACCGGCGCGTAAATTCAATCGATCAAATTGTTTGAAAGTCTGGCGGCGAGCGCGGCCCGCCGCCGGAAAGCAGGTTAGCTCATCATATCATCTGAAATGAAAAGCAATTCGCCATTCTCGGCGATTTCAATGTCAACGGCGCTACCTTCTATCCGCCCTTCGAATTCATAAACGAATTCAGCGCCGCCAGCACGAACGGATAATTCGATATACGTCGCTTCGAAACCCGGTGCGACGTCGTTTAGTGTCTGAAGAACCGACGCCGGCAAATCGCTTTCATCGATTTCCATCTCGATTTCATCAAGCTCGCCGTCTTCAGTCACATCAATCTCGATGTGGTTGCCATTGTGATCGCGGGCTTCGAATTCATAGATTGAAACACCGTTTTCAACTTCAATACTGACTCTATCGAAAGTTACGCCGGGCGCGGTGTTGATAGCGACATCGAGGATGTTTTCAGGCACGTCGTTAATTGAGATTTCAGTCTCGTCCTGTGCGAGCAAGGGCGTAGCGAACAGGAGAGCAGCAGTCATCGTGAGAGCGCGATGCATTGTGAAATTCCTTTTCAAGGTTTCGAGCCGAGCCGGCGGGAATGTTCCGGCTCGAGGTGCGACTTAGGCAGTATTGATGACGCTTCGGCGACGATTTCGCGAAGCTCAGATGAAATTTATTGCGGCGCACAAAAAGGTGTTAGAGCGATAGAAATAAAAGATAAAATGGCCAGGCGCCTTGGCTTGGGCCTTACCGGCTAAATACGGTTTAATTGGCGGCTTTTTTCGTCGCCGCTGTTTTTTTCTTTGTAGTTTTCTTTTTTGTGGTTTTTTTCGCTGTCGTTTTTTTTGCAGCTTTCTTTTTTGTCGTTTTCTTCTTAGCTGCTTTCTTTTTCGCCGCTTTTTTGCGCGCTGGTTTCTTTTCTTTCGCGGCGATCAATTCGAGCGCGCGTTCCAGCGTTACGGTTTCCGGGTCGGTCCCGTTCGGCAACGTTGCATTGGTTTTTTGATGTTTAACATATGGCCCGTAGCGTCCGTCCATGACATTGACGGGATCGCCTGTCTCGGGATGCTCGCCGAGTTCTTTCAGCGCTTTGGCGGCTTGCCGCCTGCGAGGGTTGGCTTTCTTTTCAGCAATCAGCGTGACGGCGCGGTTGAGGCCGATCTCAAAAACTTCGTCGATATTTTGGAGGTTTGCGTAAATCTTACCGTGCTTAACAAACGGCCCATAACGGCCAAGGCCAGCTTCAATCATCTCGCCGTCTTCCGGGTGAGCGCCGACTTCGCGCGGCAATGACAGAAGCATCAGTGCTTTTTCGAGATTGACATCATTCACGTCCCAGGTCTTTGGCAGGCCTGCACGTTTCGGTTTTTCCTTGGAGCCTTTTTCCTGTTCGCCAAGCTGAAAGTAGGGGCCGAAACGGCCAACCTTCAACCAGACGTCGAGTCCGGTTTCAGGATCGGAGCCCAATAGCTTGTCGCCGTTCGCCTCAGGGTCCTCGCCGTCTGCGATGGCCGATAACTGCCGCGTGTAATTGCAGTCAGGGTAATTTGAACAGCCGATAAAAGCGCCATAGCGGCCGGTCTTGAGCGAAAGCTGGCCGCCGTCACGTTTCTCAGTGTCGCAAGTGGGGCAGGCGCGCGGATCCGAACCGTCTTCTTTCTTTGGAAAGATCAGCGGCCCGAGAGACTCATTCAGCGCATCGAGAACCTCCGAAATGCGTAGTTCGCCGATATCTTCGACGGCGGCGTGAAATTCTGACCAGAAGTTTTTGAGGAATGTTTTCCAGTCCGCTTCGCCAGCAGAGATTTCATCGAGTGTTTCTTCAAGGTCTGCAGTGAAATCGTATTCCACATATTTTTTGAAATAGTTTTCAAGGAACGCCGTAACAATACGGCCTTTGGAATCGGGAATGAACCGGTTTCGATCCATATTCACGTAGCCGCGATCACGCAATGTGGTCAGGATCGATGCATAGGTGGAAGGCCGGCCAATGCCCAACTCTTCAAGCCGTTTGACAAGACTTGCCTCTGAAAAGCGCGGCGGCGGTTGGGTGAAATGCTGGTCTGCCTTGACGTCGGAAATGTTTGCGCCAGCGCCGGTGGAGAGTTTCGGCAAGACGACGCTGCCGTCTTCGGCTTGGGGGTCGTCCTGACCTTCTTCGTATAGTGCGAGGAAGCCGTCGAACAGGATGACAGAACCCGTTGCGCGCAAGCCGGTTTTCTTGTCTGACGACAGGAGATCAATGGTCGTGTTCTCCAGTCGCGCGGATTCCATCTGGCTGGCGATGGCGCGTTTCCAGATCAGCTCGTAAAGCTTGAATTCATCATCGTTGAGACCGCGTAGGTCTTTTGGAGCGCGGGAAAATGCAGTCGGGCGAATACATTCGTGCGCTTCCTGTGCGTTCTTTGCTTTTGACTTATAAACACGGGCGCTTTCCGGCACGTATTTGTCGCCGAACTGCGAACCGACAGCTTTACGCGCATCGGAAATGGCTTCCGGCGCCATGTCGACACCGTCTGTACGCATGTAAGTGATAAGGCCGGTGGTCTCGCCGCCGATATCGATGCCTTCATAAAGGCTTTGCGCCGTGCGCATGGTGCGCTGGGCATTGAACCCAAGCTTACGCGCGGCTTCCTGTTGCAGGGTCGATGTGGTGAACGGCGGCGGCGGGTTGCGCCGGCCAGGCTTCGCCTCAACAGCATCAACGTTGAAGGTTGAGCCTTCGACAGCTTGTTTCGCCGCCATTGCCGACGTTTCATCGCCAAGCGTGAATTTCTGGACTTTTTCGCCTTCGTGCAGCGTCAGGCGCGCCTCAAAAGGCGCGCTGTCGCCGGAGACGGCCTGCGCTTTGACGCTCCAATATTCCTGCGGAATGAAGGTTTCGATTTCGAGTTCGCGGTCGCAGATGATCCGCAGCGCCACAGACTGAACGCGGCCAGCCGAACGCGAGCCGGGCAGCTTCCGCCACAAAACCGGCGACAGGGTAAAGCCGACGAGATAATCAAGCGCACGCCGGGCGAGGTAGGCTTCCACCAGATCTTCGTCGATCTGGCGCGGATGCGCCATGGCTTCTTGTACCGCTTTTTTGGTGATGGCGTTGAAGGCGACGCGGTCTATCCGCACGTCTTTCAGCGCTTTTTTTTGTGCGAGCGTTTCAAGCAGATGCCATGAAATTGCTTCGCCCTCGCGATCAGGGTCGGTGGCGAGCACCAGACGGTCAGCCTGTTTAACGGCGGCGGCGATGTCATTCACGCGCTTTTTGGAGCCTGCATCAAGTTCCCACACCATTTCAAAATCGTTGTCCGGCTTTACCGAACCGTCCTTGGAAGGCAGGTCGCGGATGTGACCGTAAGAGGCCAGCACCTTGAAGCCGGAACCCAGATATTTGTTGATTGTCTTCGCTTTAGAGGGCGATTCAACGATGACGACTTGCATGAAGGAAACTGCCCCGAACGGTACATGGTGATTTCAGCGTGGCGGGCCCTATGGGGCGGGCAGGCGCGTTCTGTCAACTCTTTCGCTGCGTCGCGCATAAGAGGAGGAGTTGTGTTCTACTTGAGGTGAGTGTCATGTTTTTTGAGTTTATAATGATAAAAAACAATAACTTATGGAAGTAAGTTGGTGTATTTTGTTATCCTGTTGATAGTGAAAATCGCCCGCCCTCGTGCTCCATGGCTTCGCCGGTGAGCACCAGTTCGAGGAGCGTATCAGCCACCAATCCGGGCGGCGCATCAGCTTCGCGCAGGATTTCATCGCGATGCAGTGGCGTGAAGGACAGGATTTCCAGAACCTGCCGTCGCAGAGACGCCAGCATAGCCGGGTCCAGTTCCTGCTCGCCCATGCCATCGGCCCAACCCAAGAGATCACGGCCTTTATCCGACAGGTTGCGCGTCTGCGCTGCCAGTGCATTGATAATATCATCAGCACGTTCAACCAGGGTCGCGCCGTCGCGGATCAACCGGTTCGCGCCCTGACAACGCGGATCGAGCGGAGAGCCGGGCACGGCGAATACTTCGCGGCCTTGTTCAAGGGCGAAGTTCGCGGTGAGGAGCGTGCCTGATTTCGCCGCCGCTTCGACCACAACAACGCCGCGCGACAGGCCGGAGATGAGGCGATTGCGTTTCGGGAAATCCCGCGCTGTCGGTTGCGCGCCCATGGGACACTCAGAAATGACGGCGCCCTCGCGCGCGATGCGTTCGGTCAAGTCTTCGTGTTCGGGCGGGTAGATGACATCGACACCGCCGGCTACGACAGCAATTGTTCCCGTTGTAAGGGCTGCATCGTGCGCTGCGCCATCGATCCCCCGCGCTAGACCGGAGGTGACAACGTATCCCGCTTGTCCAAGGCCGCCTGCCAGCGTTCGCGCAATCTTGCGGCCGACGCCGGACGCGTTGCGCGCGCCGATGATAGCGACGGCAGGTTTTCCAAACAAAGATGCGTGTCCGCGCACGTATATCAACGGCGGATGATCGGGAATGGCTTTCAGCGCTTTCGGATAGTTGTCCTCGCATGCTGCAATAATTCGCGCGCCATGCTTGTCCGCTTTCTCCAGCTCGGCTTCGCATTGAGCGCGGTCTGAAGCTTTCAGTTGAGTGCGACGTCCAGCCTTGCGGGATAATTCCGGCAAAGCCTTTAACGCCGCATCAGCCGTTTTGTATTTTGCTATCAGCCTATGAAAAGTAATCGGTCCGATATTCTGTGTGCGGATGAGCTGTAGCCAGTCGAGCTTTTCACAAGGCTCAAGCACTGGCCTCTTCCTTTTTTGCGCCGATCCTTGGCTCGGTATTGGCGAGAAGGCGGGAAATATTCGATCTGTGGCGGATAAAGATAAGCGCCGCCATAACAAGCGAGGCAATCGCGAATGCAGGCTTGCCCATGGCGTACATGGCAAAGGGCGTTGCCGCGGCGGCGGCGAGCGCGGATAGCGAAGAATATCGGAGCACATAGGCCATCCCGAGCCAGGTGGCCCCGGCGAAGAACCCGGCGGGGAAATGCAGGGCGAACAGCGTACCCATGAAGGTGGCGACGCCCTTGCCACCCTTGAATTTCAGCCAGACCGGAAAGCAGTGGCCGAGAAATGCAGCGGCGCCGGCGACTTCAGGCCGCCATCCGGCGAGATAGGCGATCATCACTGCGATTGCCCCCTTGCCGCCATCGAGGAGTAGCGTCGCCGCCGCGAGATCCTTGCGGCCCGTGCGCAAGACATTTGTTGCGCCGATATTGCCTGAACCGATGGCGCGAATATCGCCGAGCCCAGCGAGCTTCGTGATCACCAGCCCGAACGGAACCGAACCGAGGAGGTAACCGAGGATGAGAGGGAAGAGGGTGGTCATGTTATGAAAGCCGATTTTGTATCCAATCAAGAGAAAAAGGTACAGTATTCCCTTTCTGTTGAACTAGAAGTCAAGTTCAGGTTTGTAAATTCTCTATGAGCAAACTGCACACTCAGTGAAGGTGCCGTCAACTGCAGCTTAATAACTATTTGAAAAATTTCTCATTTTATTTGTCAGTGTGCATTAAAGTCCGTAGAAACTGAGATTCGATAGTTGAATTGTTTAATCTAGTAGTACAAATTATTGTGGGGATTGTGTAGAATTATAAGTGGGGGTAGGGGATGCGGTTTTTTTTGCTAGGTGCGTTATTGTTATTACTTGCGGGGTGTGGGAACTCGAACAGCGAATACCATGACTTTTTAATTGATGAACTTTCGCTGCTATCTGACCCTCAATCTGCGAAAATTAATTCACAACTTGCTGAGGTCGCGCAGAAAACGGGCACAAATGTAATTGTGCTTATTACTGCTTCGGAAGAACTGCGTGAATTTGAAATAAACAGATCTGCACGACGGAGTTTAAGTAAAATTGGCCGAGACTATGAGAATGCCGGAAATCGCGCTGCGGTGGTTACTTTTTTTCCAGAACAAAAATTGATTGGGTTGGATGCGACAGCGGAAACTTATCCTAAACTCCGTGGACGTAATTCGGTATTCAATAAAAGGCTAAACGAAGCCCAAGACAAATTATCTACTGGCGATCCACTTTTTACTATAATTGAGGATTTTTCAGGTGGCCTTGTCGCAGACTTTGAACCCAAATACTCAATCATACAATCTATCAAAGAAAACGTCACAGGAAATGGCTTCCGAAATGAGTACCAGAGCATTGTTGAAGATGTTGCTGCGACTAAATTCTTGTGGTTTCATATTTGGGCTTTAACTCCAACCTCAGCAGTTTTTGAAATATCTTTCTCTAACCTTGGAAACTTAACTTTAGGGCTAGTTATCTTTGTATTTGTCGTTACTCTGGCGGAATGGCTGGCACGTGGCGCATTTAAAATATTTGTAACCACCGGTGCTGCGCGATCAGTCGTATTTATTATTTTTGGGGTTTTGTTTTATTGGACATCGCTTTGCGTAATGAGTGTTTTTGCGCAAGGTACACTTCTTCAGAAATTTGCGCTCTTATCCCTTGTTGACTCTGCAAATGAACCGGCACTTGAGCAGCTCAATGCTTACAGTACTGCTTGGTTCAATACGGTGCCTTGGTTTTTTGCTGTTCCAATGGGAATCTTTGCGGCAGTAATAGCGTTCTATTTTGGGTTACGTTTCTTCGGTGCTTTGGCCGGGGCAGATCCAGAAATCCAACGCGTGATAAAGGCAAACTTGGAAAAGAACGCTCCTCTTACGCTTGCTGTATGGGCTGCGAGTGTCAGGAGCGTCCAGGACAGCGGTGACCTTGAGGATGCATTTTCTGGGGAGGCGCCGTTTTCTACATATTTTTCGAAATATGTGCTTGTTGTTCTTGGGTCAATATTTCGATGGGTGCTTATAGCGATCGCTTTGCCATCGATAATTGTGGTGTTTTTTGCCGGATCTCGGATGATTAAACTTGTTTTGGATTACAATGAAAACAGAAACAATTTAAGGACATGGCAGCATCAAATAGGTGTAGCGGAGCAGCACCTTGCTCGCCGTCGCAAGGCGGAGAAAGTGAAATCCACGGCAGCGGGTAAGGCTTTTTCCGGTGTTGGTGATTCGTCATATATGGCTGATACACATGCAGAGTTGGTTCAATGGCCATGGGTACGCAACGGCGTGGAACAACCTCCGCTATGGTTCAGTTTGAGGTTGTTGTTTGATCAGAAGCTTCGAAATCGTTTGAGTTAACAACAAAATAAATAGGAGGTGGATTGAGGTGCAAGAGGGATGTCACTCCCCCTTCGTCAGCAGCGCATCGAGGCAGGCCATACGGGTAGCGACGCCGTAGAAAACCTGTCGCAGGATCAGCGACTGCTCTGGGTCGTCGGCGAGGGCGCCGCAGATCTCGACGCCGCGGTTCATGGGGCCGGGATGCATGACCCACGCGCCGGGTTTCGCCAGTTTTAATGTTTCATGCGTCAACCCGAATTCATCATAGAAGCCTTGCGCTAGTGCGCGGCCATTTTCGCCATCAGGGCCTTCCATGCGTTCGAACTGCATGCGCAATCCCATGGCGATATCGGCGCCGTTAAGTCCGTCTTTGAGGTTACCAATACGAGGAATATCCGTAAACTGATCGTCAGGCGGCATCAGATAAGCCGGGCCGACGAAGCGCACATTGGCGCCAAGGCGCTGAAACAACCGCGCGTCTGAACCAGCGACCCGTGAATGTTTGATGTCGCCGCAGATGGCGATGGTAAGATCTTCCAGTTCGCCGAATTCAGACCGGATCGCAGCGGCGTCCAACAGTGCTTGCGTCGGATGCTCACGTTTTCCGGCGCCGCCATTGACCACAGGGCAGGGCAGAATTTCGTCCAGAGCTTCGTGAAGGCCTTCCTCCTTGGCGCGCACGATCATCACATGCGCGCCCATGGCCGCGAGGGTCTGCGCCGTATCGACCAAACTCTCGCCTTTATGCACCGACGATGCGGAGACCGGGACGTTAATGATATCAGCGCCGAGTTTCTTCCCCGCCAGATCAAACGAAAGATTGGTGCGGGTTGAGTCCTCAAAAAAGAGATTAATTTGGGTCTTGCCGGCGAGACGGCGCGGCGCTGGCGCGGCCCGACGCAGGTAGCCGGCGTAATATTCAGCAAGGTCAAGCAAATAAAAAATATCGCCGTCGGTCAGATCGTCTATTGAGATCAGACGGCGCGCGGAAAATCCGCCTTTCGGCGGCAAGGGGCGTTCGGACAATGTCATTAAAGCGAATGCTTTAACGGTGAAGCGGGATCACCGCAATGTCTTACCTGGTGTGAACCTTCATCAGCCACATGGCGCCTGCCGCGATAATGGCGATATCGACAGCAAACATAATCGGCAGGGCTAAAGGCCCGCCATTCTGAATATAGTTCGATCCGCCGAGAGCGAGACCAGTTGCGCATACCGCCATGGTGACGATGATCGCCGTGCGGCCGTTTATGTGACCCTTTTTGGGTTTTTTCTTCATGTGAACATCACGGCGAACGTAAAAACTAAGGCCGGTGTAAATCACCCCAAACGCCGTCAGGGACCAGCCGAGGCCCGGAGCCGCATTCAACAACGCGACGGCAAGGTGAAAAATCCCCGTAAGAACAAGGAGCCCGATAATGAGATGGCGAAGAACGATGGGTTTCATGTTGCAAGCCCCCTTATGCGATCGATTGCCCCCTGTAGTATAAACGTCGCCGCCGCCTCGTCGATCTTTTCGGCGCGCTTGGCGCGGCTTGTGTCGAGGGCGATAAGGTCGCGCTCCATGGCGGCTGTGGAAAGCCGCTCGTCCCAGAAGGCGACCGGGAGGTCGAGGATGCGAGGCAGGTTGCGGGCGAAGGCACGGGCGCGCTGGGCGCTGGGGCCTTCGGTTCCGTCCATATTGCGCGGCAGGCCGATGATGAGGCCCATGACCCCGCGCGCCGTCGCCAATTCCTTCAACCGCTCGGCGTCGGGGGTGAATTTCTTCCGGCGGATGGTTTCTACCGGCGTCGCCACCTGACGCGCCGGATCGCAGACCGCGACCCCGATGGTTTTTTCGCCAATATCGAGGCCGAACAGGGCGCCAGTAGCGCCAAACGCCGCAGCCTGTTGTTCAAATGTTTCGGTCATGGCTCAATTGTAGCATGAAGGGTCAAGAAGACGTGGGATGAGGGCTCAAGTGATTCGTTTCGTCGCGCTTGGCATGGCCGCCTTGCTGATGGCGGTTGCGTTCGCCGCGCCGTTCGGGCGCGGGTTGGACACGCCGGGCGTGCGCATTTACGTGATGCAAACTGACGATACGGCGCTTCAAGTGATCTATGAATGGCGCACGCCTGAGCGCGATGCGGTATTCTCAACCGTACCGAACGGATACCGGCAAGAACACTGGAACATCATAACGCCGGGTCTTGAACTCGTCAGCGATGATAACGTCGACCGTATTCGCAAACCGGGCGGAGGAAAGTTCAAGCGCCTGGAGCTGATCGCTCGGCCAAGCGATGTTCGTCTGGACAAGGAATATCAGCCGATTGCGGAATATGGTGTTGGCGGTCTGCTTGTCTACACAGGGCATTTATGGCCGGAGACAAAATCGGGCGAATATGTGAATGCGACATTCGACTTTACGCCTGCCGCTGGGGCGCAAGTCGTTGCATTTGGTGACCGCGCCTTGCGGCTTGAAAACTGGCGCAGTCCCGAAGCGCACCCTGCGTTTATCTATATGGGACCGTTAGCGCCGGTTGAAACCGAAGACGTTATGGCGGTGATTGATCCGCAAGCGCCGAGATGGATTATTGCTGAATTCAACAGTCTCGTCCCGAGCGCCTTCGCTGCTTTGTCAGATGTTTTCGGATTCTCGCCAGATACAAAACCGAACCTGTTTTTGTCCGCAGCAATCGATGGCGAACCGGGGCGGTTGAGCTATGCTGGCGACGCTTTGCCCTCGCAGTTCCAGATCATGTTGCGCGGCGGCGCTTGGGCGCGGCCAAACAGACAAGCCCGGGACGTATTCACCCATTCGACGATCCATGAAGCCGTTCATTTGTGGCAAACGGGCGCGCGCCCCCGCACAGACGACACGCCGGAATGGATTCATGAAGGTGCGGCTGAGGCGATTGCCGGCGAGGTTATGGTGAGGCTCGGCATCTGGGATGGCGCGGCCTTTGAACGGAACGCCGCCGCCGCAAGAAACGAATGCGCGACTACACTTGAAAACGGATCACTAAACGGCGCATCAGCAAGAGGCGATTTTCGTGCGCTTTATGTTTGCGGCCAGGTGATTGCCGAGGCGACGGCGAGAGCGGATGGGAAAACCGTCGCCGATTTCTGGAAAGCGCTGATCGAGCGCGCCGGGGAGGAAGACGGCTACACCGAGGAGATGTTTTACGACCTCATTGAAGCCCGTACGGGTGATGAGGATTTCGCGCAGGCTGTCCGCCATTTTGCCCGTACGCCACTGGCGGAACCGGCAGTGGAAATCAGCCGCCTGATGGATGCCGCCCGGGCGGCATCCTCCTAAAGGCTTGCGCCTTTGGGATGGCGTTGATAGTCCAGCGGGACTTCAGATTTCAGGGATTCTCCATGTCGATTGATAAGGACACAGTGCGCAAGGTGGCGCACCTCGCGCGGATCGCAGAGCCGGAAGAACGGCTCGAGCCGTTGGCGAAAGAAATCTCCGGCATTCTCGACTGGATCGAGCAATTGAACGAAGTTGATGTCGAGGGCGTTGAGGCCATGGCCTCCACCGTCGATGTGACGTTGCCCATGCGCGAGGACGTTTGCCAGGACGGCCCCACCGGCGGCGGTCAGCCGGATAACGTCGTCGCTAACGCGCCCAAGACCGAAGACCACTTCTTCGTCGTGCCGAAGGTGGTGGAATAATGACAAATCCCGCCGATCTTACCCTCGCCCAGCTTCGCGACGCGTTGAAGAAAAAAGAAACGACTTCGCTCGAGGCGACGGACGCCTATCTTGCGCGGATCGAAAAAGCAAAACCGCTGAACGCGTTCATCACAACCACGGCGGACAAAGCCCGCGACATGGCGAAGGCTTCCGATACGAAACTCGCCAAAGGCGAGGGCGGCGACCTTGAGGGCGTGCCGCTCGGCATCAAGGATCTCTTTTGTACCGAGGGAGTGTTGACGACTGCCGCTTCGCATATTCTTGATGGCTTCACCCCGCGCTATGAATCGACAGTGACGAGCAATCTGTGGCGTGACGGCGCGGTCTGTCTTGGCAAACTCAATCTCGACGAGTTCGCCATGGGCTCGTCGAACGAAACAAGCTTTTACGGCAATGTTATCAACCCGTGGCGGCGCGAGGGCGACGATACAGCTCTGACGCCCGGTGGTTCCTCAGGCGGCTCGTCTGCAGCCGTGGCGGCGCGCCTTTGCGCCGCGGCTACAGCGACCGATACGGGCGGCTCGATCCGCCAGCCGGCGTCTTTGACCAATACCGTCGGTGTTAAACCGACTTACGGCCGCGTTTCACGCTGGGGCATTGTCGCGTTCGCATCATCACTCGATCAGGCGGGACCGGTGGCGCAGGATGTGCGCGATGCGGCGGTCATGCTGAAGTCCATGGCCGGGCCTGACCCGAAAGATTCAACCTGTATCAATCGTCCGGTCCCGGATTATGAAGCGGTGCTGGGCCAATCGCTTAAAGGCATGAAGATCGGCGTGCCGAAGGAATACCGCCTCGACGGCATGCCCGAGGAAATCGAAAAACTCTGGGCGCAAGGCATCGACTGGATGAAAGACGCCGGCTGCGAGATTGTCGATATCTCGCTGCCCATGACCAAATACGCGCTGCCGGTTTATTATATTGTTGCGCCGGCGGAGGCTTCGTCGAACCTCGCGCGCTATGACGGCGTCAAATACGGTCACCGCGCCAAAGATTACACCGACATTTTGTCGATGTATGAAAACACCCGCGCCGAAGGGTTCGGAGACGAGGTAAAGCGCCGCATCCTGATCGGCACATACGTGCTGTCTGCGGGCTATTACGACGCCTATTACTTGCGCGCGCAGAAAGTGCGAAAGAAAATCTTCGACGAATTCACAGACGCGTTCTCAAAAGTCGATCTCATCCTGACGCCGTCCACGCCTTCAGCGGCGTTTGCGCTTGGCGAGAAGTCAGATGATCCCGTGCAGATGTACCTGAATGACGTCTTCACGGTGACGGGCAATCTGGCTGGTCTGCCGGGTGCATCAGTGCCGGCGGGCTACGACAAACAGGGACTGCCGCTGGGCTTGCAGCTTCTCGCGCGTCCGTTTGACGAAGAAACCATGTTCAAAGGCATGTATGCTATTGAGCAGGCTGCGGGCGCTACGAAGCGACCTGCTGAGTGGTGGGCGTAAACGCCTCGTCTGCTTCCCTGATCCGCGCGCCGTTTGCTCTTAAAAACGTTTCCGCTTTTTCGAACGTGCGCTCCTGCGCGTACCATGGAATGCTCGGAACGAGATGATGGATCAGATGGTAATTGTGAAAGCCATAGATCCACGAGAAAAACTTACCGCGTAAGCTTTTTGACGGTTTCTGGATCAGCGTCTGTTTCATCACGTCGGACTTGTCTTCCACGTGATGCGGAATCCAGTCGATGAAAAAGCTGACCAGCGCGAAAGCCAGAATAGTCGGGATGACCGAAAGCATCAGCACTTCGCGCCAATAGCCCATTGCTGCAAACGTAATAATAATAGCGAATGGAAAAGCCGTTTCTAGCGCGGCGCGCATGATAAATTTTCGTTTGTCGCGGACCAGTGGGAAAATCTTGAAGATAAAATAATTTGTATGAAAATAAAACATCAGGGAGCGGAAGATCGCCGAAGGCAGGTTCGGGGCATCTGATACCCAGGCGTCGGTGTCGCGCTCCGGGTCGTTCGTGTGTGCGTGGTGCAGGCGATGGACGTGGCAATGCACGGTGTAGGAATGGAGCGTGAATGAAAATCCGGCGATGCCGAAGAAATCATTCAGCCAGTTTAGGCGCCGGTGCTTGCCGTTGAGGTTGCGGTGGGCGCATTCATGAGCGGCGGTATAGCCTTGCGCCATCCAGAATGAATTCCAGATCATCGCGGCCCACAGCGGAACGAGGCCCGTCACGCCGGCCCAGATGCCGGCGAGGGTCATGCTGATGACAAGATAGGAAAAGGCAAGCGTCGGCCACTGGAAACCTTTCGTTTCCGTCCGTGCGTGGATTTTCAAATCCCTCATGGTCTCAATGCGTTCTGCAGACACTGGGCGTAACCTCGCGTATTCTTTTATTCTCCCCAGTGCCTCAATCCTATCAGGTCAGGAGCGGCGACACAATTTTCGCTCCCATCTCGCCAGCAGCCAACCGATTGGCTACGTTAACTTTTTCGCCGAGTGGGTAATCAGGGGTTGGGGTATGTTCGGCCGATATCGCGAAATCACTTACACAGCGCCGCTAAAAACGCCGATTGATACGGACGCCTATCATTTGCAAGCCAATGGCGACTGGCGGCTGTTTGTGTTTACGGGAACGCCGAGCAACAAGTTTATTTA
This sequence comes from Hyphococcus flavus, assembly GCF_028748065.1. Lineage (GTDB taxonomy): Bacteria > Pseudomonadota > Alphaproteobacteria > Caulobacterales > Parvularculaceae > Hyphococcus > Hyphococcus flavus. The sequence continues at coordinate 3,277,663 of NZ_CP118166.1, read as the reverse complement.
TCAGCGGTTCTTGCGCGTCGCTCCTCATGGGCTCGATGTTGTAGTCTTGACGCGGCCAGGTTTTGGCAGGGGGCACGAGGACCCGATCACTGATTTTGACGAACAGGTGGCGGCCATTAGACCCTTCCTGCCGGGCGGTGAATTCGGCGACAAAAAGATCGTGACCATGGGCGTTTCTTATGGCGGGGAGCTGGCGCTGAAAGCTGCGCTCGATTTTCCCGGTCAGATTTTGGGAGTCGTGACGGTTGCGGCGCTGATTGATGAGCCCCATGATTACGCCTTGAAGCTGGAACAACTTGGCGGCGAAAGCGGCATCGAATCCTATGTGCCAAACCGTTGGCAAAAGGTTCGGGCGGAAATTGCCGGGCGGCGCGCGCAGATCGGGCCGCTTATGGAACGTCTGAAATCACTGAAGGCGCCAGTCGAGGTCATGCATGGCGATTTTGATGCGCTCGTGCCGCGCTCCAACGCTGAAACGCTGATGGGCGCGCTCCCTGAAAGCGTGGGCGCGCTGGAGATTGTTCCCGGCGGCACCCATTACCTCGAAGGACAATATCCCCGGCGCGTGCACCGCGCTGTGCAGCGGGTGATTGAGCGGGCGGAAAGCGGGTTGCAAGCAGCGCAAAGCGCGGGCAAAACCGCCTGAATTCCGATGACGAGGCGAACACCATGAGTGAAACTACAAAATTGCTGCAAGGGTCAACCGGCGACTGGGAGGTCGTGGTGGGGCTTGAGGTCCATGCGCAGGTCTCGTCCAAGTCGAAGCTGTTTTCCGGGGCCTCGGCAGAATACGGGGCTGGACCCAATGAGAATGTCAGTCTTGTCGACGCCGCCATGCCTGGAATGCTGCCAGTCATCAATAAATATTGCGTGGAACAGGCAATCCGGACGGGCCTTGGCCTCAATGCCAAGATCAACACCTGGTCGCGCTTCGACCGGAAGAATTATTTCTATCCCGACTTGCCGCAGGGGTATCAGATATCACAGTACAAAGACCCGATTGTCGGCGAGGGCGTGATCGAGGTTGAACTCGATGGGGGCGAGACGATCAACGTAGGTATCGAGCGCCTGCATCTTGAGCAGGACGCCGGCAAGTCGATCCACGATCTAGCACCGAAAGAGTCCTATGTGGACCTTAATCGCTCAGGCGTGGCGCTGATGGAGATTGTTTCCAAACCGCATATGCGATCAGCGGAGGAGGGTGCGGCGTACTTTTCAAAGCTGCGGTCTATCGTGCGCTATCTGGGCACCTGCGATGGCAATATGGAAGAGGGTTCGATGCGCGCCGACGTCAACGTCTCCGTCTGCCGCGCGGGAAGCTACAAAAAGTTTCAGGAGACCGGCGATTTCAGCCATCTCGGCACAAGAACGGAAACCAAGAACGTCAATTCGATCCGTTACGTGAAACAGGTCATCGACTATGAGGCGCGCCGTCAGATCGAAGTCCTGGAAGGCGGCGGCGAGATCGATCAGGAAACGCGTCTGTTTGATGTGAAATCTGGAACAACACGCACCATGCGTTCGAAAGAAGACGCGCATGATTATCGCTATTTTCCGGACCCGGATCTTTTGCCGCTCGAATTCGATCAGGCGTGGGTTGAGGAAATCAGGGCAAGCCTGCCGGAGTTGCCGGACGCCAAAAAGCACCGCTTCATGAAAGACTACGGGCTATCTTCCTATGATGCCTCAGTGCTCGCGGCTGACAAGGCCAGTGCATCTTACTTCGAAGAGGTCGCCAAATGTGGCGACGGCAAACTCGCCGCCAACTGGGTGACGGGCGATCTTTTTGGGGCGCTCAATAAAGCTGACAAGACAATCGAAGAAACGCCTGTGTCCGCAGCGCAGCTTGGCGAGCTGATCGGCCTGATCAAGGACGGGACGATTTCCGGCAAGATCGCCAAGGACGTCTTCGCTATGATTTTCGAGGGCGAAGAAACAGGCGCGCCTTCTGATATCGTCGAAAAGCGCGGTCTTAAACAGGTAACCGATACTGGCGCTATCGAGAAAATTATCGACGAGATCATGGTCGCTAACCCGAAACAGGTTGAGCAGGTGAAAGAAAAGCCCAAAACCATGGGCTGGTTCGTCGGTCAGGTGATGAAAGCCTCCGGCGGCAAGGCGAACCCGCAGGCGGTCAACGAGATTTTGAAAAAGAAACTGGGCGTTGAGTAAGCGATTCGTCCATCAGCCCTGCTATTCTCATTTTCACGCCAGCTGAATAGCTTGTGGAAAACGTTGTTTGCGCCTGACATTCACGCAAAACTCGTTAATCTGCCCTTCGCTTGCACTGGATTGAAATCTTGCTAGAGGGGCTATTTGATGAATTTCAGAACAGTTTTGTTTGCATCTGCTGCGATGTCTTTGGCGTCGACGCCTGGTATGTCGCGTGACCTTTCCGAACACGAACAAATGGCGCGGGACATATATGAGACCGTCATTTCGTTCCGGACAGCGAAAGGTCATGAGCAGGTGCCAGCCATGGTCGACTATCTCACGGGGGAGCTGAAGGCAGCCGGTTTTTCCGATCAAGATATCGAAGTTACAGACTACGATAGCGACGGAGAGCACACGCAAGGATTGATGGTTTATTATCGCTCCGATTCTGACGCTGCAAAAAAACCTATAGTTCTTTTGGGCCATATGGACGTCGTCGATGCGCTGCCAGAGGATTGGGAGCGTTCGCCATTCACGTTAACCGAAGAAGACGGGTATTTCTTCGGACGTGGGACAACGGACAACAAATACGGTATTACAAATCTCGTTGCGACATTCATCCGTTTGAAAAAGGAAGGATGGACGCCGAGCCGCGATCTGATCATCGCCTTTTCGGGTGATGAGGAAACCGGGATGATTTCTACCAGAGCGCAGGCGGAATTCGTAGCCGAGAACATTGACCCTGAATTCGTGCTCAATAGCGATGCGGGCGGCGGCGCGCTGGCTCCCGACGGTTCGCCTTTATATTACGGCGTGCAAGGGGCGGAAAAAACCTATGCAACGTTTGAACTGACAGTGACAAACCCTGGCGGGCATTCGTCGCGTCCTCGCGATGACAACGCTATTTATGAGCTTGCTGATGCGCTCCGGAAAATTGAAGCGTACAAGTTTCCGGTACAGGCGAGTGAGTTGACGCTTGCTTACTTTGGAGCCGCAGGACAAGTGACGCCGGGCGAAGTGGGCGAGGCCATGATCGCCTTTGCGGAAAACCCGAAAGATAAAAAAGCCATAAAAATCTTGAGATCGCAGCCCGAGACGGTGGGGACCACAGGAACAACATGCGTGGCGACAATGTTGCGGGGCGGGCATGCTGAAAACGCGTTGCCGCAATCGGCGACGGCAACTGTGAATTGCCGGATTTTTCCCGGCGTTGGCGCGGCCGCCACGGAACAAAAGCTGAAAGAGATTGTCGATAATGACAATATCCAGTTTGAATTGAAGACGGATGTCACCGAAAGCCCTGAATCAAAAGTCCGGCCGGATGTGCTGGCGGCAGTCACGTCTGCGTTGGCCGCGCGCGGCATTGATGTTCCGATCATACCTTATATGGCGTCGGGCGGCACTGATGGCATGCATTACCGCACAAAGGGTTACGACACGGTCGCGATCTCTGGCGCATGGGGTAAAGCGAGTGATCAATTTGCCCATGGGTTGAATGAACGTCTGGCGGTGGATCAATTCTACGCGGGCCTTAATCACTGGTATATCGTTTTGAAAGAACTGGCGGGCGATGGAGTTGAGTAGGCTCTTATATTGCCTGTGAATCTGTTCCGTGCAGCTTAGCTTCCGAAGTTGTGGATATGGTCCGCTCTTCGCGTCAGTTGATGATGCCCGTTACGCACCTAGATGTGACGGGCGTCACTGCCCGTCATCGGCCATAAGCTAATGACGCCGCTACATGAATAGGAGAAACCCATGAAACATGATTCAATTCTCGGCACTGTCGGCAATACGCCAGTGATCCGTATCAATCGTCTGGCGCCCGAAGGCGTCAATATGTACGTGAAATTCGAGGCGTTTAACCCGCTGGGGTCAGTAAAGGACCGGCTTGCGCTCGGTGTTATCGAAGCGGCGGAGAAATCGGGTGATCTGAAGCCCGGGCAAACTGTCGTTGAGGCGACCTCGGGCAATACGGGGATTGGCCTCGCCATGGTGTGCGCGGCAAAGGGCTATCCGCTTGTCGTGACCATGGCGGAAAGTTTTTCCGTCGAACGGCGTAAACTCATGCGCTTTTTAGGTGCGAAAGTGATTCTGACGCCCGCACCCAAAAAAGGCACCGGCATGGTGGGGAAAGCGAAAGAACTTGCAGAAAAGAACGGCTGGTTTCTGACCCGTCAGTTTGAGAATGAAGCCAATCCTGACATGCATGAACGTACGACGGCGCGTGAAATTATTGAAGATTTCAAAGGCGAAAAACTTGACTACTGGGTGACCGGGTTTGGCACTGGGGGTACGCTCACCGGCGTGTCTCGCGTCCTCAAAAAAGAAAGCCCCGAAACAAAGATAATTGTTTGCGAGCCGCCTGATGCAGCCATGCTTTCAAGCGGCGCGAAGCAGGACCGCAATGCCGATGGCAGCCCGTCAGCATCACACCCAGCTTGGACGCCGCACCCGATTCAGGGCTGGAGCCCGGACTTTATTCCGAAAATCACGTCTGAAGCGGTTGATGCCGGCGTGATCAATCAGGTTGTAAAAACCTCACCTGCTGACGGTATGAAATGGTCGCAAGAGTTAGCGCGGCGTGAAGGCATCTTCACGGGCATTTCTGGTGGTTCGACTTTTGCCGGCGCTATGGAAATCGCCCAATCGGCTCCGGCCGGGACGACGATTCTTGCCATGCTGCCGGATACGGGCGAACGGTATCTCTCAACCCCGTTATTCGGTGACATAGAGGCGGATATGAATGACGAAGAAGTCGAAATATCCAGATCGACGCCGGGATATCAGCTGTAATAACGCTCTCGAAGATTTGAAGGGTTTGACCTGAAATCGGCAGTGTTTTCATGCTATTACTCACAGAGTAAGCGTAGCATCGTAATCGCAAACGGGCTGGGGCGCTCTGAGAGCAGGTTATGAAAAAGCTGACGATATCAGGTCTAGCGACTATCTTCGCTGTATGTGGTTGCGCCACCGCGAGCTCAGACGAGGCTTCCATGTCTGAACGTGCGGCAAAACGTTTGGCGCAATTCGAGCTGACGGGTGAGTCGAGAAACTGTCTGAGTACAACCCAAATTCGATCAATTACACCGCTTGACGACAAGCATTTCCTCATCAGTGGAACTGGCGGCCGCTACTACCTGAATGAGGTTTCGGGAAGATGTTACGGAGCGTCACGCTCTGCAAACCGAATTCAGTACACAACCTCAACCGGTCAACTATGCCGCAATCAGATCATTTCAGTCGTAGGCAATACGAGTGGAATATTTGGCGGATCGTGCGGGTTGAGCGACTTTCAAGAACTGCGGCGAAAATCAGAGCAGTAGCGGTGGCTGTGTCGCCGAATGCTTGCGTTTAATGGAGAACTGCAATGAAAACTTTTAGAAAACAGATCGTGCGTCTTTCCGCTGCGGGTGCGGCATGCTTGGTTATGGCGTCGAGCGCAAGCGCATTGCTGCTAAGCCGTGAAAGCGAAAGGGCGCAGGAAACGCTTACGCAATACGAACGGACAGGCGATGTGGTTTCCTGCCTGCAACTGCGTCAAATTAGAAACACGGACGCGCCTGATGATTATACGCTTTTGATCGAGGCGGCCGGGGGCGACATGTACCTTAATGAGTTGAACGGACGTTGCATCGGCCTCGCCAGGTGGCAGCGTTATACGCTTCGCTCACTGCTTTCAAAAATGTGCCGTGGCGACATTATCCAAGTCATGGATACATCCGGCCGGCAGATGGGGAGTTGCAGCATTGGCGATTTTGAGAAGCTCTCAAAAATAGAAAATACAAACGACTAAAAGCTATTATTTTAAAAGCGCGCGATGATGTCATGGCGCGCTTTTAATTTATCATTATACGGATAAAAAGCAGCAATACTTAACAGAACATTTCCAATGCGTAAATGATTCACTAATCCTGCATTAACGGGATTTTAGTCAGACCCCTTTCATCCTTGTCATGGTTAATCCGCACGCGTGGGTGCGTGGCGGGGATGAAATAAGGGGTCGCATCATGACCATTGCAATGGATTTGGACGCGCTTGATGCAGTCGAGCCGTTTTTGAATGACAGCGAAATGTATCGCCTGGGGCTGGAAGCGTCGACTGGTGGTGAGACAGGTGAGTTTGACCTGATCACTGCGCATAAGTGGTTTAATCTTGCAGCGATGCAAGGCAATCTTGAAGCGCGCGCGTATCGTGCAGAACTGGCGAATGAGATGACGCCGGAAGAGGTTGCCGAAGCGCAAAAACTGGCGCGCGAATATCTCGCGACGCACAAGGCGCGTCCGCAAGCCTAAAGCTTTCAGATTTCGTCTTCTTGGCTGGGTAGCACGGGCAACAGGGTTGCCGCGCCCAGCTCCCGTGAGGCGATTTCCCGGAAGGGCTGCTTCTGCGCCTCGGTAAGGTTAGTAAACTGAGGTAGCTTAGCGTTGCGCAGCGTGGCTTTTTCAGCCTTGCTCATTTTGCGCCACAGCTCTTTGCGGGCATTTCGAAACCTGGCGCGATCCCTAGAGGATAGAGCCAGATACTGGCGCGCCGTTTCAGCCTCAATTCGTCGCGATTGTGACAAACGCAAGCGATCTTCGTAAAAATCCGCAGCCATAAGGTCGACGAACGGGTCTAAGGCCACAACAGAGACCTTGTGATGTGCAGGTCCAGTCAGGTCTTCAGCGTTGGCAGAGCTAACGGCAAGTAGAGTGGCGCAACAGGCCAGCATCAGCAGATCAACAGATGTGCGCAAAGGTCGAACCCCAATTTAACCCCAGTCAGGCCTTATAATCATAGACTTAACGGATTTCCATCCGTTGAAAGGGAAACCTGCAAATGCGGGCTTTCGAGTAATGTTGGATTTAGCCCAAAATCGGCCGTGAGGCTCTTGCATTGCCTGGCGTCCTGTCTTAGACGACCGGGCTTCGTGTTGATCTGCCTGCGCTTGGTGCGCTGGCCCCGATTTTGAGGTTTGAAAATGGCTGTTCCCAAGAGGAAAGTGACGCCAGCGAAACGCGGCATGCGGCGTAGCCATGACCGTTTGGCGGGTGAAACGTATATTGAAGACAAGGATTCAGGCGAGTTGCGTCGGCCGCATCATATCGACCTGAAAACCGGCAAATACCGCGGCCGTCAGGTCATCGAGCCTCAGGACGACTAAAACCGGATAGGTTACATTTTTGACTGCGCCGCCCATACGGGCGGCGTTTGCATTTGGGGGCTCCTGTCTTTATCCTTGTTTCTGGCTGCGGGGCCGGTGAGGGATATTATGGGGACGAAAAGACTGATCAGCGCGCCGCGCCTGGGCTTCCTTGCATTTTTGTTTTTGTTGCTGAGCGGGTGCGTTACATATCCGTATCAGACTGCTTTCGACTCGTGTGATCTCGAAGCGGGAGACTGCTACCGCTATTGTGAACAGTTTGCGAATTCGCCCGGCGAATATGAAGCGTGCCATGCCGACTGCGAGTTCGAAGCTAATCGGTGCTTTGCGGGCGCGTACGACACCTACGGGTATGCAAGCGGGCCTTATGCAGGTGGCGGCTATAGCAACTCGTGGCCATGGTATGGGCGGTATGGCAACTGGGGACCGTCGCGAGGCTATTATTTCGACTTCACTTATATAGAGCGATACCCGCGCTATAACCGGCCTAACCGCGATCGCCGATACCGGGACCGGCGGTGGAATGATGACGGTCGTCCGCGGCGCCCTCGTAGAGATGGCGACGGTAATCGAGGCGGCAGAAATCGTGGCGGTGATCGGGATGCTGACCGCGGTGGTAATCGCGGCGGGGATGGCCGGGGACGCAGGCCCAGAGGCAACAACGGCAATAATAACACCGGCGGCAACAACCAGTCGCCGCCGCCGACCTATACGCCGCCAAGGCCTGCTTCGCCAGCGTCGCCGCGATCAGAGATTCCGCAAAGTCCACAGGAACGCAGGTTAAACAAACCCTGCGCCCGTTGTGATGAGGACTTATCGGTTCCGGACTAAGCCTCGCGCCGTTGCGAAACAGGTGCGGCAATGTATAGAGGCTCCGTAACGCGCTTACGGAGCCTTTTTCATGACCGCCATCATTGACATCCTCGCCCGTGAAATTATCGACAGCAGAGGCAATCCAACTGTTGAGGTGGATGTCACGCTAGAGGACGGCTCCATGGGTCGTGCTGCGGTTCCTTCAGGCGCTTCCACGGGCGCTCACGAGGCGCACGAACTTCGCGATGGCGGCGACCGTTACGGCGGCAAGGGCGTGCTGCAGGCGGTCGAGGCTGTCAACGGCGAGATTTTTGACGCGCTATCGGGTTTTGAGGCAGAAGAACAGAACCTGATTGACGAAACGCTCATCGCCCTCGACGGGAGCGAAAATAAGAGCCGTCTCGGCGCAAACGCCCTGCTTGGGGTTTCGCTGGCGACGGCGAAAGCGGCGGCGGAGGCGTCGGCAATGCCGCTTTATCGCTATGTTGGCGGCGTTTCCGCGCGTGTCCTGCCTGCCCCCATGATGAATATCATCAACGGCGGCGCACATGCAGACAACCCAATCGATATTCAGGAATTCATGATCATGCCGCTTGGCGCGGATACGTTCGCCGACGCGCTCAGAATGGGCGCGGAGGTGTTTCACGCTCTCAAAAAAGGGCTGAAAGATGCCGGGCACAACACGAATGTCGGTGATGAAGGCGGCTTTGCTCCGGGGCTGAAATCCACCGACGAGGCGCTTGGGTTCATCATGAAAGCGGTCGAAGCAGCCGGCTACCGGCCGGCGGAGGATGTTTTTATTGCTCTCGATGCGGCGTCCACGGAGTTTTACAAGAACGGTAAGTATGAACTCGAAGGCGAGGGCAAGTCGCTCGATGGCGACGGTATGGCCAAATACCTCGCCGACCTTGTCGCCCGCTACCCGATTGTTTCCATCGAAGATGGCATGGCCGAAGACGATTGGGACGGCTGGCGCGCCGTCACCGAAGCGGTTGGCGACAAATGCCAGCTTGTTGGTGATGATTTGTTCGTCACCAACGAGAAACGATTACGACAAGGAATTGAACAAGGCTGCGCCAACTCCATCCTCGTCAAAGTCAATCAGATCGGTACGCTGACCGAAACGCTTGCTGCTGTCGATGTGGCGCACCGCGCGCGATATACAGCCGTGATGTCACACCGTTCAGGCGAAACCGAAGATGCAACGATCGCCGATCTGGCGGTGGCGACCAACTGTGGCCAGATCAAAACCGGTTCACTCGCACGGTCCGACCGGCTGGCCAAATATAATCAGCTTCTGCGTATAGAAGAGGAACTGGGGGAGATGGCCCGTTACGCCGGCCGATCTGCAATACGGAGCCTGACACGTTGAGCGCCGCTGTTATCAGGCCGGCGACTAATGCAGACGGTGCGGCAGTGCGCGCTTTAATTTTCGCGGTTCTCAACGAGTATGATCTGGAACCGGCGCCGAAAACCACGGACAAGGATCTCGATGATCTTGAAGCGTTTTACGCTCAGGGCGCGTTCGATGTTTTGGAAACGCCCGATGGCGAAATTATCGGCACTGTAGGGCTTGCGCGTATGAACGGCGCCACTTGCGAACTCAGAAAAATGTATCTGAAATCCGCTCATCGCGGGCGCGGTTATGGCAAGCGATTGCTGAAACACGCTATAAGCAAAGCGGGCGAGTTGGGCTTTCAGCGAATAGAGTTGCAAACCGCTCGGGTTCTGGAAGAAGCCATCGGGCTTTATGAAAAGTTTGGCTTCAAACCCTCCGATGAAGCTGCGCTTGAACGCCGGTGCGATCAGGCGCTGGCGCTGGATTTATAAGCTGCAAAACCTCATGCGGTCTGTGTGGATACACCTATGCCGATCCGTATTGTTATAACATCTCATCGTTGCTTTTTGAGTCCTGCGTTTTTGGTTGACAAGCTCAGTCTCACTCATCCTTTTGGATTCAAGATATCATCGCCCGCAATAATCATGCGTTATAAAGGTCCGTAGTAAGACTTTCCTGCAAGTTACAAAAGTCTCAGTATCTTTATCGAACTTTCATGCTAACTTATGCGCTTCATATATTTGGAGGGAAGTATGAAAATCTTGAAGATATTGGCAGCTTCAGTAATTGGAGCTGCGGGTTTCGTCACGGCGGCGTTTGCCGATGATGGGCGGTATATTCTACTCATGAAGAGTAAGAATTCCGTTCCAGGAAACCTGGCATCACAAGTTGAATCCGCAGGCGGGACGCTAGTGCGAACAATACCGCAGGTTGGTGTTGCTGTTGCAACTTCATCCGACCCTAACTTTGCGGCAAATGCTAAAAGTATCGGTGCGGTTAAAGATGCAGGCCCTGCGGCAGTAAGCACACTCCCAGAATCCGTCGCTACGGCAGAACCGGACATGACGCCAACGGCAGCGGACGACCTGTACAACTCTGGTCTCGTTTGGGGTGTAGATCGTGTCGGCGCTCCAGCGGCTTGGGCGAACGGACATACCGGCTCACATGATACAATCATCGCTATCATTGATACTGGAATCGCATGGAACCACCCCGATTTGGCTTCGAATGTCGTATACGTGGACTGCTATACGTCAGCGGGAAGCTTTGCTGACGGCGCGTGTAATCCTTATCCTTCACTTAGCGATCATGGGACACACGTTGCTGGTTCAGCAGCTGCCTCCTTTGATGGAGGTCGGGTTGTCGGCGTAGCGCCTGAAGCAGGTCTCGCTGGCTACAATACTTTTGAGGTCATCCCTGACTGTGGTGTTTGCTCTTTTACAGACTCACGATGGGCGGCAATGGTTGATGCGGCTGACAGAGGGTTCTCCGTCATTTCAATGAGTCTTGGCGGCACAGCGCAATATGGCGGTCAAGGCACCAATGGGTTGGCTACATATGTTGCAGCGGAAAAGCGTGTTGCTAATTATGTGAACAAGCAGGGTACCGTTATGGTTGCTTCGGCTGGTAACAGCGCCCTCGATCTCAACGGCACCATTATTCATGTGCCGGGAGATATTCCGCAAATCATGAACGTAGGCGCGACAGGCATTCAGCCAGCTCCTCGTTTTCCGTTTCCGAACTCGTTTGATATCCGCGCTTTCTACTCAAACTATGGCGCGCCATTGACGGTTACGGGACCGGGTGGAGACTGCGGTGAAATCAGCACTTGCAGCGGAAATCCTGTGAATGGCTACTTCTATGCTGAATTTCTGGTTTTAAGTTCGATCGTAGCGCCGGATCCGGTCTGTGCGGCAACAGCAAGTTGTCCGGTTGGTTATGGTTGGAAGGGCGGCACATCAATGGCTACACCGCACGTATCTGCCGTAGTCTCGTTGGTTCGCGACGCTGAGCCTGGATTGAAGCCCAATCAGGTTGAAGCTCGTGTCAAGCAGACAGCTGAAAATATCGGAAGCCGTCAAGACTTCGGTCACGGTATGGTCAGAGCTGATCTTGCAACGGAATAGGCTGGTATAATTCCAAAGAAAACGGGCCCTGCGGGGCCCGTTTTCATTTTGATTTCTGTTAGCCTTTACGAATCATTAACCTTCTTTGATTCTTTTGGAATGCAAGGCCAAATCAAAAGAACAAGAAAATGTTGCGTAGCCAATTCCTTCTCGAAATTGCATTTCCCGCACTCGTTCTCTGCCTGACCGCCGTGCTGCTTTACGGTGCGGTCGCCAGCGATACCGGCTATGGCAGCCTTGCCGCTCTCGAACGAGAGGCAGGCGAAAAAGAAGCTGAATTGACCGTCTTGGAGATCCGCCGCGAAGCGCTGGAGAAGCGGGCCGATCTTTTGAATTCGCGGTCATTGGATCCTGACCTTCTTGATGAGCGAATTCGTTCGGTACTTGGCTATTCTCGCGACGGGGACGTCGTGATTTCAAGAGATGAGCTTAATCTTCTGCTGGAAAACGCTGAGCGTTAGAAAAATCTCAAATATTACAAAGGGCTTCATGCCTTGCCGAGCATAGTTCCCGGGCCTATGAAGGGCCGGTCTAGAACGCTTGGAGAATACAAACATGGCTGCTGACGCTTCCGGCAAGTCCAACCTGACAGCGACAAAAGAAGAGCTGCTGCAATACTACCGCGATATGCTGATGATCCGCCGCTTTGAAGAGCGTGCCGGCCAGCTATACGGCATGGGTCATATCGGCGGATTTTGCCACCTCTATATTGGTCAGGAAGCAGTTGTCGTCGGCATGGAAGCGGTAAAGAAAGATGGCGATCAAACCATCACCGGCTACCGCGACCATGGCCACATGCTCGCCTGCGGCATGGATCCAAAGGGGGTCATGGCGGAGTTGACGGGCAGAGAGGGCGGCTACTCCAAGGGCAAGGGCGGCTCCATGCACATGTTCTCCAAGGAGAAGGAGTTTTATGGCGGTCATGGCATTGTCGGAGCACAGATCCCGCTCGGCGTCGGTCTCGGTTTCGCCAACCGCTATCGCGACAATGACTCAGTAAGCCTGACGTATTTCGGCGACGGCGCCTCGAACCAGGGGCAGGTTTTCGAAGCAATGAACATGGCGCAGCTCTGGAAGCTGCCGGTAGTCTTCATTATTGAAAATAATCAGTACGCCATGGGCACGAGCGTGAAACGCTCGCACTCTGATACGCATCTTTATCGTCGCGGTGCTGCTTTCGGCATTCCCGGCATGGAAGTCGACGGCATGGATGTGCTGGCCGTGCGTGAAGCGGGCCGGCAAGCGGTCGATCACGCCCGCAATGGCGAGGGGCCGTATATCTTAGAAATGAAGACATATCGCTATCGTGGTCATTCCATGTCCGACCCGGCGAAGTACAGGACCCGTGAAGAAGTGGATGACGTGCGTGAGCACAATGATCCGCTGAAGCGGTGTGAGGCGCGGATTTTTGAGAACAATTACGCTGACGAAGCAGTGCTTAAGGAACTGGACAAAGAAGTAAAAGCGATCGTGAAGGAAGCGGCTGACTTTTCCCTTGAAAGCCCTGAGCCTGATCCTTCAGAGCTTTTTACAGACATTCTGGCCGAAGTTTCCTGAGTTTCGGTGCTATTGCCGAAAACGCGACAGTTTCAGAAAATCAAATTCGGCCTGTGTGACTCCCTGCAGAGCCAAATCCGCAAGCGCTTCGCCGATCACAGGGGCAAACTTGAAGCCGTGGCCGGACAACCCAGCGGCGAACGAAACCTGCGGACATTCCGGGTGAGTGTCGATAATAAAATGCCCGTCAGGGCTCATTTCATATAAACAGCTTTGTTCATTTGTGAGGTCTGATTTCAGGGCGGGTGCGTATTGTTCCAGAAACTCTGAGACTTCCTTACGGTCTTTGACCCGCAGCTCTTCAGGGTCATCAGCAGGCGTATTAACTGGCATCCCTCCGGTATGTTCACCGACTTTGACGCCATCTTCATCGATTGCGGGAAAGCCGTAGTAGAAACGACCATCGGGCTGCTGTATCGCGAACGGTAAAAACCCGCTGTCCGTATGAAAACGATTATCGTCTGGCGCAGTCCAGAACAGAGACTTTCTTACTGGCGTGACGGCTGCGCCGATATCTTTCAATAAATTAAAAGCGTAGGCGCCAGGCGCTATAATCAGCCGGTCATAGGCGTGCGTCTCGTCATTCGCTTTAATAACGATCCGGCTATTCTCTTCCCGCCATGAAAGGACCGGATGGCGTTCCAATAGCTGAGCACCATGATGTTTTGCTAGAGTAAGAAACGCCGCAATTGCTCTGTCAGCGCACACGAAACCCGCATCCTTCTCAACCCGTATGATCATATCATCATCAAAGGAGAAAACCGGAAAACGTGTTCTCGCTTCTGACGCGGTAAACGTGGGAAGGTCCAGACTGTGTTGACGTGCAGCCAAGTCAATCCCAGCCATTAACGGACTGTCGGGACGGCCCGCCATCATCACCCCGGTTTGGCAGTAAAGCGTTTGTCCGGATTGAAATTCGAGATCACGCCATAGTGTCGCCGAGCGTTTCAACAGCGGCACGTAATCAGTATGCTCAAAATATGCTGTCCGGAAAAGACGCGTCGGTCCGTGTGAACTGCCGCGATGATGAAAGAAATCAAACTGCTCGTAGAGGCAAACGTCAGCGCCTTGCCGGGACAACGCATAAGCCGTTGCCGATCCTATAGCGCCTGCACCTATAACCGCACACTTTAGTTTCGCCGCCAAAGGACACCCTGGAATTAAACTTCGCTCTCGTACATGTCGTTTAGGTTACGCTCACACACTATAGTATTTTCCTGGTCGGATGCGAGAGTTGAACCCTTTTCGGACAGCGCGAAACCTGCCACATCAGACGGATGAGCGCCGAGGCTATACAACAAAAATCGGGATGTGAGAAAGTGACGTTATTACACGTCTTCCCAAGCTTTGGATACGGTGGCCAGCAATCACGCCTTGCCGCCCTCGTGCGCGCACTGGGCAGCGAATTCAGACACTATGTCCTGTCTCTCGACGAGGACGTTTCCGCGCGGGCTCTGTTCGATGATGATGCTCCGGCTGAATTCAATACTTATCAAATGAAAAAGTCCCATGGGCTGAGCGTTACGAATGTCCTGACTTTTAGAAAACTTATCAGCAACACAAACCCGGATGTCCTGTGCACCTATAACTGGGGCTCGATAGAAGCGGTCGTCGCGAACCGCGCCGGAGCGCGCAAACCGCACATTCATTTTGAAGATGGTTTTGGTCCGGATGAAATTTCGGGCAAGCGCAATGCCCGGCGCGCCGTGGCAAGGCGATTTGCCTTGCGAAACAGCACCGTTGTTACGCCGTCGCAGAATTTATTCTCTATTGCGCGCACGGATTGGCGGCTGAAACCAGATCAAGTGCTGCACATAAGAAACGGTGTCGATATCGAAAGACTTCAGGTCAGACAGGAATCTGACCAAATGGGCGTGACTGTCGGCTCGCTTGGGGCGCTTAGACCTGAAAAAAACTATGCAAGACTGATCAAGGCGTTCGTAAAAGCGGACCATGTCAAGCGCGCACGTTTGCGGATAGCCGGCGACGGCCCTGAACGGAGTGCATTGGCGAAGCTGATCGGAACTGACCCGAGAGTGAGCCTGCTGGGCGCCACGGCTGATCCGGCGAATGTTTATGCACAGTTTGATATTTTCGCCCTGTCTTCCGACACGGAACAGGCGCCGCTTAGTCTGATGGAAGCGATGGCGGCCGGCTTGCCCGTGGTTGCGACAAATGTCGGCGATATCGCTGAAATGGTGGCGGAAGAAAATCGGCCATACATTACGCGAGTGGGCGACAATGAAGCCTTCGTTGAGGCTCTGATGCACCTTCTTCAGAACCCCTCGGCACGAGCTGAAATAGGCGCGGCGAACCGCCGCCACGCAAGAGAAGAATTTTCGCTGGATAAAATGATCGAAGCGCATCGCGATCTATATTTAAAAAAGGCGAACGGGAATGCGTGAAATTTCCGTTACCCCGATCACTGATCGCGCTCAGTTCTTAGCGGAGTGGACGGTGCTTTATTCAGAGCAGCAAAACGCCAGTTTCTTTCAGTCGCCTGCATGGCTGAAGGCGTGGCTGGAGACTGCTGACAGCCAACTGGATTTATATAAGGTTGCTTCGTCCAATGGCAGCATAACTGAGCTGCTCGGGTTTTTTGTAGTCACGCCGCGCCGCTATGCCGGTCTCGGTCAACAGGAGGCGTGGTTTCAGGACTCCGGCAATCAGGCGCTGGACGCTATCTATGGCGAGTATGTGGATTTTCTTGGCGCTGATGACGTGCTGGCGGCGAAGCGCATCGCCGCGATTAACGCTATGATGAAGGCCGCGCCGCAAGCCGATAGTTTTGTCTTTCGCAATGTCACCGCTGAAATGGCTGAGGCAGTAAAAAATGCTGCAGACACTTTTGGATGGCAGACTCGTATCCTGCGCGAGCAATCCGTTTTCGTCTGCGAGCTTATCGGCGCCGCGTTTGAACAAAACCTCAGCAAGTCGCTGCTGACGAAAATCAACAGATCGATACGGCTTTATGAGGAGCGCGGACCGATTGACTGCCGAGTGATAAAGCCGGGCGCCGATTTTATGCAGCCCTGGAGAACAATGACGGAATTGCATGCGCAAGGCTGGCGTGACCGCGGTGAAAAAAGCGTGTTCGAGAACGGAACTCTAAACGCCTTTCACGAACGTCTACGGGACGCCGTTCCACAAGACGTTCATTTGTTTGAGGCGAGGGCAGGCGAGCAGACGATCGCCGTCCTGTATAATTTTGTACATGGCGATCGGGTGCTGAACTATCAGTGTGGTTTCCTTTATGAAAACGATAACCGCCTGGCGCCCGGGTTTGTTGCGCACTACCTCGCCGCACAGCATTATCGCCAAGAAGGGTTTCGTATTTACGATCTGCTTGCTGGCGACGCTGAATACAAACAACGGTTAGGCAAACAGCAATCGACGCTCACTTCGCTTGTTCTCGAACAGCCGACATGGCGAAACAAGATAAGAAAAATGCTACGTCATTAGGAATGTGTATTACGTAAAAAAGCGTCAAACATGATGACACTCCACAATTCCTGAGCGCAGTCCGCTACTCCATTCTGATGCGCCCGCATCATTTTTTCGATGCCGTGTTCGTTAAATATGCCGCATTCGCGCCAGGCGCGGGACGTTTCAAGGCGGGATAACGGGTTCTGACCGGACCTGCGCATCCACTGTGAAAGAGGCGGTGCAAAGCCCTGTTTTTTCCGGTTCACATAGTCAGCGCCGAGACGCGTTGAGAAGGCAGCTTTTAAAAGCCGCTTCTGCTCGCCTCCTTTGAGTTTAAACTCGCCGGGCATCAAACCCGCCCACTCAACAAGGCTATGATTAAGCAAGGGCGGCCTGACTTCGAGCCCGTGCGCCATGGAGGTTCTGTCGACTTTCGTCAGCATCCGGCCTGGAAGCCATGTCGTCAGATCCGCATATTGCGCGCGCGCCAGCGGATCGTCCGAGTTAGCTTCGTTCATGGCGTCTTCAATGACAGATTGCGAGGTGTAGCCGCTCAAAGACCTGACGAACTCTTTATTCAACATACCGGAAATGCGGCCGGGGAAATTGATCGCCACAGCTGACGCATATCCTGCGGCGCTTGATTGCCCGAGCGCCTGAAAAGTGGATTTCAATCGTATCAGCTGCGGCGCCCAGTCAAGTTTTGGATAGAGTGCGCCAGCCGTCCCGAACAACGCACGGCGTATAGTTAGTGGCGCAAGACGGCGAATTTTTTCTTCGTTCAGGTAGAATGGATATCGGCGATAACCCGCAAAAATTTCGTCGCCTCCATCGCCGGAAAGGGCGACTGTTACATGTTGGCGAGTAATTCTGGAGACGATATATGACGGCAGCGCGGATGCGTCAGCAAACGGTTCGCCAAATGTTGCGGCGAGCGTATCGATCAGGTTGAAGTCATCGCAAGCTGCAACGTCCTGATAATGCGTTGCGTTGAATTTTTGCGCGATCTCTGATGCAGGCGCTCGTTCGTCATGGCCCGCCACATCAAACCCGACTGTACAGGCGATTAATTCACCACCAGTTTGCGCCATTGATGAAACGATGCTCGCGGAATCGACGCCGCCGGACAAAAAGGCGCCAAGGGGCACATCGGACATCATTTGCGCCTTGACGGCCTGGTCGAGCTTTTCGCGAAGCGCGCCGGCTGCATCGTCGAAGTCTATTCGCGCGCCGGATGCAAAGACCGGCCGCCAATATCTTTCAGGCCGAACCGCGCCGCTGCGCTTTACGCTGATGGCGTGCCCGGCGGGCAGTTTATAGACGCCGCGATAGATGGTTTTCGGATCCGGCACATATCCATAAAAAAAGTAATCGGAAATGGCGCGCGGATCGAGGCTCGTCTCGATCAACTCTGAGGCGATGAGTGCACCCAGCTCAGATGCAAAGAGTAAAAACCCGTCACTGGTCTCGGCGTAATAAAGCGGCCTTTCGCCCAGCCTGTCTCGCGCAAGAAGCAGCAGGTTTTTGGAAGGATCCCAAAAGGAAAACGCGTACATGCCTTGGAGGTCGTGAATAAATTGCAAGCCTCCTACAGCAAGCCCTTCGGCGAGGGCCTCGGTATCAGATCGCGTTTTTAACCGGACTTTATGAGACAGCTCTTTTGCCAATGACGTATAATTATAAATCTCGCCATTAAACGACAGCACGCAGGAATTTGTTTGAGCGTGGAACGGTTGCGCGCCGCCATCGCGGTCGATGATTGCAAGACGGCGGTGTCCGAAACCGATACCGGGCGCAATATAAAAGCCTTCGCCGTCCGGTCCGCGGTGTTTGAGTGCGCTGGTCATGCGGCGCAACGCATCGCGATCAATGTCGCGCGTACTCTTCAAGTCAAAAATGCCGGCGATTCCGCACATATCAGTCGTTCTTGTTCCGCAGCCGCCATGCGGAGAAATCTTCAACTTCATGTGTGAACGGGCGCAGCGACGCCAAAGCTTCTGCAGGGTCGGAACGGTATGCGGCGGCGATAATAATCTGCCCGCCCGGCGGATTGATCCCGCGTAATTTATCGACCATCTGCGCAACCTTGAACGAACCGGCGTCTTTATAGACCTTATCGCCGCGCCAATAAATCGATACGGCTGCCAAACGCCGTCCTTCAGGGCCGGCGATAAGGTCAACCAGCGTCATGCGCGCATCGCCAAAAAGATAAATCATTTCCTCTGAAACGCCGATCTTCCGCCAGTCCTTATTATCCCAGGCGCGATTGTGATAATTGGCGATTTCGGCGCTGCGGCGGTCATGAGTGAAATAGCTCAGAGCTGCATAGACCGTCTGATCGCGGTTCACATACGTCGCCACTGATGAACGATCGGCGGTTGTCGATGGCCGCCAGTTTTCCGGCCCCGCCAGAATCCGCCAGCCGGGCGCGTTCAGCGGAGACAGACTTTGCGGTGCGCTCCGTTTTACATCGGCATTGACAACTTCGCCGGCGTAAAGCGAAACAGTCGCGATCGGCAAAAGCGCGCTGATAGCCGTCAGTTTTCGCCACGGACTGTACATCATGGAAGGAGAACGATCAGGCGACTTTCTTTCCGACAACCGCATGCGCTCGCCGATCCAGATCAAAACACCGAAGACGCAAGCATAAAACACAAAGCCTATGGCCAGATGATCCGGCCCAACAGCGATCTTCATGCCGGAGAGTGTTGCGATCATGATCAGCAAAAACACTCTTAGAAAATTGGCGGCGAGCGCGACAGCGGCGGCGGTCAGCACAAAAGCAAGCCGTGTCCGGTTGCTTCGAAAAAAAGAGATGGCGTAGACAGCCGAGACCATCAGTGCGGCAAGCAAAAAGTTCAGTCCAGCACAGGCTTCAGCAATTTCAAAAAGGCCAGCGGGCGTGCGAATGAGAATGCCATCGAGACTGACGGGCATGCCAACCGCCCCGAGCATCAAGACGGTTGTATTTGCTGTAGCATATTGAAGCGGCGGTACGATCGCGGCGCCAAACGGAACCATGAAAAAAAGAAACAAGAGCGGCGCCAGCCAATATTTCACTGCTTCCCGGCCAAAATTTACTGCTGCGCCGGCGATGAGCAAGCTTACGAGAGCGATTTGTTCGATTAGGGCGACGCCGGCAGCGTTTCCGGCAATCCAGATCATGCTCGCGAACACAACACCGATAACTCCGATCAGACTAGTGGACGGGGTAATCCTCGGCCCGGACAAGATCATCCATACCGCAATTGGCGCCACCAGAACGCCATGGTGATAGCTTGAGGAACCGAGCCATGTCGCCGCCATCGAGGACGCTGTCGGATACAGCAACACGATTAGCGCAGTGACATAAACGCCGTAAGTAAAAACGGGCAGAGCCCAGGCGCTGCGCCTTGCGGTGGATATTTCAGAAACAAAAGCGGTCATGGCCGGTCCGGTTCGCCTTATAGCGCATAGTATGAAACCGGCGTTTCCGTTTTGTTAATCCTATTTTCGCCCGGACGGCGGCTTTACCGGTTCTTTCGGCCTTCGATCAGCGTATCCACAACCCCCGGGTCGGCGAGCGTCGAGGTATCGCCAAGGGATGAAAACTCGTTTTCAGCAATCTTTCGCAAGATACGCCGCATGATTTTCCCCGAGCGGGTTTTCGGAAGCGCCGGCGTGAAATGCAAAAGATCGGGTTTGGCGATTGGTCCAATCTCGGACCGGACATGATCGGAGAGCTCCTTTTCCAGCCCGGCATCGGCTTCTTCACCCTCCATCAAGGTCACATAGGCGTAAATGCCTTGCCCCTTAATGTCGTGCGGATAACCGACCACGGCGGCCTCCGCCACCTTGGGATGGGAAACGAGGGCGCTTTCGACTTCCGCCGTGCCCATGCGGTGACCGGATACATTGATCACGTCATCGACGCGCCCGGTGATCCAGTAATAACCGTCTTCGTCGCGGCGCGCGCCATCGCCGGTAAAGTACGAACCCGGATAAGTTTTAAAATAAGTGTCGATGAACCTTTGATGATCGCCATAGACGGTGCGCATCTGGCCCGGCCAGGAGCCGGTAAGGATGAGGTTGCCCTCGCATGCGCCCTCCAGTGTTTTGCCGTTGGCATCAACAATGGCCGGGAAAACCCCTGGCAGGGGCAGGGTCGCGGAACCCGGTTTTAAATCGGTCGCGCCGGGCAATGGCGAGATCAGAACGCCGCCGGTTTCCGTCTGCCACCATGTATCGACGATCGGACAGCGCGCGTCGCCGACGACATTGTAATACCAAAGCCATGCTTCGGGATTGATCGGCTCGCCGACTGTGCCGAGCAGTCGAAGCGACGCGCGGGTTGTCGCCGTTACATGCTCGTCACGCTCGCGCATCAGCGCGCGGATGGCTGTTGGGGCCGTATAAAATATATTGACTTTGTGCTTGTCGATGACTTTCCAGAATCGCGAGGCGTCAGGGTAGGTGGGAACGCCCTCGAACATCAGCGTTGTGGCGCCGTTCGCGAGCGGTCCATAGACGATATAGCTGTGGCCGGTGACCCAGCCTACATCAGCCGTACACCAATAAATTTCGCCGGGCTTGTAATCGAACACCATTTCATGGGTGTAAGCGACGTAAGTGAGATAGCCGCCGGTTGTATGCAAAACGCCTTTCGGCTTTCCCGTAGATCCCGACGTATAAAGAATGAACAGCGTGTCTTCGGCGTTCATTGGCTCTGCGGGACATTCCGGCGACACGTCATTGCGCGCCTCGCCGAACCAGAAGAGGTCGCGACCGGCCTGCATCGAAACATTTGCGCCGGTGCGTTCGACTGTGAGAACGAGCCGCACGCCGTTGGTTTTGCCAAGGGCTTTATCGACATTAGTTTTCAACGGAACTGTTTTGCCGCCGCGGACGCCTTCATCGGCGGTTATCACCGCTGTCGCGCCGCAATCCTCGATGCGGCTGGCGAGCGCATCAGGTGAAAACCCTCCAAAGACGACCGAATGCACGGCGCCGATCCGGGCGCAGGCAAGCATGGCGTACGCCGCTTCGGGAATCATCGGCATGTAGATGACAACACGGTCGCCCTTTTTTACGCCGCGCGCCTTTAGGACATTCGCCATCCGGCAGGTCTCTTCTAGCGCCTCGGCATAGGTAATTTTTTTGTCATCGTCCGGCTCATCGCCCTCCCAGATGATGGCTATGTCATCAGCACGCTCGGGCAAATGCCGGTCGAGACAATTGACGCAGGCGTTAAGCTCTCCGTCCTGGAACCAGTTAATGCGAAGATTATCTGCGTCGAATGAAACGTCCTTGACCTGGGAGAACGGCTTCGACCAATCGAGCCGTTGCGCAATCCCAGACCAAAAACCTTCCGGGTCTTCTTTCGCAATCGCGCGCATCTCAGCCGCTTTTTGAGCATCGGTGAGCGTCGATTTCGCCGCTGCTTCACTTACCTTGATCACCTGACTTTCCGTCACTTGGGTCTCCCTGGTGTTTTCCCGCAACCTAGTGAATATCGCAAAATAGCGCAATATGTGCGCGTTTATTCGTGTGCGCACTGTATTCTGAAAAATGAGCAAAACTGACTTTCCCCATTTAACAATTCGTCACGGCCTTGTCATCGCTATGTAACAAATTAGGAGCACTTGTTTGCTTGGTAGGCAGGCTTGGAGCTGCAGCGCTAAGCGATGCCTGCATGTAGCGTAAGGTTTCGATTAAGTTGTGTTTTGGCCAGATACTAGATCATCGGGCGATAAGGCTGCATCACCCGATGATCTAGATTATTAGTTGTCGCGCCGGATTTGCGAAAAACCGTATTCCACTTTTTCGCATGGCGCTCCAAGACGGCGGATGCGTAGTGATCGCCGTCTTTTTCTGGCGGTTAGAGTAAACTGCTTGGAAAGTTACGAAGACTAAGAAGTTCTCTTAGCATGCGTACCAAAAAGGTCTCCGCAGAATTTCAAGATCGTCGATTTTCGCGATATCGAGGCGGCTTTGACTTCAGCCGGTCAGTGCAGCGACGTCGTTGCGGGCGCGCCCTGAAGAGCTGACTGGTCAGAAACCACAAAACAGGAAACTTTTTTGTCCTTCAGGGTTTCGCACGCAGTCGCTGCGTCGATTTCTGAAAGCTTGGTGACCCGGGCGCGGTAAAGCGTTTTTCCGTTCTCAAGAGGCGTTGGCAGGATGGCCATGGTGCTGAAGTCCAGCCCGACTTTGCGGACTGCTTTTTCCAGTTCTTTTTGCGCGAGTTCCTTGTTCGAATATGCGCCGATCTGAATGCTCCAGCCGAACTCCATTACGGATTCAAGATCGCCTTCGCCGATATAGCCGGGGTCTGCAGGGTACAAGGAAGCAAGTTTGGCGCGTTCGAATTCATTAAAATCGTCAGTGTCGGCCCGCGCGATGAGATCGCCAATGCCGTCGGATCCCATGGCCGGCGCCGGCGCATCGCCGCCTTCGATCACGGCGGCGGCGGTCATCAATTCAGCGCGCAGGTCTTCGTTCCCGGCGACTGTCGGCGCGGTATTCTTCTGGGCGAGGGCGGCAACAAGGGTTGGTTTGAGGCGAGGGCTCGGTTTTTTACGATGCAAAGCTGCAATGAGAGTTGGTTTTTTAGAAATCTCGCCAAAAGCGTCATCGAGGATATCGCGCATATGCGCGTCACGGGTTCTCGATGATCGTCCGCCAAGAACCACGCCGATCAAACGCTGTCCATCACGTGTTGCAGAGGTTACGAGATTAAAGCCGGACCTGCGCGTGTATCCTGTTTTCAGGCCATCGGCGCCATCGAATGTTTTTACCAGCGAGTTATGCGTGCGGTAGGTGCGCCCGTCCCAGGTGAAACTTTTCTCACCGAAATAGTGGAAGTATTGCGGGAAATCCTGTGCGACGCGGCGTCCAAGAACCGCCATATCGCGCGCCGTTGTCACCATTTTCCGGTTCGGCAGGCCTGAAGCGTTACGGAATGTCGTGTTGTACATGGAAAGTTCGCGCGCTTTCGCGGTCATTTCCTGGGCGAAGCGCCATTCGGAGCCGGCGAGTTCTTCCGCAACGGCCACCGCGATATCATTTGCTGATTTGATGACCAGCGAGCGAATAGCTGTTTCCACGTCAATGCTGGAACCGGATGAAACGCCGAGTTTTGAAGGCGGCTGCCCTGCTGCTCTTGCTGATACTTTAATCTTCGAATTAAGTGCCAATTCGCCATCTTCAAGAGCTTCAAACAAAAGGTAGAGCGTCATCATTTTGGTTAAGGATGCGGGATAACGCCGGCTTGTCGAATATCGGTCAAATAGCACATCGCCGGAATCGGCATGCACCACATAAGCGGCATATTTGGAGTTCGCAGATGCCTGAGGCGCAAATACGAGCATGGCGGCCAACGCCAAGGCTAAAACTGTTACGCAACGAAACGCCGTGACCATAGAGCGAGCCTCGCCCATTCCTAAAACTTTATCAATATGCGAGAGACGCCGCCCCCCGGAAATCAGCGTTTTTTGATCGCCCGATGATCTCTTTGGAAGCATATGCGCCGGCCTCTCCCAATCCGGTTTCCATGCTTTCAATGAGCAAACGCCGTGCCGCGGTTCGCGCGACACGGGAATCATCGCCGAACGCGGTAAACGGAGCGTTAACGAAGGTTTTACGAATCCAAATTCGGGAAAAAATATTTTGTGCGGCGCACAATTTTCCCTTGACGGGGGTGGAAGGGGTCATTATGTTGCAATGCACAAAAGGCGTTCTGAGGAATAGAGCGCAATTGAATCAACAGTTTAGCGATCAGAATCGCCAGGGAGATAAAAATGGCCGCTACGAAAAAAAACGCGACCGCCGCTGATGCATTTGATTTCCAGGCTTTCAGCCCGGATGCATTCAAGGACGGCTACGAGAAATTTGCTGAGGGCATGACCGCCATGGCTGATTTCCACAAGGAATCTTTGAACGCCGTCATGGCTTCCGCTGGCGCTTTCGCCAAGGGCGTTGAAAAGCTGACGGCAGAGCAAACCGCGTTTACCAAAGCCGCTTATGAAGACACTGTCGCCAATGCAAAAGCTGCGGCTGGTTCGAAAACGGTTCAGGAAGCGATTGAGCTGAACAACGAATTTGTACGCTCGTCGATTGAGAAAAACCTCGGTCAAATCAACAAGGTGGCTGATATCTGGTCAGAAACGACCAAAGAGAGCGTTGAGCCCCTTTCAGCGCGTTACAGCGACCTCGTAGAGAAAATTCAGGCTTATCGCCCGTAAAAGTTCTTAAGTAACTGTTGCGTGAAGGGCCCGGTGCGTATCGCCGGGCCTTTTGTTTTGTGGATATCGCTCAAAACTCAGGAAAATTTGCGTCTTTTCAACTTGATCCAACTACATATCTAATAGGCTCGGCGCATTGAGCAGTGCTGATGCATTGCAATACGCCAGCAAGTTGCAGAAACTGTAGGGACCATGGCTGAAGACAACGATAATGAGCAGGACGACGGCGTTGGGCACGGGCAGGGTGTAGGCGTCGTTTCCAAGACCGCGCCCAAAACGAAACGCCCCTCTTTATACAAGGTGCTCCTGCTGAACGACGACTACACGCCACAAGAGTTTGTGGTGTGGCTGTTGCAGGCTGTCTTCAAGAAAGATCCGGAGGAAGCCGTTCGGATCATGCTCCATGTTCACCAGAGCGGCATCGGCGTGTGTGGTGTTTACACATATGAGATCGCCGAAACCAAAGTAGCGCAGGTGATGGAGCTTTCGCGGAGAAACCAGCATCCGCTGCAATGTACGATGGAACGGGAGTAACGAGTGGCGTCCTTTAGTAGAAACCTTGATGAAGCTTTACATCGTGCAATTGCATTGGCGACGGAACGCGAACATGAACTGGCGACGCTGGAACATTTGCTGCTAGCGCTCACGGATGATCGTGACGCGGCGGCTGTCATGCGCGCCTGTAACGTCGACCTCGATCTTCTCCGCCGTCAGCTTTACGAATTCATAGAAAACGAACTCGCCAATTTGACGCTTGAGAACGGCGAACAGGCGAAGCCGACGGCAAGTTTCCAGCGCGTGATCCAGCGAGCGGTTATTCACGTTCAATCTTCGGGACGTGAAGAAGTCACCGGCGCCAATGTGTTGGTGGCGTTGTTTGCTGAACGTGAATCACATGCCGCGCATTTCCTGCAGGGGCAGGACATGAGCCGTTTTGATGCGGTGAATTATATCTCGCACGGCATTGCGAAACGTAACGGCGAAAGCCAGCCGCGTCCTCCACGCGGCGCCTCGGAAGAAGCAGAAGCCGGACAAAACAAAGCCGAAAGCGCGCTTGAATCCTATTGCGTTGACCTCAACGCAAAAGCCCGGGCCGGCAAAATCGATCCGTTGATCGGCCGGGAAGCAGAGGTCGAACGATCTATTCAGGTGTTATGCCGCCGTCGCAAAAACAATCCGCTGCTCGTGGGCGATCCAGGTGTCGGAAAAACAGCCATTGCAGAAGGGCTGGCACGCCAGATCGTGGACGAAGACGTACCTGAAGTATTGTCCAGTTCGACCATTTATTCACTCGATATGGGTGCGCTTCTGGCGGGGACTCGATATCGCGGCGACTTCGAGGAACGCATCAAAGCGGTTCTAAAAGAACTCGAAGAACATGAAGACGCAATTTTATTCATTGACGAAATTCATACGGTCATTGGCGCCGGAGCGACTTCTGGCGGTGCAATGGATGCGTCAAACCTGTTGAAGCCGGCGCTGCAGTCAGGTGCGCTTCGGTGCATGGGGTCGACAACCTATAAAGAATATCGCCAGCACTTTGAAAAAGACCGCGCGCTCGCAAGACGTTTTCAGAAGATCGATGTGATTGAGCCTTCCAAAGAAGACACGGTCAAAATCCTGATGGGCCTCAAGCCTTATTTCGAGAAACATCATAAACTTGAATATACCGATGAGGCGATCCGCGCTGCAGCGGAGCTGTCATCGAAATATATGACTGACCGCAAGCTGCCCGACAAAGCAATCGATGTCATCGATGAGGCCGGTGCACGGCAAATGCTGTTTGCCGAAGACAAGCGGGTCAAAGTCATTGGTGAATCACAGATAGAGGAAGTTGTCGCCAAGATGGCGCGTATTCCGCCGAAGTCAGTTTCCAAATCCGATACGGAACGTCTCGCCAAGCTCGGCGAAGACCTGCGCCGCGTCGTCTACGGACAAGACGAAGCCATCGACCAGCTTTCAGCGGCGATCAAGCTGGCGCGTGCGGGTCTGCGAGAACCGGAAAAGCCCATTGGCTCGTACCTTTTCGCCGGACCTACAGGCGTCGGTAAAACCGAAGTCGCCAAACAGCTTGGTCTTGTCATGGGGCTTGAGCTCGTGCGTTTCGATATGTCCGAATATATGGAGCGGCACACGGTTTCGCGTCTCATCGGCGCGCCGCCGGGCTATGTCGGTTTCGATCAAGGCGGACTTTTGACTGACGCTATCGATCAGAATCCGCATTGCGTACTGCTGCTCGATGAGATTGAGAAAGCGCATCCGGAAATTTTCAATATTCTTCTCCAGGTGATGGACAACGGTCAACTTACCGACGCCAATGGCCGTAAAGTCGATTTCAGGAACGTCATCATCATCATGACGACTAACGCGGGCGCGTTTGATGCGGCGCAGTTCGCGATCGGTTTTGCCGGCGGCAAGAAAACCGATGAAACGGAAGCGGCGATCAAGAAAATGTTCACGCCGGAATTCCGCAACCGTCTTGATGCGACCATACAGTTCGCCGGTCTGTCGCCAGCGATCATAAACCGCATCGTCGAAAAATTTGTCCTTCAGCTTGAAGCGCAGCTTGCTGACCGAGGCGTCACGTTTGAGCTCAGTGATGAGGCGACAAAGTGGCTCGCGGAAAAAGGGTTCGACGATGAAATGGGCGCGAGGCCTCTGGCGCGCACAATTCAGGAATACGTGAAGAAGCCGATCGCCGATGAGATTTTATTCGGCAGCTTGAAAAACGGCGGCGTCGTGCGTGTGCTTGTTGATGACAAAGACAACAGCAAGCTGGCTTTCGACTATATTCCCGATCCCGAAAAACCGGATAAACCGAAAGACGGCGGAGACGGCGCTAACGTGCCTGCGTTGATGGAATAGGCGGGCGATTACTGCTTCAGTGGCAGCGTCATAATCCGTAACGGCTGCAATTCAGCGCCTTCGCGAACATTCCAGTTTTCGTCATAAGACGGCCAGTTTGATGTCGCGATGTACCTGAATTCGTCGTCAACAACGACGCCATGAGTAGGCTCGTTCCATTCTTCAAGCGACTGCTGCATCGAAATGAAGCTTGTGATCGATGATGCGTCATCATTAAGACCGATATAAACGATCCGGCGCGGTGATGTTCCGTTCTGAATGCCGATCAGGTCGCCCTCATAAAGATAAAGGCCGTCTGTACCTCCGAGATGGGCGTCCGCGGTATTGTTTAGTTCATGCACAGCGCCGGTATTGGTATCGATGACGAACAGGCCTGTCAGATAGTCGGCGACGAATAGCCGGTCGTTCTTTTCGTCGAGAGCAATGCCTTGCAGGTTTGCAAACCGGGAGTCTTCAACATACACATCCAGTGTTTGCCCCTTTGGCTCCATCCTGAAAATGCGCGGGGTTGTTGAGTCGGTAGCGTAGATCGTTCCATCTTTAGCGACTTCAAGATCCCCGAGAAGAGCGTTTTCTTCAGCAACGCGAATTTCGCGTTTAATGACGCCAGTTTTGGAATGAAACGCCATCACCGAGGCAAATGGCGCTTCGGGATCGGCACTTTCAAACGCTAGTTGGTTATTGACGACGGCCCAGAGCGTTTTCCCGCGAGGTTCGATGTCAAACACGCCTCCGGTTGCTGTTGTAAATAGCTTTGGAGCTTTTTTACCTTCGAATTTCAGAATTGCGCCGGTACGGACCGAGCCTACAAATATGTTTTGCTGCTTATCATATGCGAGAGCTTCAGGGAGGAGTGCTGTTTGCTCGTCCTGCCGCTCTATTCGCGCCTGACCGATGGGCGCCGCATTAGATTCCATTCTTGCCGCGATAGGCGAATACGCCGGTAACGCCGTCAGAATATCGAACGCCTCATGGCCGGAAAGGTTTAAAACAAGGCCTCGTCGTGCTGCCGTTTCGGCCAGCGCCAAAGCTTCGTCTTCGCGTCCGGCCATGACGCGGGCGAGGATACGGTTTCGCCAGAGATACAGAGAATAGGCGCGCAGCTCCTGAGCGGCGTCTAAATGCGTGTTGAGGGCGTCCCAGTCCTCTGCCCGAAACGCATCGGATGCAAGGCTCATTATGTCATCGAGCTCAGCTGCAGAGGCCTTGGCTGGACAGTTGATGAAAGCCAATGCAAAGGCGGCTGTGGAAAATATCAGGAACTTCATAAACCCTCTGACTTTACGATTCCCGTACCAGACCATGCCGACTGGAATTCACAAGAAACACACGTTCGGTTCGTCGCGCTATTTGCTCGTTTCACCGCAAAAAAAAAGGCCGCCGTGAGGGAAGGTACACGGCGGCCTTCAAGCTGACGCACCCTCGCGGCAAGGGGTGGGCGCGCCTGCGTGAACAGTGCGTCGCAACAAATCAGCCCGGTTGCAGACGCGGTAGGACGGTTTCAATACCGTTTCAACTATTACTAGTAGAAACAAACACAAGCAATCTAAAACTCAACACAAATGCGAGAGCCATCCTGTTAGAATAATGCTAAAAATTTGAATAACAAGTGGGGGCGGTCTAGATTGCTTTTCTAATTTTATCGGCCACCGGCTCCAGCGACTCTGCTGTTCTGGGGCCCGCGCTTCCATGTGCGGCAAGTGTGGTATTCTCGTAGACAGGAATAATATGAAAATGGAGATGGAAAACAGTCTGTCCCGCAGCGGCGCCATTAAATTGCGCAATCCGTACACCATCAGGTTTAAGGCCAGCCTTGACGCCTTCTGCTATGATTTGGACAGCGGCAGTAAGTTCAGCCAGCGCGTCTTGCTCAATATCAAAAAGGTTTGTTGCGGTCGCTGATTTGTGAATGACGAGACAATGCCCCTCGCTTT
The DNA here is from genome assembly GCF_028748065.1 of Hyphococcus flavus. Lineage (GTDB taxonomy): Bacteria > Pseudomonadota > Alphaproteobacteria > Caulobacterales > Parvularculaceae > Hyphococcus > Hyphococcus flavus. The sequence continues at coordinate 3,248,084 of NZ_CP118166.1, read as the reverse complement.
GAGGAAAGACATCCATAAAGCCAAGTACAGCATCGGTTTCATATAGCTTTACGCACGGCACGTCTCCTCGGATGATTTTCGCAAAAATGTTATCATCGTCGTATGAACTATCGAGACTCATTAGGCTTGTTCTCCAGATGCGCCGCCACTGTCAGCATTTTTCAGCAATGTAATAGCTTCTTCTTCCTGGTCATCTGGGACAGCAATCCGAACGCCGCCAGGCATAGGTAAAACAGAATTGATTGCGCCATCCAGCAATTCAGCGTTGATATCATGCGCCTGGAGGAAACTGACGATAATTTTGGCTTCCTGCTGATTGTGAGTGCGTTTGATGACTTTCATAAAATGCTTTCTATTGTCCGCGTTTAAAGGGCGTATAGTTTTTTAACGCGGCGATTTCCATTCCAGTCTCCAGCCGTTCCGCCTCAAGGTAACGTTCTATTGCAGAGCGAAAACTTTCATTCGGCAACCAGTGCGCTGACCAGGTCGGCACAGGTTCGTAACCGCGGGCGATCTTGTGTTGTCCCTGTGCGCCAGCTTCTACGCGCGACAGCTTATGTTCAATGGCGTATTCTACCGCGCTATGATAACAAATTTCAAAGTGCAAAAACGGCACATCTTCCGTGCATCCCCAGTATCGGCCAAAAAGCGCGTCCCCGCCAATGAAGTTGAGGGCGCCGGCGATTGGCGCGCCATCACGTTCAGCAACGATGAACAATAATGAATCAGGCATCTTTTCTGCGATAAGCCGGAAGAATGTTCTTGTCAGATAAGGATAGCCCCATTTGCGCGCGCCGGTGTCCTGATAAAAACTCCAAAATGCATCCCAATGGGCTTCTGTGATTTCAGCGCCCCTTAGTTTGCGTATGACGAGATCACATTGCGCCTCGCGTCGTTCACGACGGATTGCTTTTCTCTTGCGAGAAGACAACGCGACCAGAAAATCATCAAAATCTTTGTAGCCACGATTGAACCAGTGATATTGCTCACCCATTCGCAGCAAATATCCTGTGTTCTCCAACGCAACTTTGTCATTGGCTTCAACAAAATTTATGTGTGCGGACGATGCCTGAATGCTTTCTGTTACTTGCCTTAAGGCAAGAGCGAGATTGGTTTTCGATGTTTCGTTTTTCGCCAGCAGGCGCGGGCCGGGTACGGGTGTGAACGGCGCAGCACATAAAAGTTTTGGGTAATACTGACCGCCAGCACGGGCGTATGCGTCAGCCCAGTGATGATCGAACACATATTCGCCCTGGCTGTGTCCCTTTGCATAGAGCGGGGCTACCCCTGTGATCGCGCCAGCTTCCTCTATGATCAGATGCATTGGCGCCCACCCAGTCTCGGGGGCAACGGACTTGGACGCTTCTAAAGCGGACAGAAATTCGTAAGAAACAAACGGATTGAATTTTTCGTCCACCGGGTTCGCGAGACCGTTCCAAATTGCCGCATCAATCTCGCCGATTGACGAAACCGTTCGGGCAAGGATGGATTCTGATCCGTCCGGCATTAATCGATCTCAAAGATCCCATCAACTTCGACAGCAGCGTTCAAGGGCAAGCTGGGAGCGCCAACGGCGGCGCGCGCATGACGGCCTGCGTCGCCAAAAACGGCGACCATCAAATCTGAGGCGCCGTTTACAACCTTGGGCTGGTCGTAAAATTCATCGGTGCAATTTACAAATGCGCCAAGTTTAACGACGCGTTTGACACGTGAGAGATCACCTTCACACGCTGCTTTCAGTTGCGCGATGAGATTGACGCCGCAAGCGTGGGCAGCCTCTATGCCTTTTTCAAGGTTAAGATCTCGGCCAAGTTTCCCTGTGATCAAGCCATCCGGCCCGATGGAAACCTGTCCGGAAATGAAGACTTCTTTTCCCGAGACAACATACGGCACGTAATTCGCGACAGGCGAGGCTGGCTCCGGCAGGATGATGCCAAGCTCAACAAGTTTTTCATCAATAGCAGTCATCACTGTCCCTTTCCGCCTGTGTTGATTGTGCATCGTAACGAGCTTGAAGCACAGGTCAAAACAGTAATTCTGAAAAGATGTGAACAGGCTATTCGCCGCCAGTGATCACTTCGATTTCAATGCGGCGGTTCTGCGCACGCCCCCTTGGGGTTTCGTTACTCACCAGCGGTGAGCGGGATCCCACGCCTTGTGCAGATAAGCGGCTCGCGGAAATACCGACTGAGGTGAGGTATGTCCGCACCGCGTCCGCGCGGTATCCGCTAAGCTGCAGATTGCGCGCCGCGTTGCCGCTGGCGTCCGTGTGTCCGGTGATATTCAAACGCGCTGAGGGGCAGTTTTTCATGATCATGGCTATGCCGCTGAGGTGCGCCCGCGCCTGATTATCAAGTTCCGCCCGGGCGCTGGCGAAATCAATGGAATGGGCCTCAATCGTCGATTTCAACTCTTTGATGCAGTCATTCTCAGCTACCGCTGTGAGAGCGCTCCGGTCAATTTCTTCTCGCGTTTCCATGGGCGGCGTGTCTGCAATTTCAGTCACTCTAATTTCTTCAGTTTCAGGCGCATCAGGTTCCTGGGAAGGCGCCGTGACTTCCTCAAGCGCAGATTGAGCAATGGAATCGTCCGGCTCAGCAAGCTCTTCACTCAGCGGCGCCGCCACAACCAGTGCCGACGCATCAACGCTACTCACCGGTCCAGTGATTATGCCGCCACGCCCGCCAGCGGATTTGATACGCTGGATGACAGCCTGGCGCGCATCAGGGTCTGAGGCTTCGCCGCTGAGAATAATTTTTTGCCCGTCAATTTCATAATCGGCCCATTGCGCAGCTGAAACCCCGAGCGCGTCTGATGTGAGCGTTCTTAGTTTGGTCTCAGCGGAGGCGACAGAACCCGGCATGGCGTCATTCATAATCGCCGCAAGGCCCAGTAACGCTACAAGCATCACGCCGCATAATAATTTTAGAGCAGTTTTCATCTAACCTGGCGCTGACGATAATCTACGGCCATTCGAGGATGACTTTACCCGATTGGCCCGAACGCATGACATCAAAGCCTTTCTGATAGTCCTCGATGGGGAAACTGTGGGTCAGGATTGGTGAGAGGTCGAGGCCTGCCTGCAACATGGCGCCCATCTTGTACCAGGTTTCGAACATGCGCCGGCCGTAGATGCCCTTTATGTCGAGACCCTTGAAGATGACTTTATCCCAGTCAACGCCGGCGCCGTTGGGCATAATGCCGAGCATGGCGATCTTGCCGCCGTGGTTCATGGTTTCCAGCATGGACTGAAATGCAGACGGCACGCCAGACATCTCAAGCCCGATATCAAACCCTTCGGTCATTTTGAGATCCGACATGACGTCTTTAAGCGATTCATTGGTCACATTTACCGCGCGTGTCGCGCCCATGCTTTTGGCAAGCTCAAGGCGGTAGTCGTTGACATCAGTAATAACCACATGCCGCGCGCCAGAAAACTTTGCGATCGCCACCGCCATGACGCCAATTGGTCCGGCGCCGGTGATCAGCACGTCCTCGCCGACGAGATCGAAGGCGAGGGCGGTGTGCGTGGCGTTGCCGTAAGGATCGAAGATCGCCCCCATCTCGTCAGAGACGTCTTCGGGCAGTTTGTAGACGTTGAACGCCGGCACGGCGACATATTCTGCAAAGGAGCCCGGTCGGTTCACGCCAACGCCAACCGTATTGCGGCAAAGATGGCGTTTGCCTGCACGGCAGTTGCGGCAATAGCCGCAAGTGACATGACCTTCCGCAGAAACGCGGTCGCCGATTTTCATGTTGAAATGTTCAAGATGCACTTCGGCGCCAATCTCGACGATCTCGCCGGAAAATTCATGGCCGACGGTCATCGGTACGGGGATCGTTTTTTGCGCCCAGTCGTCCCAGTTGTAAATGTGGACATCCGTGCCGCAGATCGCCGAGCGGCGCACCTTGATCAGCACGTCATTGACGCCGACCTCGGGCCGGGACGTATCCACCATCCAGATGCCTTCTTCGGCTTTTGCTTTCATCAGGGCTTTCATGAAAATGCTCCTAAATCACGCCAATGCTTTTACCAACCTTGGTGAACGCCGTCACGGCCTGATCGACCTGCTCATCGTTATGCCCGGCGCACATTTGCGTGCGGATACGCGCCTTGCCTTTCGGCACGACGGGGAATGAAAACGCCGTCACATAAACGCCTTCATCCATCAGCGCAGCAGCCATCTCGCCGGCTTTTTTCGCATCATAAATCATGATCGGGATAATCGGGTGCTCCCCGGGCAGGAGGTCGAAACCGGCGGCGCCCATCTGTTCGCGAAAGCGCCGGGCGTTGCGGAAGAGCTGTTCGCGAAGGCTCGCACCATCACGGATCAGTTCCAGCGTTTTTAAAGACGCGCCCAAAAGCGCCGGCGTCAGGGCATTGGAAAAGAGATAGGGCCGGGCGCGATTTCGCAACAGATGCACGACCTCTTTCGTTGCACAGATATAACCGCCCATGCCGCCGCCGAGCGCCTTGCCAAGCGTTCCGGTAAGAATGTCGACGCGTTTGGCGACGCCGCAATGGGCGGGCGTGCCCTCGCCATGGGGACCCATAAAGCCGGTAGCATGCGCGTCATCCACCATCACCAGCGCATCGAACTCGTCAGCGATGGCGCAGATCTCGTCGAGCTTGGCGATATAGCCGTCCATAGAGAAAACGCCGTCGGTGACGATCAGTTTCGTGCGCGCGCCGTCCGCATCAGCCTGTTTCAATTGAGCGCGCAAGTCCTCCATGTCCGAATTCGCGAAACGGTAGCGCTTAGCCTTGCAAAGCCGGACGCCGTCGATGATTGATGCGTGATTGAGCGCGTCGGAGATGATGGCGTCTTCCGCTTCGAGCAGAGGTTCGAAAACACCGCCATTAGCGTCAAAGCACGCAGCGAACAGAATTGAATCTTCGTAGCCGAGGAAGTCTGCGATCTCTTTTTCAAGCTTGCGGTGCAAATCGGTCGTGCCGCAGATAAAGCGCACCGAGGCCATGCCGTACCCATACTCGTCCATGGTAGTTTTCGCGGCGGCGACAAGTTCCTTGCTGTCCGCAAGGCCCAGATAATTATTGGCGCAAAAGTTTAGCACTTTTTTCCGCTCGCCTTTGTGATCAACCTCGATCACCGGCCCTTGGGGCGAGGTGATCTGACGCTCGATTTTTTCAAGGCCCTGCTCGCGGATGTCGGAAAGTGTCGCGGCGACGCGGTCATAAAAAGCGCTGCGCATGGTGTGTCCTTATCTGGTGGTTAGCTTCGGGATGGTTTGGCGCCGCATGGCGCCCGGGTCAACAAGCGCCCAGCCCGTTGGCTCAGTATTGCTATAAAGTATCAGCAGGGGTTCATTCTTTTGCCGGGTTTGGTTGATTTCCCGTACCGAATTGCCGAATTTGGCGGCGCGAATGAATCGGAGAGAGCCCCATGAAAACCAGAGCCGCAATCGCCGTTGAACCAAACAAGCCGCTGGTCATTGAGGAGATCGATCTTGAGGGGCCAAAGGCCGGCGAGGTGCTGGTGGAGATCATGGCGACCGGCATCTGTCACACCGACGCATACACGCTGGAAGGCAAGGATAGTGAAGGGATTTTTCCTTCGGTCCTGGGCCACGAAGGCGCAGGCATCGTGCGCGAGGTCGGGCCGGGCGTCACCAGTGTCGAGCCGGGTGATCACGTCATTCCTCTGTATACGGCGGAATGTCGCCAGTGCAAAACCTGCCTGTCGCAAAAATCGAACCTGTGCACCTCCGTGCGCGCCACGCAGGGCAAAGGCGTCATGCCGGACGGTACAAGCAGGTTTAGCTGGAAAGGGAAACCGCTGGCGCATTACATGGGCTGTTCGACATTCTCGAATTTCACCGTTCTGTCAGAATATTCTGTTGCAAAAATTCGCAAGGACGCGCCGTTCGACAAGGCCTGTTACATCGGCTGTGGCGTCACCACCGGCGTCGGCGCGGTGGTGTGGACGGCAGGCGTGGAGCCCGGCGCCGATGTGGCGGTGTTCGGCCTCGGCGGCATCGGCCTTAACGTCATTCAGGGCGCAAAGCTTGTGGGCGCGGACAAGATTATTGGCGTTGACATTAATCCGGCGCGTGAAGGGATCGCCCGCGAGTTCGGCATGACGGATTTCGTCAACGCGAAAGAGATCGGCGCGGGCAACGTGGTCGATGCGGTAATCGGTCTTACCGATGGCGGCGCGGATTATTCGTTTGACTGCACCGGCAATACGGATGTGATGCGTCAGGCGTTGGAATGTTGTCATCGCGGCTGGGGCGAATCCATCATCATCGGCGTAGCTGAAGCGGGCAAGGAAATCTCAACCCGGCCGTTTCAGCTTGTGACGGGCCGCGTCTGGAAAGGCACGGCCTTTGGCGGCGCGCGCGGGCGCACCGACACGCCTAAAATCGTCGACTGGTATATGGACAAGAAAATTCAGATCGACCCGCTCATCACCAACACCATGCCGCTAGAGGACATCAACAAGGCCTTCGACCTGATGCATGAGGGAAAGAGCATCCGGAGTGTGGTAGTCTACTAGACCCGCTCATCCCGGCGAAAGTCGGGATCCAGAATTTGACCCTTGCGTAAAGGAATTTAAATTGATTTTCGCTTCCGCGAGGGTGAACGGAGAAATTAAGCTGTCCAAAAATCGCATTATGTATATTGAAGATAAGTCCACCGGATTAAATGGTCCGGCGCGCATCGGCCGTGTCACTTACTCTAAATCCGGCAAATCGCTCACCTATGCAGGGCGAACATTTCGAAGTCTGAAAGGCTCAGGCTTCAAAGCCAACTATTTCGACGTGGAAACTGGCGAAGAATTCTGGATTTCGGGGCCACGTAAAGACGGTGCCGACAGGTTGTATCCAGAGAGTTCGGCGCCAGTAATCATAGACGATGACGTCGCTGAAGAATATTGGGAAGATATTCGCGGCATGAGCCCGCCTGTGAAATAATTGTACTGGATCCCGGCTTTCGCCGGGAAGAGCGGACGAAAGAAATTAAAAAGAAGGATCAATCTAATGCCCATCTTTACACACATCATGGTTGGCTCGAACGACAAGGAAAAATCAAAAGCCTTTTACGACGCCGTGCTGGCGCCGCTTGGCATTAAGAACATGGGCACGTTCGGCGATGCCCGCACGCTGATTTATGGCGTGAACCAGCCGGAATTCTGGGTGACGTCGCCCGCGAACGGCCAGCCAGCCACGCACGCTAATGGCGGGACGATTGGGTTCATCGCGCCGAGCCGGAAGGCCGTACACGAATTTCATGCGGGCGGCATCGCCAATGGCGGAACCTGCGAGGGTGAGCCGGGCCCGCGTGATTTCGCGCCGACAGCCTATGCGGCGTACTTGCGCGACCCCGACGGCAACAAGATCTGCACTTATTGCATGAAGCCGGAGTGATTTTCTGGGGGTTATTTTATGATTGATGATCCTTTGGAAACTGCCCGGCTTCTGATTCCAGATGAGGTTGCAATTAGAGAAAACATTTCCGGGACTGCGAAGCGATTCGCATATTATACGTCTGCGGAAACCGCGTTACGGATTCTCCAAAATAAAGAAATTTGGATGCGAAATACGGCATGCATGAATGACTATGGAGAAATCAGTTATGGAACTAACTTATTGGTACGAGCTTTTAACTCCGAAGCAGGGAACTCCTTTAGGGCGGCAATAAATGAATTGGATCATACCATTGCGGATAAAGTGTTGAATGATATTGATAAGTGGCTGAAGGCTTTTCCTCTTACTACCTATGTCGTTTGCGTTTCCGAACATGAAAATTCGGAAAATGAACTTGGCCGTCTCTCCATGTGGAGAGCCTATGGTGGCGGTTCCGGGGTTGCACTTATATTTCGGGGCGACCCGTTTACGGCTGAGACAGATGATTTGGGGGCCTATTCGTTTCCTGTGCGATATGCGGGTGAGGCAGAAGTGTCCGCACAAGTAATGTCTTTAGCTCGACGCATTCACGATAATGCAAAAGTTTTGGCGAACCACGACAAAAGCGATATTATATTCTATCTGAGAACAACACTTATTTCGTGGATTCTTTGCACTAAACATGCAGCGTTTCGCGAAGAAAGGGAATGGAGGGTTGTTCACTCGCCCGCTCTGGGGCCGCCAGAAGGGTTGGATACAGAAATAGTTTCCGTACACGGAATTCCACAAAGAATCTATAAAATACCGCTAAAAATGACTACAGGTGAAATTCCAATTGATCTAAGTCCAACTGCAATACTGGAAGGTATTCTAATTGGGCCTACATACTTTCCCATGGTTTCTTACGAGGCGTTTGGTGAAGTGTTACGTGAAATTGGGTTTGAAAATCCTTATGAAAGAATCCGATTAACAAATATTCCATTACGTCAGGAGGCATAATGAGTATCAAACTTGTTTCCTCCACAAAATCTTTCGGCGGGACGCAAAGCGTCTACACACATGAAAGCGCCGCCTGTAACTGCGAAATGAAGTTCGCGGTGTTTACGCCGCCCAAAGAAAACCATGGGGCCGGTCCGTTCCCGGTGCTGTATTGGCTGTCGGGGCTCACCTGCACCGAAGAAAACTTCATCACCAAATCGGGATTTCAGCGCGTCGCGGCGGAACTTGGCCTTGTCATCGTTGCGCCGGATACATCCCCGCGCGGGACAAGTGTGCCAGACGATCCGGAGGAAGCCTATGATTTCGGCCTCGGCGCCGGGTTTTATCTGAACGCCACTGAAGAGCCCTGGTCCGAGCATTATCAGATGTATGACTACATCACCCGCGAACTGCCGGAACTCATCGAAAAGGAATTTCCGGTTGATGGGTCGCGCGCCGGCATCTTCGGTCACTCCATGGGTGGGCACGGCGCCATGACCATACACTTGAAGAACCCGGATAAATTCAAAACCTGTTCCGCCTTCGCACCCATCGTCGCGCCGGCCCAAGTCCCTTGGGGCGAAAAAGCGTTTTCGAATTATCTCGGGTCTGACACGACCAAGTGGGCTGACTACGATGCAACCGAACTGGTCGCCAAACGCCCCAGCAAAGCTGAAATCCTCATCGACCAGGGAACGGCTGATAACTTTCTTGTAGATCAACTAAGGCCGGAGTTATTTGCAACCGCTGCAACCAAGGCGGGGCAGAAGTTCACTCTGCGCATGCAGGACGGCTACGATCACTCGTACTATTTCATTTCGACGTTTATCGGGGATCACTTGCGCTGGCATGCGGCGAGACTCTGACGTCTGAAAAATGATCGCGCGTGATGTTGCGTTGCAGCGTGATAAACGCTCTCAACTATTCCATTTCTATTTGAGTTTGTCCGGTTTTGGTAATGAAAATCGGCCTTTATGTGCTATGACCGGGCAAGATACATAGCGTAAAAAGGTTTTCATGCTCGCGAAAATTATCGAACCTTATGTTGGCCGTACGGGCGGGCTGATCTCCGCCCTCAGAGCCGTACAGGCAGAGGTCGGATACTTGCCGGAAGAGACAGAAGCGGTTGCGGGCGATCTTTTCAATATCACACGCGCCGAGGTGAAAGGCGTGATCAGTTTTTACCACGACTTCACGCGTGAGCCGAAAGGCGAAACGGTGGTTCGCCTTTGCGCAGCGGAAGCGTGTCAGGCGGCGGGCGGGCGTCAGTTCGTTTCAGAGGTCGAAAAGCAATACGCCCTCAAAATGGGTGAGACGAGCGCCTCGAAAGATATCACGCTTGAGCCCGTCTATTGCCTTGGGCTTTGTTCATGCGCGCCGGCGGCGATGGTTGGCGGCCGGCTTGTCGGCATGGCGAGCGCAGCAAAGGTTGAAAAAGCAATCGAGCGCGTGAAGCGGGAGCGTGTGTCATGAGCGCGTTGAAGCTTTTCCTGCCGCTTGATAGCGTCGCCATCGCCATGGGCGCCGATGATGTTGCCGATGCGCTTCAGAACGAAGCGGCGAAGCGGAAAATAAAACTGGAACTTGTGCGCACTGGCTCGCGCGGCATGCATTGGCTCGAACCGCTGCTCGAAGTCGAAAAAGACTGTAAGCGCATAGGTTACGGTCCGGTTAGCGAAGATGATGCAGTCTCGGTGCTTGATGCCATCCTTGGAGATGGCAGACACGATAAGTGTGTGGGCCTGGTCGAAGAGATCCCGTTCTTCAAAAAGCAGACGCGGCTAATTTTTGAACGTTGCGGCGTGACCGATCCGTTATCGCTTGAAGACTACAAAAGCCATGGCGGTTTTGAAGGGCTCGACAAGGCGCTGAACATAGATGGCGCAGCGATCTGTGAAGAAATCATGCAATCGGGCTTGCGCGGGCGCGGCGGGGCGGGATTTCCCGCCGGTATAAAATGGAAAACGGTTTCAGAAGCCAAAGCAGACCAGAAGTACATTGTTGTTAACGCCGACGAAGGTGACAGCGGCACGTTTGCCGACCGCATGATCATGGAAGGCGATCCGTTCTGTCTGATCGAAGGCATGATCATCGCCGGCGTCGCTGTCGGCGCGACGAAAGGGTTCGTCTATCTGCGCTCAGAATACCCGATCGCAGAGCGCGTGTTGAATGGTGCGATCGTAAATGCGCGCGCAGCGGGAGTGTTGGGCGACAATATTCGCGGTACGGGCAAGACGTTCGATATAGAGGTGTTTGTCGGCGCGGGCGCTTATATTTGCGGCGAGGAAACATCGCTGTTGAACAGTCTCGAAGGCAAACGCGGCGAAGTACGCGCCAAGCCGCCGCTGCCAGCCCTCGAAGGATTGTTCGGCAAACCGACCCTCGTCCACAACGTCATCTCATTGTGTTCCGTTCCGGCGATCCTGGCGAAGGGTGCAAAGTTCTATCGCGACTACGGCATGGGCAAGTCTACGGGCACGATGCCGTTTCAGCTTGCAGGCAACATCAAATATGGCGGACTGTTTGAGACTGCTTTCGGCGTCACGCTCGGCGAGCTTGTCAACGATATTGGCGGCGGAACATTTACGGAAAAGTCGGTGCGTGCAGCGCAAATCGGCGGGCCGCTCGGCGCCTATTTGCCGCCCGAAATGTATAACCTGCCGATGGATTACGAGACAATGCTGGCGAACGGCGCCGGGGTCGGCCATGGCGGCGTCGTAGTATTCGACGAAAGTGTGAACTTGTTGGAGCAGGCGCGCTACGCCTTTGAATTTTGTGTGGAGGAGTCCTGTGGCAAGTGCACGCCGTGCCGGATCGGCTCCGTGCGTGGGGTCGAAGTGATCGACCGCATTAGAGCAGGCCGCGATCATGAAAAGAACGTGACTGTGCTCGACGATCTTTGCGAGTTGATGGTTGACGGCTCGCTGTGCGCAATGGGCGGCATGACGCCAATTCCTGTGCAAAGCGCAGTGAAACACTTCCCGGAAGATTTCGGGATAAAACAAAAGCAGGAGGCGGCTACATGACCCTCTTGAAAGAAAAAGACTACGGCACGCCCAAGTCGAAGGCTGAAAAGACTGTAACCGTCGAAATCGACGGCTTCGGGGTGGAAGTCCCTGAAGGTACGAGCATAATGCGCGCCGCCAATGAGGCTGGGATATCCATTCCCAAGCTTTGTGCCACCGACATGGTGAAGGCGTTCGGCTCCTGCCGGCTGTGCCTTGTTGAGATCGATGGCCGCAAGGGGATGCCCGCGTCCTGTACGACGCCAGTCGCCGAAGGCATGAAAGTCCGAACCCAGACCGACCGCCTTGCGAAACTTCGGCGTGGGGTGATGGAGCTTTATATCTCCGATCATCCGCTTGATTGCCTGACCTGTTCCGACAATGGCGATTGCGAGTTGCAGGATATGGCGGGCGCCGTGGGACTGCGCGAGGTACGCTACGGTTATGAGGGTGAGAACCATTTCACTCAAAGCGCCAAGGATGTTTCCAACCCGTATTTCGAATATGATCCGTCAAAATGCATCGTCTGTTCGCGCTGCGTACGCGCGTGCGATGAGGTTCAGGGTACGCTGGCGCTGACTATCGAGGGGCGCGGGTTTGACTCCCGGGTGTCGTTTGGAGGCGCGAATTTCTTTGAATCTGAATGCGTTTCCTGTGGCGCTTGCGTGCAGGCCTGCCCAACTGCGACTTTGCAGGAAAAATCTGTCGTCGAACATGGCGTGCCGGATCGCACAGTGCTGACAACTTGTGCTTATTGCGGCGTAGGTTGTTCGTTCAAAGCGGAATTGAAAGGCGATCAGGTGATTCGCATGACGCCGCACAAGGACGGCAAGGCGAACCACGGGCATTCCTGCGTCAAAGGCCGCTTTGCCTGGGGCTATGCGACACATAAAGATCGGATCACGAAACCGATGATCCGAGAAAAGATCACCGACCCTTGGCGGGAAGTGAGCTGGCCGGACGCTGTCGATTTCGCCGCGCAGCGCCTAAAAGCCACGCAAGAACAATACGGGCGTAAATCCATCGGTGCTATTTCATCGTCGCGTTGTACGATTGAAGAAGTCTGGGCGGTCGTAAAAATGGTGCGCACCGCTTTCGGCAATAACAATATCGATACCTGCGCCCGCGTTTGTCATTCGCCGACGGGCTACGGCCTGAAACAGACTTACGGCACTTCGGCAGGGACTCAGGATTTCGACAGTGTCGAAGAGTGCGATATCATTTTGCTGATCGGCGCCAACCCGACCGATGCGCACCCCGTTTTTGCGTCGCAGATGAAGCGCCGTTTACGGCAAGGGGCGAAGCTGATTGTTGCTGATCCGCGTGCTATCGATCTAGTGCGCACGCCGCATATCGAGGCTGCGCATCATTTGCCATTACTGCCAGGAACGAACGTCGCGCTGATCAACGCAATTGCCCATGTTGCCGTCGTCGAAGACCTGGTCGATAAAAAATTTATCAAAGACCGCTGCGATTTTGAGTCCTTCAAACAGTGGCTCGATTTCATCAAGGGCCAAGAGAACTCGCCAGAAGAAGTAGCGAAAGTCACTGGTGTTTCTGCGCAAGATATTCGTGCGGCGGCGCGACTTTACGCCAGCGGCGGCAATGCAGCGATCTATTACGGGCTCGGTGTTACCGAACACTCTCAAGGTTCGACCATGGTCATGGGCATGGCGAACCTGGCAATGGCGACGGGCAATATTGGCAGACGCGGCGTCGGCGTGAATCCGCTACGCGGTCAGAACAACGTGCAGGGCTCGTGCGACATGGGGTCGTTTCCTCATGAGTTCTCGGCCTATCGCCACGTGTCGGATGAATCGGTCCGCGATCTTTTCGAAAAAGCCTGGGGCCGCCCCCAGGATGCGGAGCCTGGCTATCGCATCCCCAACATGTTTGATGAGGCATGTGCTGGCGGCTTCAAGGGTCTTTATGTGCAGGGCGAAGACATCGCCCAGTCCGACCCGAACACGCAGCATGTGGAAGCAGCCCTTAAGGCCATGGATGTCATCATCGTGCAGGATCTTTTCCTAAACGAGACGGCGCGTTTCGCCCATGTTTTCTTTCCGGGCACGTCGTTTCTTGAAAAAGACGGCTGTTTCATCAATGCCGAACGGCGCATTAATCGCGTGCGGCCAGCCATGCGCTCGCAAGTGGGCATTGAGGAGTGGGAAGCGACGCAAATGCTGAGCAATGCGCTCGGTTATGCGGAAATGAATTTCAATAACGCCGCGGAGATTATGGACGAAATCGCAGCACTGACACCGACCTTCGCCAATGTCTCGCATCAGTTTCTTGATCAAAAGGGAAGCGTTCAATGGCCGTGTAATGACGCGGCGCCTGACGGCACACCGATCATGCATATCGATAAGTTCGTTCGCGGCAAGGGTAATTTCGTACCGACAGAATATGTGCCGACAACAGAGAAAACAAATCGCAAGTTTCCACTGATCCTGACGACCGGGCGGATCCTCTCACAGTATAATGTCGGCGCGCAGACGCGGCGCACCCATAACAGTGATTGGCATGAAGAAGACGTTTTGGAAATTCACCCTGCTGATGCCGAAGCGCGCGGAATCTACGACGGTCATTGGGTGTCAATTCGCAGCCGCAAGGGAGAGATCACGCTCAAAGCCGTGATTTCCGAGCGTATGGCCCCGGGTGTCGTTTATACGACATTCCATCATCCCGTGACCGGCGTAAATGTGGTGACGACGGAAAATTCCGATTGGGCGACAAGCTGTCCCGAATATAAAGTTACCGCGGTTGAAGTTGCTCCAGCGAATCACAAGTCCGAATGGCAGGAGACCTACGAAGCGACTACCCCGGATTTGCGCCGTATCCTTGATGCTGGCGTCGCCGAGCCTGCGGAATGATGGCTTTTCAACCGCTCTTCCCGGCGAAAGCCGGGATCCAGTCAAGCCAAGCATGTCGGGCTTCGCCCGGCGTTATTTTCTCAGCTGGACCCCGACTTGCGTCGGGGTGAGCGGGGTTTGGTTTCTATGGCTAAAATCTCCACCACGGGCGCGCCGCCTCCATGCGAGCGAACGGTCAAAGTCACCAACGGCAACTGGTCAGTTCCCGAAGAAACGCCTGTCGCTTTTGTCTATAATCGGCGCAATTATGCGGTAATGCTGGCGACCCCTTCCGACATGGAGGACTTTGCCGTTGGTTTTTCACTTACCGAACGTGTTGTTGATGCGGTGGATGAGATTTCTGCCGTTGACATTCATCAATCGGAACGCGGCATAGAGTTGCATCTATCGATAGAGCCTGAAAAGCTGGAAAGACTCGACCTGCGCCAGCAGCGGCGAAACCTTGTCGGTCGCGCCGGTTGCGGCGTCTGCGGCCTTGAAAACGCGGAGACTTTTTTCGAACCGTTGCCTAAAGTCAGGAACAAGACACTAACAGTAGACCGAAAGGCGCTGTCAGCGGCTTTGCAAGCGCTGAAAGATCATCAACCGCTTAATACTGCTACGAGAACCGTGCATGGCGCCGCCTGGGCGGACTTAAATGGAGCCATTGTGCTCGCACGTGAAGATGTCGGCCGGCATAATGCGCTCGACAAGCTTTTAGGAGCGCTGGTGCGCGACAACACGGATTTGCAAAACGGGTTTGTGCTGATGTCCAGCCGCTGCTCTTACGAAATCATAGAAAAGTCTGCGCGTGTCGGTGTTGCCGCTGTCGCTTCTGTTTCGGGACCGACAGCGTTTGCTATCCGTAAAGCGGGCGAAGCGAACATTTCATTATACTGCCGTGAAGGGGAAAGTTTCGTCGAAGTTACGCAGTAGCTATCAAAAACAAACATTGAGAGGGCGGCGTTACTGCCGATGAGATAAGCCATGACAAAAGACAACTTGCCTGCGCCGGGGGCGCCAGACATTGAAATCGCGCGCGCCGCAACAATGCGGCCGATCCTGGATCTCGCCAAAGATAGGTTAGGCGTCCCGCCGGAAGCGCTCATTCCTTATGGTCACCACAAGGCAAAAGTTTCGCTCGATCACATCTCAAGCCTAAAGGACAAAAAGTCCGGCAAACTGGTATTGATGACTGCCGTGACGCCGACGCCAGCCGGCGAAGGAAAAACAACCACCAGCGTCGGCCTGACAGATGGTCTCAACAAAATTGGTCAAAACGCCATGGTGTGCCTGCGTGAACCGTCGCTGGGCCCTTGTTTTGGCATGAAGGGCGGCGCCGCGGGCGGCGGACGCGCGCAAGTCATCCCTATGGAAGACATCAATCTTCATTTTAACGGTGATTTTCACGCCATCACTTCCGCACACAGCCTGTTGGCGGCGCTTGTGGACAATCACATACATTGGGGCAACGAACAGAATATTGATCCGCGCCGTGTGAACTGGCGTCGTGTTGTCGATATGAATGATCGGGCGCTGCGCAATATTGTTGTCGGTCTTGGCGGGCCGGCCCATGGCGTGCCGCGTGAGAGCGGCTTCGACATTACTGTGGCGTCGGAAATCATGGCGATTTTCTGCCTTGCTACGGACCTTAAAGATTTGCAGCGAAGGCTTGGCGACATCATCATCGCCCGGCGTTATGACAAGACGCCGGTGACGGCGCGCGATATTGGCGCTGACGGCGCCATGGCGGTTCTCTTAAAAGATGCGCTGCAACCCAATCTCGTACAGACGATTGAGCATAATCCTGCGTTCATCCATGGCGGACCGTTCGCAAACATCGCTCACGGCTGTAATTCCGTGATGGCGACGCAAACGGCGCTTAAACTCGCAGACATCGTGGTGACCGAGGCCGGTTTTGGCGCTGATCTGGGCGCGGAGAAATTTCTCGATATCAAATGCCGTCAGTCTGGCCTGCGCCCCGATGTCGTCGTTCTTGTCTGCACCGTCCGCGCGCTCAAGATGCAGGGTGGCATCGCCAAAAGTGATCTAGGCACGCCCGACGCTGAAGCTGTTGAGCGAGGCAGCGTTAATCTTATCCGGCATATTGAAAATTTGAAAAAATATGGCGTGACGCCCGTGGTTGCGATCAATCATTTTGTCAAAGACTCAGATGACGAAATCGGCGTTGTACAACGCATTTGCGCGGAGCAGGGGGTGACACCCGCTATCGCAAAACATTGGGCGAAGGGCGGTGAGGGCGCTATCGAACTGGCGAAAGCGGTTGTCGAACAGCTTGAAAAACCGTCGCCTGACGTAGCTACAATATACCCTGATGACATTCCGCTTAAGAAGAAGATTGAAACGATCGCCGGCGAAGTCTATCGCGCTGAGCGTGTTGAATTTCATGCCGGCGCGGCGCGTAGTCTTAAAGAATTCGAAGATCTCGGCTACGGCAATCTGCCGGTCTGCATCGCCAAAACGCAGTACAGTTTTTCTACTGATGCGAAACTGGTCGGCGCACCCACAGGGCACACGCTGGAGGTGCGCGAAGCACGCCTTTCCGCCGGGGCCGGGTTCATCGTGGCCATCTGCGGAGACATAATGGTGATGCCGGGTCTGCCGCGAAAACCGGCGGCGCTGGAAATAGGGCTGGATGAGACCGGACAAGTGGTTGGCCTAGCGTGATGAACGGTTTGCGACCGCTGGCAAGTGCATGATATTGTCAGTCTCATGTCATTGAATTCGCTTAAAGACACATTCGGCCGCCAGATAACCTATTTGCGATTATCGGTGACGGACCGCTGCGATTTGCGATGCACCTATTGCATGGCGGAGCATATGACGTTCCTGCCAAAGCGGGACGTGTTGAGTCTCGAAGAGCTTGAGAGGCTGGCAGGCGCGTTTATTGATCGCGGGGTAAAGAAAATCCGCATCACTGGCGGCGAGCCTCTCGTGCGCCGGGATATCATGACGTTGATGGCGCGGCTTGGACAGCGGCTGGAGGCAGGCGAGCTCGAAGAATTGACGCTGACAACCAACGCCACGCAGCTTTCTCATCACGCGGATGTGCTTAAATCTCTGGGCGTCAGGCGCATCAATGTTTCTCTTGATACGCTTGATGATAGACAGTTCGAAAATCTGACGCGTCGTAATGCGCTGTCGAAAGTTTTAAAAGGCCTTGATGCTGCGCAGAACGCAGGCTTGAAAGTTAAAATCAACACAGTGGCGCTGAAAGGCGTTAATGAGCACGAAATCCCCGCAATGATTGAATGGGCTCACGGTCGCGGCATGGACCTGACGCTGATCGAGGTGATGCCGCTCGGTGAAATTGAAGTAGACCGTGTCGATCAGTATCTGCCGCTGACCGCTGTGCAGGATCGCCTTCAACGCCAGTGGACATTGACGCCGATTGATATGCGCACTGGCGGACCGGCGCGATATGCCCGTATTGAAGAGACTGGCGGCGTTCTCGGCATGATCACGCCGCTTACCAACAATTTCTGCGCTGGCTGTAACCGCGTGCGCGTTACCTGTACCGGCCAGATCTATATGTGCCTTGGCCATTCGGACCGGATCGATCTGCGTAGCGCATTGCGGAGCGACGAGCCGGATGCTGCGCTTGGCGATGCTCTTGACCAGGCGATGCTGAACAAGCCTGAGCGCCATGCGTTCGATATTTCGGAACGCGGATCGGCGCCGGCGGTTTCCCGGCACATGTCCATGACGGGCGGCTGACATGGCGCGCGTTTTGTTTTTCGGAAAGCTAAGCGATCTTGCGGGCGCTCGCGAGCGCAATGTCATGCTTCCCTCCAGAACGCACACGGTCTCCGACCTGATCGATACTATTGGAGAGGACGATACAGTTCTGTCAGCAGCACTGAAAGAAAGTTCTGTTCGCGTCATCATTAACGAAAAAATGGCGGATTCGGGAACAGCGGTTTCGGATCGTGACGAGGTCGCTTTCTTGCCCCCGGTCAGCGGCGGCTAGAAAAATGATACGAGTGTGCGAGGAACCATTTGACCCCGGCGCTGAACTTTCATCGTTTGAAAGCGCCGCAAAAGGCGCAGGTGCCGTCGTCAGTTTTCTTGGTAAGGTGCGTGGGAAAGCAGAGAGTGACGATGTCACAGCGCTTGTGCTTGAACACTTCCCTGGCGTCACGGAGAAATCCATCTCAGAAATCGAGCAACAGGCCAAGTCACGCTGGAATATTGATGAGGTGCTGATCATTCATCGGGTGGGACGCCTTACACCTGGCGAACCGATTGTCATGGTTTGTGTCGCGTCAGCTCATCGCCGGGATGCTTTCGAAGCTGCGGATTTTTTGATGGATTATCTGAAAACTGAAGCCATGTTCTGGAAAAAGGAAGTCCGAAAAAATGGCGAAGCATGGATCGAGCCGCGTGATCAGGACTATAAGGACGTCGGACGCTGGCGAGAGGATAACTAGGCATGCCCGGCATTAATGAGTCCCTTGAATTCGTTCCGGTTCGCATTGCCGTGCTGACCGTCTCCGATACGCGCACGGAAAAAGACGACACGTCAGGCGACTTGCTGGCGGCGCGGATAAAGGAAGCGGGCCACGAACTGGCGGGCCGGACCATCGTGCGTGACGACGTAAAGGCCATACAGGAAAAGGTTCGAGACTGGATCGATGATGAATCTGTTGATGTCGTGATTTCCACCGGCGGTACGGGCCTGACGGGCCGTGACGTCACGCCTGAAGCGCTGATGCCGCTATTCGAAAAAACCATAGACGGTTTTTCAGCCGTCTTTCATAAGGTCAGTTTTGACAGTATCGGGTTATCAACTTTGCAGTCGCGCGCATGCGCCGGCGTTGCGAAAGGCACGTTTATATTTTGTTTGCCGGGGTCGAACGGCGCCGTGAAAGACGGGTGGGATAAAGTGCTTTCTTATCAGCTCGACATTCGTCACAGGCCATGCAACTTCGTTGAAATCATGCCGCGCCTGATGGAACGATAGATGGCTGACAATCTCACTCATTTCGATGAACAGGGCCGGGCGCGCATGGTCGATGTGAGCGCGAAATCCGACACTGAACGCCGCGCCGTTGCGCGCGGCCGTGTCGTCTTTTCGAAAGAGTCTTTTGATAAGGTCCGTGCAGGCGTCAAAAAAGGCGATGTGGCCAGCATCGCCGAGCTTGCAGGGGTCATGGGCGCAAAACAGACAAGCAGTTTAATCCCATTGTGTCATCCTCTGCCGATCACCGGACTGTCGGTTCGTGTTGAACCGGACGAAAAAAAATTCGCATTTGTTGTCACTGCTGAGGTCAAAACAACCGGCAAAACTGGCGTTGAGATGGAAGCGTTGACAGCCGTGATGACTGCTTGTCTCACGGTTTATGATATGGCCAAGGCAGTTGATAAGTCGATGACCATTGAAGGGGTGGAGCTTGTCGAAAAATCCGGCGGCAAGTCTGGTGACTTTAACCGTGGCAAGTAAAATGCTGAGCGTTGATGAAGCGATTTCTGCAATTCTCGAAAACACTGAGCGCTTAGAACCTGAAACAGTTCCGCTTGAAGCTTTGCCGGGCAGGATTGCTGCGAAAGATGTTTCCGCGCAAATCACGCAGCCGCCATTCGCTGCTTCCGCCATGGACGGTTATGCCGTGCGTTTTGCGGATGCATCGGTTGGCGCAACCCTGACAGTAATTGGTGAGGCGCCCGCAGGCGCGCCCTATAGCGGCATGGTCGATAAAGGGGAGGCGGTGCGAATTTTCACGGGCGCCGCCGTGCCGGACGGCACAGACCATGTGATCATTCAAGAAGACGTAACGCGTAATGACGTGCACATCCAAATACGCGAACCTCAAGATGAGCCGCGTCACATTCGTCAAGCCGGTATTGATTTTAAACAAGGCGATATACTCGTACGCGCCGGTGAACGCCTGCATGAAATTCATGGCTCTGTTTTAGCGGCGGCAAATCTTGCTGGTGCGCAAGTCTATCGAAGACCTAAAAGCGCCGTATTTTCAAATGGCGATGAGCTTGTGGAACCCGGCTCTACCTTAAAGCCCGGGCAAATCGTCAATTCCAATCACTATGCGCTGGCCGCTATGGTTTCAGGCTGGGGCGGAAGCTCTGAATATCTGGGCCGGGCGGTCGACAGTGAGGACGCCATAAGAGCGTACTTCAGGCGCGGTCGCGATGCGGACATCATTATCCCTATCGGCGGCGCATCGGTTGGCGATTATGATTTCGTCAAATCGGCGTTCAAAAAGGAAGGCGGTGAACTTGTCTTCGAAAAAGTTGCTGTAAGGCCGGGCAAACCCACCTGGTTCGGTAAGCTTGGGAATGCATCTGTTGTCGGTCTGCCTGGCAATCCGGCTTCGGCGATTGTTACAGCGGCGCTATTTGTTCAGCCCCTAATGCGTCGGCTTGCCGGTGAAAGCGTGCAAGGCGCGCCGGTTTTTCACAAAGCCGCATTGGTCACGCCGCTGGAGGCTAACGGTGCGCGTGAGTCCTATCTACGTGCTAAGGCGTCACTAACGTCAAGTGGTTTGACAGTTTCTGCGGCTTCAAATCAGGATAGTTCGCTGTTGACGCCTTTTTCAAAAGCGAATTGTCTTATTCGCCGTCTGGCCAATGCGTCAGCCGCCGCGAAGAACGACGCGGTCGATATTGTTTGGCTGCGCTAGGCATGCGTATCGCTGTCATACTGTCGGGTGGGAAAGCGAGCCGGATGGGTGGCGCCGACAAGGGCGCGTTAGAACTGAATGGCAAGCGCTTAATCGATATTGTTATCGACAGGTTAGCGCCGCAGGCAGATCAGGTTCTGATCTCCGGTCCGCGTAACTATGAAACAGGACTAGTCAATGTACCCGACCGTCGCGACGGTCCAGCCGGCCCGGCGGGCGGATTATGGTCAGCGCTAGCATGGATCCAATACAACTATCCTGCTGAAACAGTCGGATTTTTTACAGCGCCTGTAGACGGACCATTTTTGCTATCCGACCTATGTGAACGACTTCACGCCTCGGAAAAGAGTTCAGTCGCAAAAGACGAAGCGGGCCTGCATCCGACATTCGCATGGTGGCGCATTGAGGATTTAGACACAGCCTTTAACGAAATCGTCGTCAACGAAGGGGTTTCCTTGAAAAGTCTGGCTAAAGCCGCCGCAGCGAAAGAAGTCAGCTTCCCCGGCGATCACTATTTCCGGAACATCAATACGCCGGAAGACCTTGCCGCTGCTGAAGCGGAAGGTGCGAGATTATAAAAATCGCGCCACGACATCCTTGTAAGAGCGCGACAACTTTAACTCAGAACCGTTTTCGAGAATCAGAAAATATTCGCCATTCGAATGCGGGTGAAGTTCCTTAACCTTGTCGATATTGACGATGGCGGAGCGGTGTACGCGCTGAAACCGGGCAGGGTCGAGACGCGTTTGGAGCGCCTTCATAGTTTCACGAATGATATGAGTCTTCCCGCCCGCGTGGATGCACATGTAATCGCCTGCAGCGTCGATCCACTCGATTTCGTCGGCCATCAGCATGACCACCTTCGAACCGTCCTTAAATGAAAGCCGTTCCGAATAACGCTGTTTTTCCGACCATGCCGGATCATTGATCAGTTCTTTAATACGGTCGCGGTCATCGTCCGATAAAGACGCCAGCATCTCAATGAGCTTGGATTCCCTGTCTGTCGCCACTTTGCTTTTCAGCGCTTCACGAGCGCGATGCAGGGCGTCGTTGAGACGCTCTTCCTCGACTGGTTTTACGATATAATCGAGGGCGTTCGCCTCAAACGCATCGATGGCGTATTTGTCGTAAGCTGTGACGAAGATGAACAGGGGCGCCGGGCCGCCGATCATGGCGCGGACAACACCGAACCCGTCGAGTCCTGGCATTTGAATGTCGAGAAACACAAGGTCCGGAGACTTCGCCTTGATATCCTTCACGGCTTCACGTCCGTTAGAACATTCGCCGATAATTTCGACCTCAGGAAAGTTTTGCAGCCGCAATTTCAGGCCGCGTAACGCAAGCGGTTCGTCATCGACCAGCATGACACGGATTTTATCGTCGCTCATGATCGCTATCCCCGGTTTTCAAATGGAATTCTGAGGCCTACGCATAGACCCTGTGGTTCAACATGGGAAAGCATGAACTTTCCGCGCCCTTGATAGAGATAATTCAACCTGTCGCGCATATTGACAAGACCCACGCCCGTTTTGACGTCTCTCAACAGGGCTTCAGGGTCTTCCGGTGCATTGGGGCCGTTATCGCACACCTGCATGATTAGCGCGCCGCCTTCGCGTTTTGCAATGATCGTTATCTCGCCGCCGCTTTCCATCTGGGCAATGGCGTATTTGATGGCGTTTTCAATTGCTGGTTGGAGAATCAGCGACGGCACGTAAGCGTTCTTGGTTTCTTCATCGATATCAAAAGTCACCGTCAACCGGTCGCCGAAGCGGGTTTTCTCAATCGCAAGATAAAGATCAAGCGCACGGACTTCTTCCGCGAGCGTTGTCTTTTGCAGCGGGTCGCTATCCAGTGAATAGCGAAGAAACGCTGACAGTTGAGTCAGCATGGAGTTTGCTTGCTTGCCATCCTGCTCGAGCACGAGGGTTGAAATCGCGTTCAATGTGTTGAAGAGAAAATGCGGGTTAAGCTGATAGCGCAGCATTTTCAGTTGCGCTTGATCGGCGAGCCGCGCTGAAAGGATGGCGCGCTCCATCTCGTTGCGCAGTTTCAAATAATAGTTGATGCCGAAATAAAACCCTGCCCAAGAGCCGAGCAGGAACAGGTTCACCGGCAGGTCAGGGACGATCAGTAGTAGGTAGTTTGTAGTGCCGAGACTGGCGCCGCGCAAATCCATCCAGGCGTTGCCGAATAGAATACCGAATGTCTGCGCTTTCATCGCCGACATGGCGACGGCCATCAAAATGGTGGACGTCAAAACGATCAACAAGAGAACAGCCGGTCCCTGCCGCCGCGCGAAACGATAAATCGGCCGTGCAAGAATGCTAGTGGTTAAAAAACCGATTAGCGATGACGCAACGGAATAGAGAAGGGAGTCCGTAGAGCGCCCGGCGACGAATGTCGAAACACTAAGAATGTGAAGTGCAAAGAATCCCATCCAGCCGGCGACCTGGAGTATCCAGAACATCCGGCCCTTGTCGGCGAAAAACCAGTTCATCCACTCGCGCGAACGGCCTTGGGTGGTAATGAACGGTCCAGCCGCGGAGGCTGTCACATCGGCAGAGCTCATGGGCGCATTCTCATGTTTATTCATTCAAAAAGGCCTGTCTGCACCGCATTACAAGCCATTCTGCGGCGAACAGCCCCCGCCATGCGATAAACGTCGCAGCTAAGTGCTTAATATTCTAACCCTATTCGCTCAGCGACAACAATCGAACGTCACCGCCCGCCGCGGTGGTATTGATGGTCAATGTCCGCTCCGTGGCAAAACGCCAGGGCTCGTCGAGGCTGGAAAGCAGCGGAATAATCGGACCTTTGCGTTCTGCCAGCACCGCCTCGATCGCTGCCCGGCCTTCGCTCCCGCCGTCATAAACGACCGCGCTGATGCGATTGTCGAGGAGAAGAGATTTCGGAATTCCGTTTGAGAAGTCCATAGGACAAATTACATCAGGCGCGGATTCAGCTAACGCCGAAGCGAACGGTTCGCATTGGTCTTTGTCAGCGATCACGCAATTTCCAGCCGCTAATGACTTTGCGATCTGATTGCCCCAATCACCGCCGCCCAAACACAAGACAATACCGCGTCCGCGTTGTTTTAACGTATTGGACTCGCCCGTGGGCCCGGGCAATTCCTCAGTTTCGGCAAACTCTTTTTCAAATAACGCAGCAGCGTTTTCCATAGATGCTTTGTGTTCTGCAGAAAGCGATCCGGCGGCTCGTTCGAATATCGCTTTCTTATTCCGTTCATTCGCCCAGGGAATGAGATTGGAAAGTGTTTGATTCAGCGCGCCATCAGTTTTGGCGCTAAACTGGCCATCATTGAATTCAATTTTGAAGTCACCTTCAGACTGTACACGTTTCGTCAGTGCTCTCAGGTAATGCGGGCCGCCGGCTTTGGGGCCGGTGCCGGAAAGGCCTTCGCCGCCAAAGGGCTGTACACCAACAACGGCCCCGATCTGATTACGGTTGACGTAGACATTGCCCACGCGGGCGCGCTGCGCCACGCGCTCCATGGTTTCATCAATGCGTGTGTGAACGCCCATGGTGAGGCCGTAACCGAGAGCGTTAATCTCATCGACCAGCGCCTCAAGGTTTTCAGCTTCAAAAGTAACAACATGCAGAACAGGTCCGAAAATTTCCTGTTTCAGATCTGAAAGCGAATTGATCTCAAAGGCTGCGGGCTGAATGAACGTGCCGCCGAGGCCTGTTTCAACTTCCGGCGCGCGCGCAATCAGCCGCGCTTCCTGTTCCAGCCGTTCGATATTGCGCTGAATATTGCCCCGCGCTTCTTCATCGATCACCGGACCGACATCAGTTGAAAGCTTCGACGGGTCGCCGACGGCAAGCTCAGCCATGGCGCCGGCGAGCATTTCATTGAAACGGTCTGTAATGTCTTCCTGCACGCAAACGACGCGGCAGGCCGAACAGCGCTGGCCGGCGCTTTGAAATGCGGAATCAACCGTATCGGTCACAGCCTGTTCCAGCAGCGCAGTCGAGTCGACGATCATGGCGTTGATGCCGCCGGTTTCGGCGATCAGCGCCGCATCGTGGCGGCCGCTCGCTACAAGCGTGCGCTTGATCGCCTGCGCGGTGTTTGTCGAGCCGGTGAAGACCACGCCATTAACGTTCGGATTTGCTATCAGCGGCGCGCCAACGGACGGGCCGTCGCCCGGCAGGAAGTGCAGCGCGCCTGCCGGGACGCCCGCCTCGTGCAGCAGTTTTATAGCCTCGAATGCAATCAACGGCGTTTGTTCAGCCGGTTTTGCAATGACGCAATTGCCGGCGGCCAGGGAAGCGCTCACCTGCCCGAGGAAAATCGCCAAAGGAAAATTCCATGGCGATATACAGGCGACAACGCCAAGCGGCTCGGCTTTTAGTTCTTCGGCGCGGTTTGGGTAATATCTTAAAAAGTCTACAGCCTCTCGCACTTCGGCGATGGCGTCAGGCCACGACTTGCCTGCTTCAAATACTGCAAGCCGCATGAAGTGCTCGCCGCGTTCTTCAAGCAGGTCCGCTGTTTTTCGGATAGCGTCGGCCCTTACCGTAACGGGCGTTGCGGCCCATTCGCCCGCGAAAGTTGCCGCTTTTTCGCAAGCGAGCGAAACATCTTCAGATGCGGTCAGCGTCACTTCGCCGATTATGTCGTTACCATTAGCCGGGTTCGTTGCATTCTCAACCGCCCCGCGTCGTGTTTCTCCGTCTATGATGGGGCATGCTTTTATTGCTTGAAGTTGAGCGCGCGCATCTGGCGACATTGACGCCGCCGTCGGTGGGTGCGTTTCATCCCAGCCCTTGGCGACAAGGCGTTCGCCATCGAAATAGTCGCGCGGTGCGGGAATGTGTGGATTAGGAAAAGTCTCCAGCTCGGCGATTTCATCATAAGGGTCGGCAACCACGTCATCGACGGACATGTCGGGATCGATAAGCTGATTGACGAAGGAAGAGTTGGCGCCGTTCTCAAGCAGTCGCCGTACGAGGTAAGGCAGTAATTCTTTATGCCCTCCAACCGGCGCATAAATCCTCGAACGCGTACCGCTTTCCACGAGCTTATCATGAAGCGCTTCGCCCATGCCGTGCAGGCGCTGCAATTCGTAGTCGTCGAAGTCACCAGCCATGGCCTGCACCATGGCGGCGGTCAGCGCATTGTGCGTAGCGAATTGCGGATAGAAAACGTCCGTATTGGAGAGCAGTTTTCTGGCGCAGGACAGAAAGCTGACATCGGTTAAAACCTTGCGGGTGAAAACCGGATAGCTTTCGAGACCCATCACCTGCGCACGCTTGATTTCAGAGTCCCAATAGGCGCCTTTTACCAGCCGCACCATCACTAGGCGATTCGTTTCGCGGGAGAGCGTCGCCAGCCAGTCGAGAACGAACGATGCGCGCCGTTGATAGGATTGAACGACAACCCCGAAACCTTCCCACGCCGCCAGGTCAGGATTGCGCATCAGGCTTTCAATGATATCTAGCGATATGTCGAGGCGGTCGGCTTCTTCCGCATCGATGTTGAAACCCATATTCGCAGCTTTCGCTTGCAGCGCCAGTTTCGTGACGCGCTCGCCGAGTTCTTTTAAGACTCGCTCTTTCTTGCCGAATTCATATCGCGGATGCAGGGCGGAAAGTTTGACTGAAATGCCGGGATTGAGAGCAGGGCGATCATGGGTTGAATATTCCGAAATCGCCTTGATCGCATTCATGTAGTCGTCGAAATATTTGAGCGCGTCTTTTTCCGTGTGTGCGGCCTCGCCAAGCATATCGAACGAAAACACATATCCTTTCTCGCCATAGCGCTGCGCGCGTTTCATGGCGGATGCGATGGTTTCGCCAAGGACGAAATGCTCACCCATGATACGCATGGCTTGTCCGACAGAGGCGCGGATCACTGGTTCGCCCAGCCTGTCGAGCGCGGCTTTGGTTCTCGCCGCCATTTTCCTGAGCGGGTCCTTTGCCTCCACATCATCGAGCCAGGCGGCGGTGAGCATCAGCGCCCGGGTTGAAAAGTTAACCAGTGGAAAAGGGCTCTTTCCTTTGTGAGACGCCCAGTCGCCAGCTTCGATCTTGTCTTCGATAAGGGCGTCTGCGGTTGCGGCGTCAGGGGTTCGGAGCAGCGCCTCGGCAAGACGCATAAGCGTGACGCCCTCGGCTGTCGAAAGCCCGTATTCCTGGAGGAATTTGTCTATAAGGCCCGAACGTTCCGCGCTTGCCCTCGCTGCTGTTACGAATTCCGCCGCGCGAGATTGGGCATCGCGCCGGGTCGGTTCGTCCAGGTCGGCCATCTTGATCAAGGCGGGCATGAGTTCCGCTTCGGGAACCAGGTAATGTTCGCGGATTTGATCGCGGAGCGTGGCGAGCGGGTCGCTTTGAGACATATGCCTTCCTTGAGCAGTTATTTTGGCTCGGCTTAGCTCATTCGAAGCGTCGTTGGAACTGCCCCAACGCGAGTACTGTTCTTAGTCAGTCCTTTGCTGCATCGCGCCATTGCGCTCGTCTTTTGCGGGGCCTAACTAGGTCTGGAAGTACAGCGCGGCGACTTAAGTCACGCGCGAAACCCCTGTTTTCGGTCGAAAGGAATGGTCCATGACGGAAGCTTATATTTACGACGCCGTGCGCACGCCCCGC
Organism: Hyphococcus flavus; assembly: GCF_028748065.1. Taxonomy (GTDB): domain Bacteria; phylum Pseudomonadota; class Alphaproteobacteria; order Caulobacterales; family Parvularculaceae; genus Hyphococcus; species Hyphococcus flavus. The sequence continues at coordinate 3,220,607 of NZ_CP118166.1, read as the reverse complement.
GGAAAGGGCAAATCTGACGGATCGCTCCACGAAATCACGCCTGTGCAACTGGCGACGCAGGTGCTGGAAGCCGTGCGGGACCGCAACGGCATTGATGCGGGCGAGATCGAGGACGTAGCGTTCGGCTGCGTCTCTCCCGTTGGCGAGCAGGGCGCGGTTGTCACGCGCACCGCAATTTTGAATGCCGGGTATCCGGAAACAACATCAGGCATTCAGGTGAACCGCTTCTGCGCTTCAGGCCTTGAAGCCATCAACATCGCGGCGGCGAAGGTGAAAGCTGGTGAAGCTGACATGACGGTCGGCGGCGGCGTTGAAGCCATGAGCCGCGTGCCCATGGGCTCGGACGGCGGCGCATGGCCGACGGACCCGTCAACGGCGTTCAAGACCTATTTCGTCCCACAAGGGATTTCAGCAGATTTGATCGCCACCAAATACGGTTTCTCGCGGGACGACGTCGACGCCTATGCGGTGGAAAGCCAGAAACGGGCCGCAAAGTCATGGGAAGAAAAGCGTTTCGCCAAGTCGATCCACGCCGTGAAGGACGTGATGGGCGAGGTCGTGCTCGATCATGATGAGACCGTTCGCGCCAACACAGATATGCAATCGCTTGGCGCGTTAAACCCGTCCTTCGCCGCGCTGGGTGATTTTCCGGGTTTCGACGCTGTCGCTACGCAAAAATATCCGGAAATTGAAAAGATCAATCACGTTCATCACGCTGGCAACTCTTCCGGCATTGTCGATGGCGCAGCCGCCGTGCTGATCGGTAATGAAGAGATCGGCAAAAAGCTGGGCATCAAGCCACGCGCGCGCATCAAGTCCATGGCGTCGATTGGGTCCGAGCCGACCATTATGCTGACGGGCCCGGAATTCGCGGCGCAAAAAGCGCTGAAGCGCGCTGGTATGGACAAGAAAGACATCGATCTTTGGGAGCTGAACGAAGCTTTCGCGTCAGTCGTCCTGCGTTTCATGCAAGCGCTCGACATCGATCATTCCGACATCAATGTCTGCGGCGGCGCCATCGCCATGGGTCACCCGCTTGGCGCAACTGGCGCCATGATCCTCGGCACTATGGTCGATGAACTTGAACGCACGGGCAAGGAGACGGCGCTCGTCACCCTTTGCATCGGCGCCGGCATGGGTACGGCGACGATCATCGAGCGCGTGTAGTCAGACATTCTGAAACGGATTTGAAATCATGACCTACAAAACAATCAAAGTTGAAACAGATAACGACGGCATCGCGCTGGTCACCATCGACCTTCCGGGCAAATCCATGAATGTCTGGGATGCGGATCTGATCGAAGACTTCGCCAAATGGGTGGATACGTTCGTTGCTGATGACACTGTCAAAGGCGCTGTCATTACGTCCAGCAAGCCAACGGGCTTTCTCGCTGGTGCGGACCTCAACATGCTTGGCGGTATGGGGGGAAGCGCTCCATCAACGCCGAAAGAACAGTTCGAAGCAGCTTTTGGTTTGAACCGCATGCTGCGCAAGCTTGAAACCGGCGGCCATGCGGCAAAAGACCTTTTGAAAGGTAACGCTCATGCGAAGCCGGTGGCTGCTGCCGTGAATGGCCTCGCGCTTGGCGGCGGGCTGGAGCTGGTGCTCGCCTGTCATCATCGTGTTGTGGCGGATAATCCGAAAATTCAGCTTGGCGTGCCGGAAGTGCAGGTCGGCCTGCTTCCCGGCGGCGGCGGCACGCAACGCCTGCCGCGCCTCGCTGGCTTACAAAACGCCGCGATGATGGCGACGCAGGGAAAACCGCTCGATCCGAATACCGCCAAAGGGCAGGGCATCATTCAGGAAGTCGTTCCGGCTGACGACGTCGTCGCCAAGGCGAAGGAATGGGTGAAAGCCAATCCGAAAGTTACCCAACCCTGGGACAAGAAAGGCTTCAAGTTTCCGGGCGGCGGCGGCGCTATGGATCCGCGCGCGGTGCAGTTTTTTATCGGTTCGAACGCCATGGCGCAAAAATCGACGCAGCATAATTATCCGGCGGTGCAGTACATCCTCTCGTGCCTTTACGAAGGCTCAATTGTTCCAATCGACACTGCGCTAAGGATTGAATCGAAATACTTCGTGAAGCTGATGACGAGCGACCAGACACGCAATATGATCCGCACCCTGTTCATCAACAAGCAGGCGGCGGAAAAGGGCGAGCAGCGCCCGAAAGACGTTCCGCCGACAGAGCTCAAAAAAGTCGGCGTGCTCGGCGCCGGCATGATGGGCGCAGGCATCGCCTATGTAACGGCGAAAGGCGGCATGGAGGTCGTGTTGCTCGACCGTGATCTCGAATACGCCGAAAAGGGTAAAGCCTATTCGCAAGGCATCGTCGAGAAAGGCGTTTCGCGCGGCAAGGTGACGAAAGAAAAGGGCGAGGAACTTCTCGCCCGCATCACGCCGACAACCGACTACAGCGATCTCAAAGACGTCGATATGATCATCGAAGCAGTATTCGAAGATCCTGACATTAAAGCGGACGTTATCAAGAAGACCGAAGCAGTGATCGGTTCTGATGTGATCTTCGCATCGAATACGTCAACGCTGCCGATTACAGGGCTCGCGAAACATTCGGAACGTCCGGACCAGTTCATCGGCATTCACTTCTTCTCGCCGGTGGACAAGATGCCGCTCGTCGAGATTATTCCTGGCGAAAAATCCGGCGATAAATCGCTTGCCGCCGCGCTCGATTATGTCCGCATGATCAAGAAGACGCCGATCGTGGTGAAAGACACGCGCGGCTTTTACACCAATCGCGTCGTACCGCCTTACATCAATGAGTCGATGTTGCTCGTAACTGAGGGCGTCAATCCGGCGCTCATTGAAAACGCGGCCAAACAATTGGGCATGCCGGTTGGACCGCTGGCGCTTTGTGATGAGACGTCGCAGGAACTGGGCCTTCGCATTGCGCGCGCCACAGCGAAAGAAACAGGGCAAGATCCGTCAGGCGAGCCGGTGTTCCAGTTACTTGAAACATTTGTCGATAAACTTGGTCGCAAGGGCCGTAAGTCAGGCGGCGGGTTTTACGAATATCCCGAAGGCGGAAAGAAGCATTTGTGGAAAGGGCTTTCGGAATATTATCCGCTCGCCAAAAATCAGCCTTCTGTTGATGAAGTTCTGGATCGGTTGCTATACGCGCAATTGATCCCGGCGGCGCAATGCTATGAGGAAGGCGTTGTGCATGATCCGCAGTCTGCCGATCTTGGCGCCATCTTTGGCTGGGGATTTGCGCCATGGACTGGCGGACCCATGAGCCACATCGACACCATTGGTTTAGAAGCGTTTGTGCGTAAAGCCGAAAGCCTTGCGCAAAAACACGGGTCCAGATTCAACCCGCCAAAAAAATTCCGTGAAATGGCGGAAGCGGGCGACAAGCTCTACAAATCCGCCGCGTAATTCAGCGCAATCCATTCCTATAAAAAAGCGGCGCTTGCGCCGCTTTTTTCTTAAAATCCCCAACTATCCGGGTTCGAATAAGGCTCGCCTTTCGACAGCGCTTGCATACCCTTGATCGTGCGAACCACATACCAAATGAACGTCACTAGCAAGACCAGGAGGCCTACCAGCACGACCGACAAAACAACCCCGATGATGCTGTACAAAATGGCTTTCCAGAAAATATGGATTTGATTTCGATAATGAGAGCGAAGCCAGTCGGGCGCCTCGTTTTTGGCCATGTAAGCCATGATGACACCGACCAGCGTTGTCACGCCGGCGACGACGCCAACAAGGTAAAGAATGTAAATTAAATTGGCGTTCCCGCTCTCTCCCGGGTTTGTCGAGATCGGCGAGGAGCCGCCGGGCTGGGGTGTTGGCGATTCAGACATGTGGCTCTCCTTTTCTCACCGAAACGCTTCCATTCAGGCTTGATTCTGTCTTCCAGCGCTTGCCGCAGCGCAAAACGATTGATAGGAAGCGCGCCGAATCATTCTTTTCCACTTTTGAGGATAGCAATCATGGCGCTTGAACGCACCTTTTCCATTATCAAACCGGACGCGACCCGCCGCAACCTGACGGGCAAAATCATCGCCAAGCTCGAAGAGGGCGGCCTGCGCGTCGTCGCTTCCAAGCGCATTCACATGACCAAAGAGCAAGCCGAGGGCTTCTACGCTGTCCACAAAGAGCGCCCGTTTTTTGGCGAACTAGTGGAATTCATGTGCTCGGAACCGGTAGTAGTTCAGGTGCTCGAAGGCGAAAACGCCATTGCACGCAACCGTGAAATCATGGGCGCGACCAATCCGGCCGAGGCTGCAGCTGGTACGATCCGCGCGGAATTTGCCGAATCTATCGGTGAGAACTCGGTTCACGGATCTGACGGCCCGGATACGGCGGCACAGGAAATCGAGTACTTCTTCTCGAAAGATGAGCTGGTCGGCTAAAGCTGGTTCTTAGGACGGCTCCCCGTTATGCTGGCCAAACGCCAGTAAGGAGCCGTCCCTCGTGAGTTTTACCAAAAAATTTTCAGTGATTGTTACACTCGCCTTTATGGCGATTGGGAATGGGTTTGCGCAAACGCCATACCCCGCGCCGGTTGAAGGCGATTATACGGCTGCCGATTTTGAGTTCGGATCTGGCGAAGCGCTACACGAATTACGCATTCATTATCGCACTATTGGCGAATTAAAGCGCGACGCAAACGGACGTGCAACAAATGCTGTTCTGATCATGCACGGCACCACAGGGACCGGCGCCAGCCTGTTGCGTGAGTCCTTTGCCGATGAATTGTTCGCGCCGGGCGGGCTGCTCGATGCGGAAGAATATTTCATCATTCTCCCAGACGGGATCGGGCACGGAAACTCCTCCAAGCCGTCTGACGGCCTGCGCATGGATTTCCCCAAATACGATTATGATGACATGGTCCGCGCGCAGCATCTCTTGCTGACAGAAGGACTAGGTGTTGATCATTTGCGGCTCGTCATGGGCACATCCATGGGCGGGATGCAGTCATGGGTCTGGGGTTATACATATCCGGACTTTATGGACGCGATCATGCCGCTGGCGAGTCTGCCGGTTGAGATCGCCGGGCGAAACCGCATGCTGCGCAAGATGATCATGGACGCCATCATGGCGGACCCGGAATGGAATGGCGGCGATTACGACGAAAAACCAATGAACGGATTAACCGCTGCGACCTATCCTTTGATCGTCATGGTCTCTAGCCCGTTGCAATATCAAAAACAGGCGCCGACAAGAGAAGAATCCGAAGCGATGCTTAATGCACTGGTTGAGCGGTTTACCGGCTATCTCGATCCGAATGATACGATCTACGCATTTGACGCATCGCGAAATTATGATCCGTCACCGCATCTGCATAAAATCAAGGCGCCGCTGGTGGCGGTCAATTCCGCCGACGATCAGGTCAATCCGCCGGAGCTGAAAATTCTGGCGAAAGAAATTGAAAAGGTCGATGGCGGCAGGGCGGTGGTACTGCCGATCACTGACCAGACCCGCGGCCATGGCAGTCATTCTGTCGCCGCGCTTTGGAGCGTCTATTTGCAGGAGCTGCTTGAACGTACCGAGTAATGACGCTGCAATAACCCGAATTGGGAGCGTTGGGTGACCGGAAACCTGCTGCTGGATTCTTTAGTTTCACTAGGCGCGATAGGGCTGATGGTGCTGCTTGCCTGGGTGATGTTCCGTGCGCCGTTGAAACCGGTGACTGAGGAAGAGGCCGCCGAGCGCCTTCGCTTTGACGAGCCCGACTTCAAACCGGTCTCTTGGCTGATCGATGAGAAGGGAAGGGCGGCATTCGCTGAAGGAGAGGACGGCGACTACGCGCTTGTCTCACGGCTGGGTGTCGATCTCGTCACACGCCGGTATCCGGCCATCGCCGTGAATGCGGCGGAAGAGGGCGGCGCGCTTGTGCTCAAACCGTTGGACCCTGGCTCATCCACAGTTCGGCTGCATACTGCAGATGCTGCAACTTGGGCTCGTAAGTTTTCCTGATCACGTGATATGTAACTCCCATGGAAATGGAATTCCCGGATATCATTGCTTACGCCGTGCCGGCTTTTCTTGTGCTGGTTGTGGCGGAAATCGTGCTGTCGCGAGTCCTCAATCGCGGACGCTATGAAGCGCGGGATTCCGCCGCCAGCCTGATCATGGGTTTCGGCAGTGAATTGGCGCCCTTGCTGGGCGGCGGCGCTATCGTGCTGGCTGTTTTTCTTGCGGCTTATGAATTTCGCTTAATGGATATTCCAAACACATGGTGGGCGGTGCTGTTGTGCTTTGTGCTCGACGATCTTCGCTATTACTGGTGGCACAGGATTAGCCATGAGCGCCGGTGGTTTTGGGCGAGCCATGTGGTTCATCACTCGTCACAGCACTACAATTTAACGACCGCGTTGCGTCAGACCTGGACCGGGCAAGTGCTGGGTTCAATATTGTTCCGCACGCCATTGGTGTTGATCGGCTTTCACCCCGCCATGGTGTTTTTTGTGGGGGCTATCAATCTGCTCTATCAGTTCTGGATTCACACCGAACTTATAAAACGCATGGGCCCTTTCGAGTGGGTATTCAACACGCCCAGTCATCATCGTGTACACCATGCTACTAACCCGAAATATCTCGACGCCAATTATGCTGGCACGCTGATTATCTGGGACAGAATGTTCGGAACATTCGTTGAAGAAGACGAGAATGAAAAACCGCGCTATGGCATCATCAAAAATCTCGGCACCTTCAATCCGCTGGTGATCTCGTTTCATGAATGGATCGGCATTGCGAAGGATCTGAGGGCGGCGAAGTCATTCAAGCAAGTTCTCGGTTATACCTTCGGGCCGCCGGGCTGGTCGCCGGACGGAACACGTATGACATCGGCGATGATTAAGGAGCGCTGGCGGCGCATTCATGGAGCGGAACAACCGCAAAAAGCGGCAGAGCCAGCGCCGCAGCCAGCGGAATAGCCATTTTGAGGTATTCCTAGGCTGGCGCACGCGTCAGGGTTGAATCCTGCAAAATTTCGCCGCAATCGCCCCAATTCCGCCTCCGACGCCCTCATAATTTCACGAATTGATCGAAGATTAGCCGCTCAGGCCCGCCATCTTGAAAATGCGAATTTCAAGGAGGGGTCGATGCCCACAACGATTTTCATGAGCACAATTACTGGCGCAGTCGCCGCCGCAGGCGTCGCGCTCACCTCATTTGTCGGCGTCAACACCAGCCCTTACGACAATGGCGAGATGAAAACCCTCTCGAATTTTGAAGCGTCTACGTATGCTGAAAAAGTGTTTGCGCGCTCGGACAGAAATGGCGACGCGGTTCTCGATGTCGATGAATTCGCTGCGCTAACGATTATTACGGCTGAGCTCGCCAACCTCAACGGCTTTGTCGCAGTTGAAAAAGACGCGAGCGTCGAGACGATTTCATTGCCGGTGAATTCAACCGGCGCATTGTCAGCGAGCGAGCACACGCGCATCGATGCTGTTGCACGCCACACATTCTATGCTTTCGCCGGCAATGACGGAAAGATGCAGCAGGGGGAATATATCGGTCTGCAAAATGCGATATTCGCATCATCAGACCTTAATGCGAACGGTGCATTGACGCGCACGGAGCTTTCGATCTTCGCGCGTAGACAGGCTTACTTGCGCCCCGAAGCCTAAAGTCATGCGCCCTCCGGCGGCCGCTGCCGACACCCTCCCAACATCTCGGCAGCGGCCAGCCCCTTTTCATAATCTTTAAAGCCCGTGTTTCTTTACGATCCCGCGCATCTGGTCATAGGTGAGCGACAGGGCGTCAGCGGCGCGCCGCTGATTTTGGCCGTTTCGGGCGAGTGTTTCAGCAACAATTGTTTTTTCAAGCGCGCTTAAATAGGCGCGCAAATCACTGCCTTCCTGATACGGCGCCGATAAGGTCGAGATGTCGGAGGGGGTAAATCCCTCTTTCTCACTTTGCGGACTTTTCATCAGCTTGCGTCGTGGCCCAAAGGACTGGGCAAGCGGATCAATTATTATCTCGTGTATTTTTCCTTGCCCTTCGCCTTCGCCCCAGCGAAATGCTGCGCGTTCTGAAACCGTCTTTAGCTCTCGAATGTTTCCTGGCCAGTCATGCGCTTTCAATGCGATGAGGGCCTCTGCTGAGAAATCCGGAAAGCGGAAACCAAGTTCCGATACGGCCGGAGAGGCGAAATGCGCAGCAAGCATGGGGATGTCGTCATGCCGCTCGCGCAACGGCGGCAGCTCGATGACGCTTAGGGCCAGCATATCCAGCAAGTCTGCGCAAAACTCGCCAGTTTGTGCAAGTAAGCGCAGGTCGCAATCGGTAGCCGCGATTATGCGTATATCAGTCTGCTGACTATTTTCATCATTGAAGTGCTCGTAACTGCCGGATTCAATCAGTCGAAGTATCTTCGATTGCACGTGCAGCGATGCTTTCTCGATATGATCGAGGAAAAGCGTGCCGCCTTCAGCGCGTTGAATGGCGCCAGGTGATCGGCGAACAGCGCCGCCAGTAACGCTTCCCGTAACGCTGCCAAATAACGCCGTCTCGAGCTGGCGAGCATCCATTTCCGCGCAGTTGAGTTTAACGAGTGGTCCTTCCCACCGCGGCGACAGGTAATGCATTCGAGCGGAAAGGGTCGATTTTCCAGAGCCACGCTCTCCAGTCACAATAACCGGTCGGTCGATCATGGCGATCTGTGAGGCTTGTTCCAGCGTCCCCAGAAACGCTGGAGACTGCCCGATCAACTCTGGTGGTGAATTTGAGAGGCCCATAGGTTATGAATACCAACAAAATTCAGCAAATAATACCATATAAACGGTAAAGAATACCTACATCAAGCTCGGTCAAAATCCGTCAATTCAAAAAAATACAATGAAAACAGACAACTAGAAAAATCATTCGGCTAGAGGGCGAATTTCACCTACTGAATCCGTGACGGGGCAAAAACAGAAAAACCCGCGCTGAAAAGGAGAAACCCGATGAGCCGATATAGATCCGACGACCGTTACTGGGAGCATCGCCTCGACCGCGCCATTCGCGGCCGGCAAGGCTTTGCCTGGGGCGCGTTTTTCATCGGGTTCATCCTTGGCGGCATCATATTTTAGGAGTGCGCGAAATGGGCGTTTTTTCGAGACTGAGCGATATCGTCAATTCTAACATCAATTCCATGCTAGATAAGGCCGAAGATCCGGAGAAGGTCGTACGCCTGATTATTCAGGAGATGGAAGATACGCTGGTGGAGGTGCGTTCCAATGCGGCGCGCGCGCTGGCCGACCGTAAGGAAGTCACACGCAAAAAAGGCGAGTTCGCCACGCGAACAAAGGAATGGGAATCGAAGGCCGAACTGGCGATCGCCAAGGGCCGGGAAGATCTCGCTCGCGGCGCTGTTGCAGCGAAGCGCAAGGCCGAGGAAATGATCGGTCTACTCGATGGTGAACTGAAAGCCATTGATGAAACAGTCAATAAAACCAACGAAGATCTTGAGCGGCTTCAAGCAAAGCTGAAGGAAGCCCGCGCGAAACAGCGATCCCTTGAAATCCGCCGGCATGCTGCCTCCGACAGCGTTCGCGTGAGCCGTCAGGTCAATGACGGACGCATCGAAGAAGCATTGGCGCGATTTGACCGCTACGAGCGTCGCATTGATGAACTTGAAGCTGAAGCCGAAAGCTGGGCGCTTGGTCGCCCGCGTACCCTCGAAGACGAATTTGCGGAGCTAGAGGCTGAGGATGGCGTCAATGCCGAACTTGAAGACTTGAAAAGACGTGTGGCGAACCGCACATCAAGCACTGGGCAAGGTCAATAAAGGGCAAGGGGCAAAATAATGGGCGAATTCGCTTACGTTGTTGCGATTGTTGCGATCATCTTCGTCGCGTGTCCAGCTGTATTTCTTCACTATCAGTCAGAGCTTCGGAAGACCAAGTCGATTTCCACTGATGACGAAAGGTTAGTGGACGATCTCTGGAAGACAGCGCAGCGTCTGGAACGTCGTGTCGATGCGCTGGAAACGATCCTCGACAAGGAAGCACCGGATTGGCGCCGCGATTATCCGGAGCGGCCCCATGCCTGAGCGTCACCATCATCATCATCACCATCATTGGCGTGATCGCGATAGTTATGCTTATCGCGCCGGACAGCCCGGACCGGGACCAAATTTCCACCGCCTGCGGAGGGATACAAAGCGCGGCAAGATTGCTGGTGTTTGCGCCGGGTTTTCGAATTACTTCGGCTGGAATCTGAAATGGGTGCGCGTTCTAGGCGTGCTGCTTACTGTCTTTTTCTTTCCGCTACCGATTTTCGCTTATGTTGCTGCGGCCGTGTTTATCAAGCCTGATGATTGCGCAGAACAATTCAGCGCTGACCCTGAATCAGAGCGCTTTTGGCGTACTTTTTCGACCCGGCCGAAGGCGACGTTTTCGGAGCTGAAACACAGGTTCCGTGCGCTTGATGCGCGCATAGCCGACCTCGAGCAGGCGGTGACTTCAGACGAGTACGGATTAAGAAAAGCGTTTCGCGACCTTGAACGTGGCGCGTGACGTATAAGTCCTGAGAAAACAGGAACAGTTTAGGAAAGAAAAGGGGACGCGCCGCTTGGCGCGGTAGGGAGAGCGATCATGACGCTGATTGCCGTTGCAATAAAAGCAATCTCATTAATAGCGCTAACGTTTGTCGCATTTGCTGCGCTGGCGGTAGCGTTAGGCTATGAACCGGAAGCGGCGAAAAATATCACAGCATGCAAGGCGGAATCAAAACCGGTTTGTATATTCACGATTTTTTAGGTGCGTTGCGTTCTTGCCCGGCGCCATTCCATTCACTAGGTTGATTGTCATTCACGAGCCGGTTCCGGCTCCAGCGAGGACGCAAATGAATGACCGAAGTGAAAAGCGGCGGCGACGCCGGCGGTAGAGGCGGCGGCAAGACTCCGCAAGATCGACAGGCTCAAAACGCCAGCAAGCAATCTTCCCAAAAGCGTTTCAAACACAAGCGTAGAGCGCCCCGACTCGCCGCTCTTGATTTGGGAACAAACAATTGCCGCCTGCTGATTGCAGCGCCTAGCGGGAAATCCTTGCGTATCGTCGACGCCTATTCGCAAATCGTACGACTTGGCGAGGGGCTTTCTAAAACCGGCGTCCTTTCACAAGAGGCAATGCAGCGAACATTTGGCGCACTGGAAGCATGTGCCGAGAAAATCAAACGGCGCGGTGTTACGCATATGCGTTGCATTGCGACGCAAGCCTGTCGCGGCGCTGAAAATGGCGAAGAGTTTTTGCAGGAAGTCAAACTAAGGACAGGCCTCGAATTCGAGGTTATTTCAACCGAAGAAGAAGCAAGGCTGGCTGTCGCCGGATGCGCTGAGTTGATTGATGACGACGCCCCGTCAGGGTTGATTTTTGATATTGGCGGCGGCTCAACTGAGTTGTCTTGGGTTCAAAGAAAGCAAGCCGGTAAACCTGTCGAGATCGCAACCTGGGCCTCCATGCCGTTCGGCGTTGTCAGCCTTTCTGAAAAGTGGGGCGGTCGCGACATCGATGCACAGACATATGCGGATATTGTGGAGGAAGTTCGGTTGGCGATCAGCGAACTTGGCGATCCGGAAGGATTGAAAAACGCTTTTCAAAGCGGCAATGCGCATCTGTTGGGAACGTCCGGCACGGTAACATCCATCGCAGGCGTACATTTGCGGCTCAGGCGATATCGTCGTGACAAAGTCGATGGACTTTGGCTTACCGCCCGCGAAGCTCGGGGAGTTTCAGAAAAACTCCGTAAAATGAGCTTTGATGAACGTGCGGATGAGCCATGCATAGGGCGAGAGCGAGCCGACCTCGTCGTGTGCGGATGCGCAATATTAGATGCTCTGTTACATGAGTGGCCGGCGGAACGCATTCGTGTGGCCGATCGGGGGTTGCGCGAAGGCATTTTGGCGGAACTGTCGCTCCAGGCCCGTAAAGAACGAAACCGCCGCCGACGCGCAAATCGTTAGATGCTTTCGTCAGGGTAGGCGTGATTCGCCAGCCGAGCGCCGAACTCAGAAATAAGGGCTGTCTAGAAAGTGCGTTGAATGATCGTGGCTCAATCAGCCATGTTCATAACCGATCATGGCCGTGTTCAGACAATAAAGTTCGAAAATCTCATGTTTACAAACGCCAGTATGTTGTGCTGTCGTAGTTGTGATAGAATAACCACAAAAAATATGATGTGTCTCCTCGCTTATGAGATAGTGAGGGGTAAATGCATAAGGGGCTTTCCATGAGATCACTACTAGTCGTCGTCGCCGCTTTGTTGGCGTTGCCACTAACAGCGTGCGCGCAGGATGCAAACTCGCAGGAGACAGAAGATAAAGGTCCCATGGTTTCATCCACATTCAACGGCATGGCGCTAAGGAATATTGGTCCGGCTTTTATGTCCGGCCGTATCGCGGACATCGCGATTGTAGAGGATAATCCTTCGACTTGGTATGTGGCTGTGGGTTCGGGCGGTGTTTGGAAGACTGAAAACTCCGGCACGACATGGAAGCCTCTTTTTGATAAGCAAGCGTCTTATTCCATAGGCGCGCTCGCGGTTGACCCCTCGAATGAAAACACAATCTGGGTTGGTACTGGCGAAAATGTGGGCGGCCGTCACGTGGGATATGGTGACGGGCTTTATCGATCCAGGGATGGCGGCGAGAGCTGGCAGCATATGGGCCTGAAAGAGTCCGAGCACATTTCTACGATTATTGTGCACCCTGATGATCCGAACACCGTTTGGGTTGCGGTTCAGGGGCCGCTTTGGTCGAGCGGCGGCGAGCGCGGTCTTTTTAAGACGAGCGATGGCGGCATCACCTGGAATAATGTCCTGTCTGCTGGTGAATGGACAGGCGTCACCGATGTCATCATTGATCCGAGAGACCCTGACCGTCTCTATGCAGCAACCTGGCAGCACCATCGCACGGTGGCGGCTTATATGGGTGGCGGACCAGAGACAGGCATTCACGTTTCTGAAGACGGCGGCGAAACCTGGGAGGAACTCACCAGTGGGTTGCCGGACGGCAGCATGGGCAAAATCGGCCTGGCGATCTCGCCTCAGCAACCTGATGTTGTCTATGCAGCGATAGAACTGGACCGGCGCACGGGCGGGGTATGGCGATCTGCCAACCGCGGCGCATCATGGGAAAAAGTCGGCGACAAGACAGGCGGCGGCACGGGGCCACACTATTATCAGGAGTTGTTTGCGCACCCCCACCACTTTGACCGTATCTATCTCGTCAGTAATACGACGCAGGTTTCTCATGACGGCGGCAAGACCTGGCGTAACATCAACAATGAATACAAGCACGTCGATGATCATGCGATCGCATTTCACCCGACAAATCCTGACTACATAATCGTTGGTTCCGACGGCGGTTTGTATGAAAGTCATGATGACGAAAAGTCATGGCGTTACATCGACAATCTGCCAGTTACGCAGTTTTACAAGGTTGCCGTTGACGATACAGAGCCGTTCTATCTCGTATATGGCGGCACGCAGGATAATAACAGTCAGGGCGGTCCGTCGCGTACGGATAACCAGCACGGCATCCGTAATTCCGACTGGTTCGTAACGCTGTTTGCCGATGGACACCAATCGGCGACGGAACCCGGCAACCCAGACATCATGTATGCTGAATGGCAGGAAGGAAATCTCGTCCGTGTCGATCGCACCACGGGTGAAATTGTACATGTTCAGCCGCAACCAAGTCCTGGTGATCCTGCGGAACGGTTTAACTGGGATGCGCCAATCCTTGTCAGTTCACATAATCCGCAGCGCATTTATTTCGCGTCGCAACGCTTATGGCGTTCGGATAATCGTGGTGATCAATGGCGCGCCCTGTCAGGCGACCTGACACGTGACGAAGATCGCATGCTGCTTCCGCTGATGGGCCGTCAGTGGTCTTGGGACGCCGGCTGGGACCTAGCAGCCATGTCTCAGTACAACACGATCACCTCGATCGCGGAATCGCCGATCGATGAAAATATACTATATGTCGGTACAGATGACGGCGTGATCCAGTCGACGGCTGATGGCGGCGAAACCTGGACGCGTATTAACGTCTCGCGTCTGCCCGGCGTGCCGGAGCGCGCTTTTGTAAACGATATTCGCGCGGACCTCTTCGATGCCAATACGGTCTACGTCGCTCTCGACAATCACAAGTACGGTGACTTCAAACCGTATTTATATAAGAGCACCAATCGAGGACAGACGTGGCAATCGATTTCCGGCGACTTGCCTGAACGTCATCTCGTGTGGCGAGTCGTACAAGATGATGAAAACGCAAATCTTATGTTTGCGGCAACGGAATTCGGCCTGTTCTTTACAGTTGATGGCGGGTCGAGATGGGTCGAACTTCAGGGCGGAGCGCCGACCATTGCTTATCGTGACGTTACGATACAACGGCGTGAAGACGATGTTGTCGCCGCATCATTCGGACGAGGGTTCTTCATCCTCGACGACTATTCGCCTTTACGGGAAATTACTGAAGAAGCACTTGAAGAAGATGCTTTGCTGTTCCCGGGTCGCCGCGCCTGGTGGTACATGGAACAAAATCCGCTGGCGTTTTCTGAAGGCGGCACGCAAGGCCACAGTTATTACCGCGCGCCCAACCCGCCTTTCGGTGCGGTCTTTACTTACTATCTGAAAGAAGACCTAAAGTCCTTGGCTGAAACCAGGCAGGAAGCAGAAAAAGAAAAACTCGACGCTTGGGAAGATACGCCCTTTACTGGCTACGATGCGGTGGAAGAAGAACGCCGGGAAATCGAGCCGCAGATCTGGCTGACAGTGCGTGACGCCGACGGCAACATCGTCCGCCGTATCAACGGCCCCGCGAAGAAGGGTATTCATCGTGTTGCTTGGGACCTTCGGTACCCGGCGATGACTGCGGTTACAGGCCAGGAAGATCCCGAAGATCCGCCGACAGGATATCTTGCAGCGCCCGGGCAATACACCGTGTCACTCTCAAAGCGGGTGCGCGGGGAAACGACTGAGCTCGTTGCAGCGAAACCGTTTACCGTAGAACGTCTGCGAAATGGTGCGCTTCCAGGCATGGAGCCGGCCGAAACAGTTGCGTTCTGGGAGCGGCTTTCACGATTGCAGCGCGCTGTAAGTGCAGCCAGCTCGAGTGTTGGCGAGCTCAATACCAAGATGGGACATCTGAAAACGGCGCTTGCACGATCAAGGACGGCGCCTGCTGCTCTCGATGCGCAATGGCGCGAGCTTCGCCGCGAAATTTATGAACTTGAAGCGGCGCTCGGCGGCAATCAATCCATGAACGAGGTTGGGCAGGATACGCCTCCTAGCGTGCAGAGCCGTCTCGGCAAGGTGTTAGTAGGTACGGGCCTGTCAACTTATGGGCCTACAAATACGCATCTTTCCCAAATTGACATTGTCGAGCAGGACTTTGCTGCGATCCGTGATCGGATCAACACGCTCAAACAAACAGACATGCCTGCTTTTGAAAATGCGTTGATCGAAGCCGGCGCGCCGTGGACCCCAGGAGGACTCGTGCCGACTCCGTAAATAAGCTCGGGCCAACGTACGAGAGTGTAGTTGCGTAAAGGAGGGCGTCACGCCGATGCGCGTCATCGCCAGTGTTGTGATATTCGCATCGGTTGCGGCCTCCTGTTCTGCGTGGGCAAGAGACGAGATCATTGTGTCGGTCGTGCGCGGCGAGACGAGCGTACGGGCGGCGACAGTTTACGAGCTCGATTCTGACGACCTCCTTGATATTCGGGCAACATCGCTATCGGATGCTCTGTCGCGCGCACCATCAGCGTCGTTGCAGACGAACTCTCGCGGTGAAACGCTGGCGTTCTTTCGCGGTGCGGGGGAACGTCAGACAGCGTTATTTTTTGACGGCGCCTCCCTAAACATACCTTGGGATAACCGCCTCGACATCGCGCTCGTTCCGTCTCGCGCTGCTGCGCAAATATCGACGACGCCAGGGGTTTCATCCGTACTCTATGGGGCAAATACGTCTGGCGGTGTGATTGATATCAATCCGGTTTCCGCGAATACTACCACATCTTTTGACGTGCAGGGCGGGGAAGGCGGTTTTCTTGATGGCGGAGCGGTGTTCTCCGGTGGAGGCGAATCATGGCGCGGAGTAGCCGCAGCCGGTTTCACACATAGAGAAGGGGCGACATTAACGCGAGATGCAAATATTGCTTTTTCGCAAGCAGATAGTTCGCTTCGCACAAATACGGATTTATCACGGCTCAATGGATTTGCTCGTTTAGAAACCGAGCTAGGCCGGAATCACAGTTTGTCTGCGAGTATCCTGGCGATAGATGTGGACTATGGGATTGCGCCAGAAGGTCATCTCGACCCTGGCGATAATAGCGTGCGCTTTTGGCGCTATCCGAAAAGCCGGCACATTGTTGGCGTGATAAACGCAACCATACGTCCCACAGACGATCTCTCTATTCGAAATGCAGTCTGGGTCCAGCAATTCAATCAAACTATCGAAAGTTATTCTTCCGGCCAGTATGCACAGATTGACGATCTGCAGACTGATTCAGATCGCACGTATGGCGCGCGCGTCGTCGCTGAAAACACGGCTGGCGTACATTTGTTGCGTGGGGTCGTCACCATTGTTGACGCGCGGCATAGACAGACGGATGTTGCGTTTACAAACGGCGTGGCGCCAGACGTGGCGCCACCGCCTGACCGTTTTCATCGCCGAACAGTCAGCGTTGGCGGAGAATACGAACTCTCACGCGGCGTCACACGGTTATCCTTGGGAGTAAGCGGTGATTTTTTGCAAACGCTTGATACCGGGGGCAGGCCTGAGGCTGGTGATTTTGCAACCTGGAATTTGATTGGCGGCATTGAACATGAACTGGATGATCGCTGGTCGATTGCTTTTTCCGCCGGTCGCAAGACCCGATTGCCAACACAGCGCGAGTTATTCGGCACGGCTATAGACCGGTTTTTAATTAACCCGGATCTCAAGGCGGAGAGCGCTATTCTCATTGAAGCGCCAGTTCGATATGCGGATGACCGATTGTCTTTCACAGTTGCGCCTTTTACGAATCTCAGCACGAATACAATCGATCAGCGCAATGTCATTGTCGATAACTTGAACCTGCGTCAACGGATCAACCTTCGCGGATCCCGTAATTTTGGGGTTGAGGTGTTTGGCGAGGCGTCTTTGACAGAGCGGCTTTCAGTAGCAGGAAACTTGACTGCGATGCGCCTGCGACGTCTGCCGGAAAACGACGCACTCGATGAACGCTTTTTATCCGAGCGCCCACAAGTTCTGGCGAGGGCGTCGTTGAGTTATGTTCATCCAAATGGTTTGCGCGGCTCTGTTGAGGCGCAATATCGCGGCCGCGCTTTCTCACTTGATCAAAACAATGTGTTTATACCGCTCGCACGATCAACAAGCTTCAATGCAGAAATTTCTTATGGTTTTTCCCTGGCGGATAGCGCAGTCAATATCTTTCTGCGAGCTGACAATTTCACTGATACGCTGATCGAACCGCAGCTTGGTCTTCCCGTCTCCGGGCGGGTGATCCGTGGCGGCTTACGAGTTTCGGCGCCGTGACTTTATAAGTATAGCGCTCAAACCGGCGAACAAGACGCAGCGATGAATGGCGCATGGTAGACGTAAACAGTATGGGGCTTTGAACAAATTTTGTGAGTTACAATTGGGTGCGGGGAGAGGATTTGAACCTCTGACCTTCAGGTTATGAGCCTGACGAGCTACCGGGCTGCTCCACCCCGCGCCAACTGACTACCTGCATGAATGGCCGCATAGAAGCGCCCGAAAACAGGAAGGCGGGGTATAGCGAAGACGCCGGTGCCCTGCAAGGGGGTGGGGACGTTAATTTGTTTATCCACCATTCAGGCGGTTTCGGGTAAGTCTGCGGCTGTATCGCCGATCAGCATATCCACGACTTTGACAAACGCTTCTCGCTCGTCGGCGCCGTCCTTTCGCGCTTCGGTATAAGTATCGATCTGACGGCAGGCGCTTGTGCCCCTTTTCAAGATGACCCGCGCATGCTGCACCTCTTTGAGGCAACCGAGCGCCGTGGCGTCTTCTGTTACGATTTCGATGATTTCTTCGATCAGCGAGCCAAAGGGCACGCATTCGCCCCGCCCGAGATCAATCATGCTTTTTGTGCATCCATATCGCTGCGCGCGCCATCGGTTTTCTTCGAGCATTATGCGCGGATAAATTCGCCAGCGCATATTGCGCTGTTTGATGCGGGCAAGCATCCGCAAAATGGACTGGTAAAGCGCGGCGATGCACAGCGCATCTTCCATTCGCGTACAAACATCTGTGATGCGCATTTCGACGGTTGGGAACCGTGCGCTCGGGCGCATATCCCACCATAATTTCGAACCATCTTCCATGACGCCGGCATGGATTAATCGCTCGATCATTCGTTCATATTCAGACCAGCTTTCATATCGGTCGGGAATGCCGGTTCGCGGCATGGAGTCGAAGATGCCAAGACGAGAACAGCGCATGGCCATATCGTGACCGCCCCAGAAAGGGGACGATGTTGATAGCGCCAACAAGTGCGGGAGGAAGTAGCGCGCCTGATTCATTAAATCGATGCGATCTTCCTGATCTTCTATTCCGGCGTGCACATGCATGCCGCAGATCAGCATACGCCGGATGACGCCGCCCAAGTCAGCATCGAGCAAATCATAGCGCGGCGCCTCCGTATGTTTTTGTCGCCCCCATTGTGCGAAAGGATGTGTAGACGCCGCCATCAGTTTCATGCCGAATTTATCGGCCGTGTTGATGATGACAGACCGCAAGGCATTCAGGTGATGGCGGGCGTCGGAAATATTGGCGCAAACCGGCGTACCGATTTCAACCTGACATTTCAGGAATTCGGGCGTAACGCGTTCGCCCAGCCTTTCCTTGCATTCCGACATGAATTCCGGTGAAGGTTCCGAAACAAGATCGCGAGTTTCAGGATCAACGAGGAGATATTCCTCCTCCAGGCCCAGTGTTAGCGCTGGCAGCATCCGGCGTCCCCTCTAGCAAAAGGAAAGCCTATCCTATACTGATTATGCAGTGATTGTCCGCACTGCATGCTCAATAATTGCAGCGATTTCCTGAACGCCCCTGCTGTCGCCAATTAAATCCTGACGGATTTCCATCGTCAGGTGCGGAAGATTCCGCGGGCTGACATGGCGATCAATGGAATAGTTAAACACGCGCGCGTCATAGGGTTCATTATCCCCGATAGACCAGCCTGTGTCGGCTTTGAGCTGGCGCATCATGGCGCGAGCGCTTTCTTCATCATCACGCCAGAGGAGGCCAATTTTCCAGGGGCGCCGTTCCTCTGCTCCCATCAGTCTTTCTGTAAAGCTGTGAACGGAGATGACGAACGGCGTATTGCAGCGCTTGGTGATTTGATCCAGGCCGTCGCCAAGCGCCGCATGATAGGGTTCGTGAAAATCTTTCAGGCGTGCAGCGCGGGAGGCTTCTGTTATCTCCCTGTTTCCGGGAATAGGGATATGATCGCTTGACGCCGGAATAATATCGCTAGCCGACGGGGCGCGGTTCGGATCTATAATCAGCCGTGAAAATTCACACTGAAACTGCGTGGCTGAAAGCTTTTTCGCCAGCGCCTTGCTGAGTGCGCCTGCGCCAATATCCCAGGCGATATGAGTATCCAACAAATCTTCTGGCAGTCCGAGCGCATTCAGATGATATGAAATGGCGTTCGATGCGTGATCGCAAAAAACGAAGAAACGAGAGTCGCCAAAACTTTGTGTGCTGAAAACAGAATTCATTTTGAAATATATGGTTGACGTTCTATTTCAGATACTAACATGAGGCTAGACATCAATAATATCCACGCTGTCGCCTTTAAGCTTTAACGCTATTTCACCGCGCTTGAGCCGAAGAGCGGCATCGCCGAAAATTTCCCGCCTCCAGCCCGATAGGGCAGGTACATCAGCGTCGTCACTTCGGGCGATCTCTTCAAGATCAGCCGTGGTTGCAATCAGTTTTGGCGCCACATGAAAGGTTTCACATTGACGTTTTAAAAGCACTTTTAAGAGTTCCAGAACATCGGCGGAGACTTTTTCCCGGTCAGGCTTGTCGATTTTCGGCGTTTCCGCTTTAGGAAGCGTAATTCCTGCGCCGATGACATCAATAATCGCCGCACCCGATTTTGACCGTTCGAAACCTGAGGGAATTGAACGCGCTCGCGCGAGGCTTTTTGCATCTTTTGGCTGCAGTCGCGCCAGTTCGTATATGGACTCATCTTTCAGGATGCGGCTGCGCGGGATGTCTTTTGTTTGCGCTTCATGTTCACGCCACTCCGCAAGCTTGACGACAACACCCATTTCTTTCGGGCGAACGCCACGTAACTTTAGTCGCTTCCATGCTTTCGCAGGCTGCACATGATACAAGTCATCGTCGTTGAGCGCGTGCATTTCCTCCTCGACCCAGTGCTTGCGACGGCGTCCCTCAAGTGAGTCTTTCAGGATCGGGTATGCGTCGCGCAGATGGGTTACGTCAGATAAAGCATAAGCGAGCTGAGAGTCTGTCAGCGGCCGGCGCGACCAGTCAGTAAAACGCGAGCCCTTGTCGATTTTCGCTTTCAACAAAGTGCGCATCAGCGGTTCATAGCCAATCTGATCGCCGAAACCGCAAGCCATCGCCGCAATCTGAGTATCGAACAGCGGACCTGGCACTTCGCCGAGGAGTTTGTAGAAAATTTCAAGGTCCTGCCGGGCGGCGTGAAAGACTTTTACGACCTTGTCGTCGGTCAGCACTTCAAGAAAGGGCGTTAGGTCAATGCCTTCCGCCAACGGGTCGATGATTGCTTCCTCGCCCTCTGCGGCGGCCTGAATAAGGCAGAGAATAGGCCAGTAGGTTTTTTCCCGCATGAACTCCGTATCGACAGCGACAAAAGGCTTGTCCCGGAGGGCAGCGGAAAATGTATGGAGTTCTTCGGTTGTGGTGATGACCTGCATAACCGGCGCTTCTATCGGCCCGGCGCCTTGGAAACAAGCTTGTTTCTGCGGTGCAATATTACACTGCCAAAATCACGTCTCGCGGCTCCGAAAGTAAAGTGTGCTTTACACTCGTGCTTGCTGCAGAAGAGCCCAAAGGCGGTTAACCTTTGCTGGCCTTGACTTTGCACTGCAGCGTTGCCACTCCGGCGCGACTTAATTCTTCAGGGGAAACCAATGCACGCCTATCGCACTCATCACTGCGGCCAATTGCGCAAATCCGAAGTTGGCGAGAATGTTCGCCTGTCCGGCTGGGTGCACCGAAAACGCGACCATGGCGGGCTGCTCTTCATAGACCTGCGCGATCATTATGGACTGACGCAGCTTGTTGTGGAGCCAGAAGCGCCGTTTTTTGCTGACGTTGAGCGGGTACGCCAGGAAAGCGTTATCAAGGTCGATGGCCGTGTGGTCGCTCGTGACGATGAAGTCGTAAATCCAAACTTGCCGACTGGCGAGGTCGAGGTGCGCATCGACGCGTTTGAAGTCATGTCGGAAGCTGACGACCTGCCGTTACCTGTATTCGGAGAGCCGGACTATCCGGAAGATATCCGCATGCGGCACCGCTATCTCGATCTGCGACGCGAGACGCTGCACAAGAACATTATGCTGCGTTCAAAAGTGATCGGTGAAATCCGCCGTGGCATGGAAGATAAAGGCTTTACTGATTTTCAAACACCGATTTTGACCGCGTCATCGCCGGAGGGCGCGCGCGATTTTCTCGTGCCGTCTCGTTTGCATCCCGGCAAGTTTTACGCGCTGCCGCAGGCGCCGCAGATTTTCAAACAGCTCATCATGGTGTCGGGCTTTGATCGTTACTATCAGATCGCTCCATGCTTCCGTGACGAAGATGCGCGCGCAGACCGTTCGGCTGGTGAGTTCTATCAGCTCGATTTAGAGATGAGCTTTGTTGAGCGGCAGGATGTGTTCGATGCGGTGGGCCCGGTCGTTGAACAGACTTTCTCTAAATTCGCTGGCGAGCGCCCGGTCACGAAATATCCGTTTCCATTAATCGCTTATGACGAGGCGATGCTAAAGTACGGCACCGACAAGCCGGACCTCAGATGCCCCATCGAAATGCAGATCGTGTCCGATCATTTCCGTGGTTCGGGTTTTAAAATCTTTGCGCAAATTCTTGATTCTGATCCGCAAAACGAAATCCGCGCCATCCCGGCGCCGGGCGGGGGCTCTCGTGCATTCTGCGACCGCATGAATTCTTTCGCCCAGAAGGAAGGCCTGCCTGGCATGGGCTACATGATTTTCGATGAAAACGAAGCCAAAGGCCCCCTGGCGAAGAATATCGGCCCTGAACGGTCCGAAGCCGTGCGCGAACAACTCGGACTGAAAGCGGGCGACGCGGCTTTCTTCCTTGCCGGCAAGCCAGCGGACTTTGTCGCTGTCGCCGCCAAGGCACGGGTGGTCATTGGTGAAGAGCTTGAACTTACCAACAAGGACGCGTTCGAACTCGCATGGATCATCGACTTCCCTATGTATGAATGGGATGAAGAGAACAAAAAGGTAGAGTTTGGTCACAACCCCTTCTCCATGCCGCAAGGCGGTCTTGAGGCTTTAGAAACGGCGAAAACGGATGAAGAGTATCTGGCGATCAAGGCCTATCAGTACGACATTGTCTGTAACGGCTATGAGCTTGGTTCCGGCGCTATTCGGAATCATCGTCCGGATATCATGTACAAGGCCTTCGATATCGCCGGTTACGGCAAGGAAGTTGTCGAGGACAAATTCGGCGGCATGCTGAACGCATTCAAATACGGCGCGCCGCCGCACGGCGGCTGTGCGCTGGGTATTGAGCGAATAGTCATGCTGCTCTGCGAGCAGGAGAATATCCGTGAAGTGACAATGTTCCCCATGAACCAGCAGGCGGAAGATTTGTTGCTGCATGCACCGATCGAGGCGTCGGACCAGCAATTGAAGGACGTGCATATTCGCGTCGTCATGCCGATCACCGAAAAGAAAGATTAGGGAGCCCTGATGGTTAAAATCACAAGCGACTTCGACAGCGGAAATATCGTTCCTCTCGACATTTCTGACCCGACGAACTTAACGCTTGAGATCAAACCGGACGGTAAGGCGGACTTCTTTCAATGGTTCTATTTCCGCGTTGAGGGCGGCAAGGGCCAGCCTTTAACCATGCGCCTCAAAAACGCTCATGGCGCCTCTTATCTCGGCGGGTGGAAAGACTATCGCGCTGTTGCTTCATATGACAATGAAACCTGGTTTCGCGTCGATACTTCTTTCGATGACCGTGAATTGACCATTCAGCATACGCCTGATCACGACAGTGTTTATTATGCCTATTTCGCCCCTTACCAGACGTCGCGCTACCGCGATTACATAAACAAGGTGAAATCCTCGCCGCAGCTTTCCCATCAGGTTATCGGGCAAACGCTTGATGGACAGGAAATTGATTACTTCAGAATGGGTGACGCCGAGCGCCAGCTCTGGGTGATTGCGCGCCAGCATCCGGGCGAGACCATGGGCTCGTGGTGGATGGAAGGTTTCCTCGACCGCCTGACCGATAAAGCGAATGTGGATGCGCAAACACTGCGAGACAAAGCAACGCTCCATATAATTCCGTGCATGAATTTGGACGGCGCCAGACGGGGTCATTTGCGTACGAACGCCGCCGGCAAGGATCTTAACCGCGCATGGCGCAATGCAAGCGTGGAAGAAAGCCCTGAAGTCTATCTGGTGCGTGAGGCGATGCGCGCCAGCGGCGTCGATTTCTTTTTGGACGTTCATGGCGATGAAGCGATCGCAAACAATTTCCTTGACGCGCCGAAAGGCATACCCTCCTGGGATGCGCTGCATGAGAAGCGCTTTAACCGGTACTCTGACCGGCTATTGGAAATCAGTAGGGATTTTCAAACAAAGGACGGCTATCCAGTCCCGGCGCCAGGCAAGGGTAATCTCGACATCGCCAACGCGTATGTGGCCGAGACGTGGGACTGTCTTTCCATGACGCTTGAGATGCCGTTCAAGGATGCAAATGTGAACCCGATGCCTGAAGTGGGTTGGTCGCCGGAGCGGTGCCGCCATTTCGCAGGTGAGCACCTGAAGGTGATGGCTGAAATCGTCGACTTTCTTCGCTAGAAGGGCGATTTATCGCGCTCGCTGGCCTCGCGAAAAGCAACAATTTTCGGTAGAAATCTGGTCTGATCAATTTTGCATCGTTACAGGCTTCCATGACTCCTGAAATCGGCCATTTCGTTCTTATCCTCGCGTTTATGACGGCGATCGCGCAATCGGCGGCGTTGTTCATTGGCGTTAACACTGGCGATGGACGATTTTCGGTTTTCGGTCAGCGCGCATCGATTGTGATCTTCGCGCTGACGGCGTTGTCGTTCGGCTGCCTGATGCACGCTTACGCGATATCTGACTTTTCCGTCGTCAATGTTTTTGAAAACTCTCATTCTGCAAAACCGTTCATTTACAAACTGACGGGAACGTGGGGAAATCACGAAGGCTCAATGCTGCTATGGGTGCTGATCCTGACATTGTTCAGCGCCGTCTTGGCGGCGCAGGGGCGGGCGGCCCCGGCTAAACTACACATGCTGACGCTTGGCGTTCAGGCGCTGATCATCACTGCATTCATTGCCTTTATTCTGTTTACGTCCAATCCGTTTGAGCGGCTGTTTCCGGCGCCGCCGGACGGGACCGGGCTCAACCCGCTGTTGCAGGATCCTGGTCTCGCGATCCATCCGCCGTTTTTGTATCTTGGCTATGTCGGTTTCTCGATCCCGTTCTCTTTTGCCGTGGCGGCGTTGGTGCTGGGCAAGGCTGATTCAGTCTGGGGACGGCTTGTACGTCCATGGGCGCTCATGGCATGGGTGTTCTTGACCATTGGTATCGCACTCGGCAGTTGGTGGGCCTATTACGAACTTGGCTGGGGCGGCTGGTGGGCATGGGACCCAGTTGAAAACGCGTCATTCATGCCGTGGCTTGCCGGCACGGCGCTTATCCATTCCGTGCGTGTCGTCGAACGTCGCGACGCGCTGAAAGGCTGGGCGGTGCTGCTGGCCATCACAACTTTCTCGCTCAGTCTTGTAGGCACGTTTCTCGTCCGTTCGGGCGTGCTGACATCCGTTCATGCATTCGCGGTCGACCCGGCGCGCGGCGTTTTCATTCTGCTCATTCTTGTTGCGGCGATTGGTGGCTCGTTGACTGTTTACGCCGCACGCGCTTCTTCGTTGACGCCAACCGGCCGGTTTGAACCGGTAAGTCGCGAAGGCGGTTTGGTCTTGAACAACGTGTTTTTGGTCGCGGCGTGTGCGGTAGTATTTTTCGGAACATTCTATCCGCTATTTATTGACGTTCTGACGGGTGAAAAAATCACCGTGCTGGCGCCGTATTTCAATCTGGTCTTCCCGAAATTGTCGTTTCTGGCGATGGCGTTCGCTGCGGTCGGCACGCTGCTCGCCTGGAAGCGGGCTGACGCAAGATCAATCCTGCGTAAGATGATACCGGTGGCCATCGCCGCGCTTGTGGCGGCGATCATCGTATTCGTGATCGCAGACCGGGCCCGCGCCATCGGCGCGTTTTCCATCATGATGGTGGTCTGGCTGGCTGGCGGCGCGCTCACCGAGCTTTCACAACGGGTGAAGCTTTTCCGCGCGCCTTTCAGCGACACGCTCTCACGTGCAAAAGGGCTTCCCGGCGCCGCATGGGGTTCCGCGCTCGCTCATCTGGGGCTTGCGCTATTCGCATTCGGCGTTGCCGGCATAAGCCTCTGGAAGTCTGAAGAAGTGGTGCTGATGGCGGAAGGCGACACGGCGAATGTCGCCGGCTACGCTGTTACGTTAGATTCCGTTGAACGCCTTCGCGGCCCGAATTACGACGCAGAACTGGCGACTTTTTCCGCCGCAAAAGGCGGTGATGTTTTCACGCTTTCCGGCGAGCGGCGCTTCTATCCGATCCGCCAGATGGAAACGAGCGAGGCGGCGATCCGTGCTCATGGGACCGGCGATCTTTATATTTCATTCGGTGAGAACACGTCCGGTCGCGGCTGGCCGGTTAGGCTGTTTTACAATCCGTTTGTCGGTTGCCTGTGGTGGGGCGCCGGGCTGACAGCGTTCGGTGGGCTGGTCGCATTTGGTGATCGCGGCCGCAAACCGGCAAGGCTGAAACGTAAAAAGCCTGCACAGGCCGGCAGCGTTGAGGCAGCCCCTGCATGAGGAAAATCATTCTCTTCGCACCGCTTATTGTTTTTGTTGTTGTCGGCTCGTTCTTTGCCTGGGGGCTGACGCGCGACCCCTCGCGAATACCGTCGCAGATTATTGACCGTCCGTTACCTGAATTCGACCTACCCGCCATTCAGGGTTTTTCGGAAGGCATGTCCTCCGAGGATTTCAAGGGACAAGTCACATTGCTCAACGTGTTCGCATCTTGGTGCGTGAGTTGTCATGTGGAGCATCCGTTGCTCATGGAACTGGCTGCGGACGGCGACGTTCCGATCTACGGTCTTAACTGGAAAGAAAAACCCGGCGACGGCAAGGCCTGGCTCGACCGGTTCGGCAATCCCTATTCGATGATCGGCGACGATCAAAACGGGCGCGTCGCCATCGACCTCGGCGTTACCGGCGCGCCTGAAACTTTCGTGGTCGATCAGGATGGCCGCGTCCGTTATGTGTTTATCGGCCCTATTTCGCCGCGTGCTTGGGAAGAGACGCTGCAGCCCTTGATCGAAGAATTGAGAAAATCATGAGGGCTGTTTTTATTTCTTTCATCAGTATTTTCATGACGGTTGTGGCGTTTGCGGCGGAACCCGATGAGATGCTTGACGATCCGCAGCTTGAAGAACGCGCGCAAGCCATCGAAACACAGTTGCGTTGCGTTGTCTGCCAAAGCCAGTCTATTGCTGAATCAAACGCCCCACTGGCGAAAGACATGCGCATTCTTGTTCGTGAACGCTTGACGGCAGGCGATACGGACGAAGAAGCGATGCAGTTTCTGGTCGATCGCTATGGCGATTACGTGCTGATGAAGCCGCCGTTTCAGGCGAACACGCTTGTTCTGTGGTTCTTCCCGGCGCTTGCCTTAATGCTGGCAGGGGGCGCGGCGTTTTTTTATCTACGGAATATGAAGCAAGCATCCGCGTCATCTTCGTCGAGCTTGAGTGAGGACGATGAAGAAAAGCTACAGCGAATAATCAATGAGCGCAGCCAATGATTTGGGTGTTGATCTTTGGGATCGCCATTGCGGTCCTCGCGCTCCTCATTGAGCCGTATTTCAGAAAGACTGTCCGCGTTCAAAGTCTGGATGATCAGGATTACCTGGTTGCTCAGCTCGATGACGTGGCGCGAGATCGGAACGCTGGACTGTTGAGTGACGAAGAAGCCGCAGAAGCGGAGGCTGAGGCGCGCCGTCGGCTTTTGACCGCTAATGAAAAAGCAGCGGATGCAAAAGACGAAAATAAAGGTTTCTTTGCGCGTCAGGTAAGCACCATGATCATCGGCGCCGCGCCACTCGCCGCTATTGTGCTTTATGTTCTACTTGGCAATCCGTCGTCTGAGCCAACGCCCGAAGCGCTGGAAATCGCGCAACGTTCACAAATGACAGCGCCGTCCAGCGCGAACGCACGGCCGCTCGCTGAGTCTGTTAATGAGCTTGAGCAACGCCTCGCGGAACAGCCGGACGATCTCGACGGCTGGGTGATGCTTGGCGAAAGTTATGCGCGCATGGATCGTTTTGCCGAAGCTGCTACGGCGTTTGGACGGGCGAGGGCGCTGGCCCCGGATCAGGCTTATCTGCATGCAGCCGAGGGCGAGTCTTTGACTATGGCCAATGATGGGGTCGTCAACGCAGAAGCAACGGCGGCGCTGCAGCGCGCGCTTGAACGCGACGCCACCGAACCCCGGGCTCGGTTTTATCTGGCGCTCGGCGCCTATCAGCGCGGTGAACGGGAAGAAGCGCTCGGCGCGCTTGTCGCGCTTAGCAATGATGCGCCGCCTGGCGTTCAATGGGCGCCGATCGTTCGTTCACAGATTGAAGTTATTGCTGCTGAACTTGGACGATCTATGGATGAGCTAGGTCTTGATGAAGCAATAACGGAAAACAGGATTGAGACGCTGGAAGCGCAGATCGCCAGCGGCGAGGCGCCTTATGAAAGCTGGATTGCGCTCGCTGATGCTTATGCGGCTGAAGGCGATAACGCGAACGTGCAAAATACACTTGATCGCGCTTCGGAGCGTTATGCGAACGCGCCATTTGTCTTGCAACAGATTGAGGCGGCGCGTAGCAGGCTAACCAGTGAAGGCGAAAACACCCAAACGGGACAGCGCGGCCCAACACAAGAGCAAATGCAGGCGGCGGCGCAGATGGGCGAAGATGATCGCGCCGCAATGATCGAGGGAATGGTGTCCGGTCTTGCCGCTCGCCTTGAAAATGAACCTGACGATCTTGAGGGTTGGACCATGCTGGCGCGGTCTTACGCCGTCCTTGGCCGCATGCAAGAAAGCGCTGAAGCGTATGCGCGTGCAGCGGAACTGGCGCCGGACGATGTAAATTTGCGGCTCGGACGTGCGGAAGCGCTGTTAACGACCCTACGTGAAGACGGCGAACCGATAGACCAGGAGACGCAAGCCGCCATCGATCAGGTCTCAAGACTTAATCCGGAGCATCCGTTCGCATTATACTTTCAGGGACTCGCCGCCAGCCAGCGCGGCGACACGGCGCGCGCCAAAAGTTATTGGGAGCGGCTGTTGGCGACCATGCCGGAAGGATCGCCTGACGCCGCTGGCGTCCGGCAAATGATAGATGCACTCTAAAGGTCGATCTCTACGCCGCTGCCAACACGTTCCTGCGCAACTCGGCGGATCTTGTCGCGAATATCCGGGTAACGTTTGACGAATGCCTTGAAGTCACGGCGCTTCAATGCCAGCACGCTTGAAAACCCGAGCGCTTCCACATCTGCGTTGCGCGGCTGATCGGTAATCAGCGCAAGTTCGCCGAAAAAGTCACCAGTACCGAGCGTGATCTCGTTTTCAGGCAAAATAACTTTAACGGCGCCATTAGCGATGAAAAACATTTCATCACCAACTTCGCCGCGTTTGATGATCACGTCGCCTGGTACGAAAAGTCTTGTTTTTAAAAGCCGTGCGAGGCCTTTTTGCCGGCCTTTGCCCAGGTCAGCAAAGAAAGGCACTTTGGCGACAAGTTCTGCCGGATTGAGTTTTAACTTTAACGGGGGCAGACGGCCTTCTGCGGCGCCGGCGCCGTCAAGGCGTTTAACCAGATCGCCATGAATTTCAGGACCTATAAGAGATTGTTCCAACAACCGGTTATACGCCTTTTCTTCAAGACGTAAGCCTGCCAAGGTTAAATCACGACGATGAAGCGCAGCGGCATAATCTGGGTATTGTAAAGCTAACGCCTCAGCATTTTGTGAGACAATGGTGAAGCGCTCATCCATGCGCTCCCGGAATGCGCTGCGTGCAGCTTCGGGCAACAGCGCTTCGATTTCGCTTAAGCCGTGCTCACGCTGTTCACGTAATACCTGCCGCATGAATTCAAGAACGCCGAGCCTGCGCGCCAGCACTTTGGCCAGCGGTCCCGAAATACCGAAATTCCGTTGAACATCCAGCGCATTGCGAAAGCTTGACCGGAACGCAACGCCAGTGTTGGCAGCTTGCTTCCAGTTTGCAGTAGCGGATTTCAGCGTATCCGTCACATCGTCAAGGCGGGTTAACGATTCCTGCAATTGGCTTGTCGTTGTAAAACCCTCGCCGAAACGCTGCAAATAAAGCTGGCGCTCCTGGGCTAGCGCCATCGCAAGCCCCGTGCGCACCCAGTCATCGGTGCTGAGATGATCGCTCTTGGCTTCAGCTTTCGCCTGAGCCGCGGCGTCTTCAAAGCGTTTCAATGCAACATTACGTTCGCTTTTATCGACCTCATGAAAACTGGCGAATCGATCAAGCTCTTCGGAAACAGATTGTAATGCGTTTGAGACGGAACGATCGCGCACTGCCTGATCCGCAGGTGATAATTTGTCGAGTCCGAAAACTTTCATCACAAGCTGAATTGTTGTCGCCTGAAAGAGCAAAGTGAAAAGGACGTAACTGGTAACAAGAACGCCAACAAAGGTGCGGCCTTCTTCAGGGATGGCTTCTGTTTCAAGAACGATGAGCGCGAGCGCCAGTGAAACGGCGCCGCGAAGCCCGCCCCAGAACATGATGGTGCGGTAGCCAAGGCTCACCTGTTGCCCGGCGCCGAAACGGCTGAGCAGAGGTAGAAGTACATAGATAATGAAAATGCGCGCGAGCGTCGCCGCAGCAATGACAAGCAAAATATCGTCGACATAATCAATAACATGATCGCCAAGCATGCGCGGCACCGCGAGGCCGACAAGAATAAAAATCAAAGAGGTCGCCCAGAACCCGAGCTGGTGCCAGGCGTGTTCGACCTCTTCGAAAACCTGCGGCGGGATAAGGCGCCGTCCGATTGAGCCGACTGTAAGGCCGGCTGCGACAACCGCCATGACGCCAGATACATGCAAGAAATGCTCAGCAACGACAAAAGCGATGAACGGCAGCGTTACCGTCAGCGTCAAAATAATCATTGTGTCGCGCCGGAAGGCGCGCATCATCCAAACGGCTGGGCGCGCCACCACAATGCCGACCACAACACCGCCAAGGAACACAACGAAGAATTGAAGTAAGCTGGCGGCGACATTGAGGCTCGTTTGCTGCGCCAGCATGGCGATGAAAATCGACGAAACGACAATGGCTGTAGCATCGTTGAAAAGACTTTCGCCCTCAACAAGGACGGTCAGGCGTTTCGGAGCATTCAGATCCTTGAAGAGTGCGATGACAGCCACAGGGTCAGTCGCGGAGACAATGGCCCCCAGAAGCAGACAGATCACAATTGCCATGCCGGAAAGGTAGGAAAGTGAAAACCCGACAATCGCTGTCGAGATGACAACGCCGACAATCGCCAGAAAAAGGATCGAGCGCATGTCGGCCATGAGTTTACGGAGATCAAGTGACAGCGCGCTTTCGAAAACCAGTGCTGGCAGGAAAAGAAATAAAATGACGTCGGAAGTAATGGAGAGACCGCCGATCGCTTGGGCAATCTGCTCCCAAAGTGAGCCGCCGCCATGATCTGCATGAGGATCGTGGGCGACATCGCCGGCGCCGACGCCCAGTTGTTGCGCAGCAAAGCCGAGGCCAATGCCCACCAGCGCCAGAATTACAGTGTAAGGAATATTACTGCGCCGGGCCACCGGCAGCATCAACACGGCGAGCGTCAACACGCTCGCCAGTCCAAAGACCACACCCCACATGGCGGTCACCCCGCTACATCAACCCACTCCGCTCATCCCGGCGAAAGCCGGGATCCAGAATAATCCATTTAGACGGGCTTTGCCCGGTATTATTTCTTTAGCTGGACCCCGACTTGCGTCGGGGTGAGCGGGTTAGAGCCCACAATCAAAAAACCTCGCCGTCAATTCTCACCGCCCGCCTCGTGCAGGTCATCAGTGACATAATAAGGCTCGCCATTTTCCTTGAGGAACAAGCGCTCCATTTCCGGTCTTGTGAAGGGCCGCGAACCGAGACGGCCGAATACAGCCATCTGGTGTCCTGTTTCATCGACAGCGCGGTCGCGGTCGATGCCTTTGGAAAGCGCAAGCGCCGGTTTGGCGGTTTTGCGCCAGGCGATGATTTCCGGCTTTGGCTCAGGAGAAAACCCGTAAAAATTTGGCTGAGATGAGGGGCTCGTCAGTTGCAGAACCTTTAACCCGTTTCGACCATCCGCAACATAGGCGAACAGTGAAGCATTCGTGGTGCCGACAATTATGTCGCGTGCATCGTTTAGGGCGCCGCCGCCGGTGAATTTCTGATAGACGGCGGGCGCCTCAGGATTTTCAACGTCGATTATGACAAGGCCTTCGGATTTCGCCGCCACATAGGCGTATGTACGGGCCACATAAATCTTTTGCGCGTCTGCTAACGGCACGTTCGCACTCTCAACCAGTTTCGGTGAAGCGAGGTCGGTGACGTCAAATACTTTGAAGCCTCCAGCGTCGGTGACGAAGAGATAGCGGAACTGCAACGCGCTGGCGCGTGCGTCGTTCATGGAAATAACGGTTTCCGTTCGCGGATTGAGCGGATCGTTGAGATTGATAACCGCAAGGCCCGCATCAGTCGTGACATAAGCATAATAGCCGCCGAGCGTGATATGCCGCGCGCCGTTTAATACACCGCCTTCGTTCCAGGTGAGGGCGCGCTTGAAGAAATTGTTGCGTGGTTCGCCATCGGCCAATGTATTGACGTTAACGAGGATCAGGCCTTCTTCAGCATCGGTGACGACTGCGTAGTTATAAATCGGGTGGAACGGCTGTTCGTCGTTCATGGCCCGCATGTCTTCGGTATTGCGGTCCGGCGCGATCGGCTGGTTCGTCGGCAACGCCATGCAGGTCGCGTTTTTCGACTGGACATGAGTGTCATGACCGAGCGGCGAAAACGGCGCCGTGAGGAAGCGTTCGGATAGGCCTTTATTGGCGATGGAGGCAACGTCATAGGCGCGGAAGCCGCCCTTGCCCTCGGCCACGAACAAATATTCCCCGCGTAGTTGCAGGCAGTTTACCGCGCCGCCTGTATTTTGAACCACATTGGCGATTTCTTCGAGCGCGCCAGTCTCTCCGGAAAGGCCGTCGCCGAACGTGTCGCCGCGCGTCCAGTTTTTCAGCTCCCGGCCATTCTTTTCGACGTGGGCCTTGTAGTAATCGGGATAAGCGTATTTCTGGAGATAAGAGCCAAACACCGCCTGCGGCTCGTCCCATTCGGTAACGCGCACCGCCTCAACGGCGCCATCGAGGCCGGTGTAAGCATGCAAGCCGACAAAGTTGACGAAGTTGGTGCCAAGCAGCATGAGCTGCGCCATGATGGCATTGTTGTCGTTGTCGGCCGACAGATGACAATCACTGCAGGTTTTGGTTTCGGTCTTCCTCACTGTATGCGGGAAGTGCGGCGCGAACGCCTGGCTGGAAAACCCGGCGGAAGAAATCGGCGGCTGCTGCACATAGATGCGCTCGCGATTGACGTTGGTAGATGACAACACCAGCGCCGAGGAGGAACGCACCGGCGCGACGGAATTGTTTTTCGTATCCTGGTGCTTGCCGAGCTGGAACATCTGGTCGCGCGCAACCTGCGGATTATAGGTCGCGTAATTACGCGTCGTGCCGCCCTCATATTTATGCGACTCGGCCTGCCAGTTCGCTTCTATGGGCAAATGGCAACCGCCGCATGACGTGGTCCAGGAAAGGTGGCATGTATAGCACTCCATCTCCTCATCTTTATGCGCGAGATTTGACTTGTCAGAACGCGCCCCCCAATTGAGCGAGCCATCATCACTCATAGACATGGTTTTCGCACGCGCCGATTTGGCGTTATAGCTTGGCGCGCCCGGCGTTACGCTGTCCTTGACGAGCGATACCTCCCATTCGAGTTCGGGGTCGATAATCGAGCGCTGTACAAGCACGTCGCGTCCGCTGCGCGTCATCCATTCGAAACGATTGCGTCCGTCCGGATTTTTGAGGATCGCGAGGTCGCGGCCGTTCGGGCCGGCGGCGGGACCGGTGGTTTTCAGCGACGGGTATTCATCGACTGTGCCATGACAATCCTTGCAGCGGATTTCAACCGCATTCGCGACCTCGCCATGGATATAGCCGCTGCCGTGATTGTCTTGTGAATAATGGCAGTCTGCGCATTGCATCCCGACCTCGGCATGGATCGACATCATGTGCACGGACTTGCCGGGGTTCGTTCCCACCTCGACGAATTTGCCTTCATCGTCCTTGCGCCATTTCTCAGGATCGTCGTTAGGAACAATATTACCGTCAGCATCGAGAAGGTTGCCGTCGCGGTCGCGTTTTAAAATCGCACGGAAATTCCAGCCGTGACCGTGATAGTCGGCGAATTGCGTGTCGTTGAGTTCAGGATTGAGGTCGTAAACATCGCGTAGGAAGTCGAGCTTCGCCCATTTGCCGCGCACCGCCGCGCCTTCCGGGTTGCGGTCGAGCACTTTTCGCTGCTCTTCCATGGTCGGGTATTTCTGTTCCTTCGGCCACATGAACGGCGCGTCGGATTCATAATCCCACATGGTGTAGCCGAGATAGGTGTTCAGGAACATGTTCGGCTGGTGCATGTGACAGATCATGCATTGCGACGTCGGGATCGCGCGCGTGAACGTATGCTGCAGCGGATGGCCCGGCTCGTTTTTCGGGATGGTCGGGTCGGCGGTGATCGTCTCGCCGTCGCGGCCATATTGCGTATATGTAAGGGCGTGGCGCGGCTCGCGGTCGTTCGCGTAAATCACATGACAGGATGCGCAGCCGGAAGAGCGGTAATCGCCCGGATTGTCATTGGTGCCGAGGAACCAGGTGAACGGATCATTGAGGCGCGTCTTGTGAATGTTGAGGACGGGTATAGCGACGCGAAGGCCAGTGCCAGGGCCTCGGTTCGACTGGCGGATATCCGGGCGGCCCGGTTCCTCCAGCCGCTGTAACTGACCGAGGGCGTTCGGCAGGCCGACCTCTGCAAACTGCGTTAAAATATTGCGCCCGCCGCGCTCGAAGACACGGAAAACATCTGCAGGCGGAATAACATGCCAGGTTGGCAATGGCGCAAGGAAAGGCAGGGCGCCGCGTGCCTGCGCTGCTTCTGACGGCTCAGTCGGGCAACCCATGGGACCGTCTTCGACCGGTTCTCCGGGTGAACAGATTGTCGCCGGTTCGCCATCGCGGGTATAGGACTCGCCGAGAACGTAGTTTTTGAATGGCAATATGCCGTTGTTATAGGCCGCGCCGCCCCACAACATGGCGCCTGTAGCCATCAGCGAACGCTCGGCCGCTAGAATTTCCCTCATGTGGCAACTGCCGCAGGCTTCACGCGCCACGCGGTAGTCAGAAGGGTTTACGAAACGAACGAACTCCGGCGACTCTTTATTCAGTAACGCATAGGAATGTTTAGGGTTCGCCGAATGTGGGAAGTGCCAGCTTTCAGGATATTTCGGCAGGACGTGGGCGTTGTCGCGGGCCTCATCATAGGCAGCAGTGCCATCGCTGAGGCCCCGCGCAAAAACCGAGGCGTTGCCGCCGTGGCAATCAACACAGCCAATGCGCAAGTCCGCCGTCGGACTGTGCATGGTCGGCGCGTCCGTCGCCGTATGACAGGTAAGGCAGCCGTCGCTTTTTGCGTCAACCTGATCTTGCGTTTGATAAACCGGTGTCGGCTCCGCGCGGACAAGGGAGTAATCGCGCTCAACCGGCTTTTCTTCATCCGCCGCGAATGAGACGCCAAAAAGCAGGGCAATTGCGGCTGCTGTGCGAGCGGTTATGTTCACGAGCGCGCGCATCAGTAGGTCAACACCACGTTAAAGAGGACCGAATAATAAAGGTCGCGCTTCTCATCATTATCGAAAAGCTGTTTGAAACCATCGCCGGGCTTCAGCGTTGCGCCAGACAAACGGAAGACCACGTTCTGAATAAAGTCCGGGCGATAGATGATGGCGCTAGAGGCATCCCAGCCGATGTCATTGTCGATAGCGCCTTGAACGCGCAACGCTTCCAGCGTGTCCGTCTTGTGGAACCAGAGCCGGTTTAGATTTACGGAAACACGAAGCTCCGGTAAAATGTCAAAGTCTGCGCCAGCACCGGCGAGAATCAGCCCCGGATTGTTGAAGTTCGACTGGCCCTGTTCCTTGGTTGATCGCAGGTCAGGCAAGACGCCGTTGCGGCCGTTTATGCCAATGACACGCCCGCCGCCAAGGAACTGCACGCCCTGACGAATCCAGTAACTGGTGTCGGCGCCGGCGAATTGCGGGTTTTCAAATATCGCATCGAAACCGCGTTCGACGTTGTCATAAGGGTTGCCGTCGCCGCTGGCGAAAAGGCCGGACAACCGCACACGCCCCCAGCCGCGATCGTAAGATGGTTCAATGGCGGCGAAGAACGATCTTATTTTGGCTTTTTCATCTGTGAAGATGCTGTTTCTATCCTCGCCGAGCGCGTAATAGGCCGACGCCGTTAGATTAATGCGACCGATGCGTCCGTCGGCGTTGTATCCAAGATAGGCAACGTCATAGTCGCGTCCGCGAAGATTGCCGAGCAGGGCGGGGCGAACCGGAAAACCGTTCTTGTCGATCTCTATGTCGTTCTGTTCGCGGTTGAGGTTGTAAACGGCTGTGATCTGACTGGTGAGACCAGGAAAGGGCAGATCCTGCCGGTAAAGGTTTGCAAGAAATACGTAATCATCGCGCGGGCGCGTGGTGACGTCGTTGAGGCCTGAGTTCGTGTCTTTCTCAAGTCGCATAAACGCTGCGAGATTATATTGAAAGCGATTGTTGTCGCGATTGCCGAACAGGCGAACGCCAAGCTGGTTGTCCTGAAACAGAAATCCGCGGAAATCGGATGAGAACGGCTGAATGCCGACACGTACGGAGTCGAAGTCATAACGCTCTGATACGTTGCGGATATGATAGTCGACAAATGCTTCCTGCAAGCCGATGAACCCGTCGTGACGGGTAAGTTTTTCGGACGGCTCGACGTAGAGAATGCGTTTTTCTTCGACCCGCGCAAAGTTGTAGTTGAAAACCGGCGTGAGGCGGAATTCGAGGTCCTGCGGCTTATAGGCCGTTGAGCCCTTGATAAGAGAAAGGCTGACGATGAGGTTCTGGTTGAACCCGAAACTGTCGCTATCGCCGAAGACGTCGAGATCGCCCGGATCGGTTGTGGTTTGAATGCCTACAGGCAGCGGGAATGAACGCGGCTCGACCACCGTGTCGGAAACAACTGCCCCGACGAAGAACCAGTCATCGCCGAATACCGGCCGGTCGCCTTTGATTGTGTTCTGATTATAAGGATCCCACCATTTCGTTTCGAGAAGCCCTAAGTTTTCCGCGAGGCGCCAGCGATCGGGTACGGCGGGCGCGCATTCCGTAAATTCGCGACCCTGGTCGCGGCAATCAGGGTATTCGCCGAGCGTTGGCGGCGCCACGGCGCTGGGGTTCAGCGGTTCATCCTGCGCGAACGCTGGCGCTGTAACAGCGCCAAGTACAAGAGATATGATCGCGCTACGGATCATCTATTTCCCCTGACACACATTCTGTTCGTCGGAGCCGACAAACGGATTGAACGGACAGTTGATGTAGCGCAAACGCACCGGAGCGCCATTGACAGAAATGACGATCTGGTCCGCGCGGATCGCTTCTGGCGCGTTATTGATGGCGCCGCCAAGCCTTTCGGCCGCATTGTGGACGCCAAGGAAAGAAATCATGTCGTCCTGATCGATGCCGTCGCCTGAAACGCCAATGCCGCCGACAAGGATGTCGCCGCGATAAATTGGCACCGAGCCGGGAAAAATCTGTATGCCGTTTTGCAGACGGTTCTGTGTGCCGCCGAGCGTTGGTATATCCGGAAGAGCCGAACACGCGGGCGCCGTGTCGCTACTCCCACCGCTCGTGACCACATGTACGACGTGTTCAAGAATGTTATCCACAACAAGTGAGGTCTGCAGACCGGTTGCGAAAATATTCCATTCAGTGATCGGCAACGAAAGTGGTCCATTTGCGGTTCCAACCTCGCCGTCCGGAAAATAGGGGCGGGAGATATTGCCGCCGGACCGGTCAGCGAAGGCAAATGTTCCTGTCAGTGCTGTTGGGTCAGGAATGAAATCACGTACGTCCTGTAGATAGCTGGCGACAGACTTTGTCGTGTTGAAACCGGCGATGGATGGGCCAGGCGTTCCCGTTAAGTCTGACGCCGCGATTTCGTTCGTGAAAAACGCCGCCGTACGCGCTTTCTGTAAGGAAACGTCCGTGCCGAAAATCGGCGCATCGGGTCCACGCACGATACCCAGAATTTGTCCATTGGTATCTACGATTGAAATTGAAACCTGCGCGCGCGAATTCAGCGGCTGTCTGATCTGGCCGCGCGCGCGAGTCATAATGTCGAACGCTTCTTCAAGAAGAACCGTAACCTCGGCGGCGGTGAGCGGAGAGGCGACACTTGCCCCGTCTGTTCCGCCTGTAGCCGGATAACGGTTGGTCCCAGCGCCATCGGTTAAGACGAAAATATCGGAATTCGAATATTCCGCAGGCGTCGCTTCGCGGATGCCGGACCCTTCGGCCCCATAAGAAACGCCGGCGTAAACGCCGCCGCCTGAAGCGCCGTCGAAATAGGAGGTGACATCGATCAGATCGCCCTGAACGCCGCCGGCAATGGACGCAAATGACGGCGCAGCGCCGGGATTGCTCATCAGGTCGGCGTCCGTTGTGTCGGAAAAGCGTAAGGTCGTGCCGTCGACGGAGATGCGGTTGGCGCGAATAGTTGCTGGCGCTGCAAAGCCGGATGTTCCGGCCCAGGCGATGGCCTCCTCATCACTGTCATCGACGTCGAGAATATTTGGGTCGAACCCGTAATCGTCATCGGTAATGATACCGATGCCGCCTACAACAAATCCATCCTTATAGAGAGGAAATCCGCCAGGGTCGGCGGCGAGGCCAAGCGGTGCGCGTTGTGGCCCGATGGTCGG
Organism: Hyphococcus flavus; assembly: GCF_028748065.1. Taxonomy (GTDB): domain Bacteria; phylum Pseudomonadota; class Alphaproteobacteria; order Caulobacterales; family Parvularculaceae; genus Hyphococcus; species Hyphococcus flavus. Next base: position 3,182,120 of record NZ_CP118166.1, on the reverse strand, counting down.
CCCGCCGCCGATGGCGCGGGTGTTGAGGTCCGAGCAGGGAAGCTGCGAGAACTGCACGCCGAAGAGCGGCCCGCTTTCAAGACCGACGGTCGTCGGGGCCGGCGGGAAATGTTCCTGAACGATCTGGCTGGCGGTGCGTGTCGAGAACGCGTTGCCGCCGGAAGAAAGATAAGCGCCGGTGATGGCTTTGGAGATAGCCGCAAGTGTTGAGGGAACCTCGACGCCTTGAAGGGACGTGTTCGGCGTGCCGGCAGGTCCTTCACGAACAAAGGTTGTCGGCGCCGCGCCGTTCATTTGGAAGATAGCGAGCACATTGCCGACCCGGTCAACGATAGCGATGGTTGCGGGCGCTCCGCGCGCGCCAGCCTCCGATACCGCTTGCGCAACGACAGTCTCAACATCTGAGGCCGTCAACATCCGCAATTCAGGTTTGAACAGAGGCGATGTTGCGGGCGGGTCCGGCGTTGTTGGCGTCGTCACTGGCGGCGGCTGTGTCGACTCGCTCCCGCCGCATGCGGCAAGCGCCAGCATGGATGCTGCTGCGAATAAAAGTTTTTTCGCCGCCGGCATTATCTCTCCCTTACCCCCGCGTTCGCTGACATGCAGCGACTTAGATATAACCAAAAGCGAGCATTGCGTCGGCCACCCGGGCAAAGCTCGATACGTTGGCGCCCGTCTGATAATCGACAATGCCGCTCCTGACCGGCGCGTATTCAACGCATTGCTCGTGAATAGAGCGCATGATTCGCTCCAATTCCTGCTCTACCTGGTCGCGGGTCCAGCTCAGGCGCTGGGCGTTTTGCGCTTGCTCCAGGCCGGAACAGCCGACGCCGCCGGCATTCGCCGCTTTGGCGGGGCCGAAAATCACGTCAGCGTCCTTGAGGACGTGAATGGCCTGTGCGGTCAGTGGCATGTTCGCGCCTTCGGAAAGGCACATGATCCCGTTCTTGACCATGGTCGCGGCCATCTGTTCGTCGATTTCGTTCTGCGTTGCGCAGGGAAGGCCCACATCGCACGGCACTGTCCATGGCGACTTGCCCGCATGATAGGTGGCACCGCGCGCCTCGCTCGCGAATTTGGCGAGAGACTCGCGGCGGTTTTCCTTCACGTCCTGAAGAACGGCGAAACTTTCATCAGTGAAGCCGTTCGGGACGTGAGCGAAGCCGCGGCTGTCGGACACGGTGACGACTTTGGCGCCCATGCGCATGGCGCGCTGCACGGCATAGATCGCCACATTGCCCGAACCGGAAATGGCGACGGTCTTGCCATTCATGGTCTTACCGTGTTTCTTCAGCATTTCTTCAGTGAAGACGACAACGCCGTAGCCGGTTGCTTCCTTGCGGATTTCACTGCCGCCGTAAGGAATGCCTTTGCCGGTAATGACGCCGCCCGTGTAGAAATGCGCAAGCTGTTTGTATTTGCCGAAAAGATAACCGATCTCGCGCGCGCCGACGCCAATGTCGCCGGCCGGGACGTCAACGCTTTCGCCTATATGTCGGTGCAGTTCCGTCATCATCGAATGACAGAAACGCATGATCTCCGCATCTGAACGGCCTTTGGGGTTGAAATTCGCGCCGCCCTTGCCGCCGCCCATGGGAAGACGCGTCAGCGCGTTTTTGAATGTCTGTTCAAAGCCAAGGAATTTCAGAATGGAAGCGTTGACGCTCGGGTCGAAACGCAGGCCGCCTTTGTAGGGGCCCATGGAAGAGTTGAACTGGACACGAAAGCCCTTGTTGGCGTGCGGCACGCCCTGATCGTCCTCCCATGTGACGCGGAAGCTGACGATACGATCGGGCTCGGTCATGCGCTCTAGGATGCGCGCGTCCATATATTTCCGGTGATCGAGATAATACGGCATCACCGTTTCGACGAATTCGAACACCGCCTGATGAAATTCCGTTTCATGGGGATTGCGATTGACGACACCCTGCATGAAGTGATCGATCTCACGCACCACATTGCCGCCGCCGGCGATGCCAGCGGCGTATTTGGCTTTCGGCTGAGAGGCTGAACGCGCCAGTGTCTCGCTCATGTCCTGTTGCGCCTTGAACAGCGGCGCGGGTTTTTCCCCCGACGGCTCTAAGCGAACTCCGTCTTTTTTCTTACGCCAAAACATTCTCTCGCCCTCCAGACCCCAAATCACCTGCAATGTTACGACAGAGCAGGGAACTCGCCTATCACTTGTTTATTCGTCTCACGTTTTAATTCGCTATCATGGCGCGAATATCACTTAGCGCCGACCGAAACCCATTCTGGTTGTACGAATAAGGGCCTTGTGCCTCTTTCCCAGCTCGTTCGACGGCAGCTTTCATTTCCGGGCTCGCCATGCCAAGCGCCGCCGTCAGGCGCTGTACGGCGAAAAGCGCCTGTTCTGCGCCGGCGTAATTCGTGTAGCGACGCGTGCGTTGATCACTGACAACTTCCAAAAGGATTGCGCGCACGGTCGACGGGTTTGAAAGGTCGGCGCCTTTGATTCGAGCAACGGCCATGCTGGTTGTATTCTTCAAAGTTTCAGCCGCATTATGAAAATATCCACCAGAATGCTGAGACGCCGCATGCAGGACACGTCCCTCGCTTTCAAGCTGGTCGGCAAGTTCCGGATCGATCACCCGCATGGCGGCTTGCAACATGATGAGATTGGCGTCGTTCAGAATTGGCGATCCCGGACCGAGCGCACGACCGGGGTTCGCGCGCCAGCTTAACTGACCGACGCCTTCGGAAATCGGCTGGTGGCAGGAATGGCAATCGAAAAAGACGAGCTCAGGAAATACGCCCGCTGAGCCGGTATCGTTATCGAGCAAGAGTTCCAGCGTACGCTCAAGCCCCATGGCCTGACCGATAGCCCAGACCTGCGCGCCCGGCGCCACGGTTTTGCGCTCACGATAATCGTCGTCGACGACGTGATGTTTTTGAATGGTGGTGTAAAGATCAAGTTCGAATTTCATGCGCGGATGGCCGGCGCCCATCAGCCGGTGCGAGACGAACTGATTTTCGTAGCTCGACCCAAGGTGACACCCCATACAGAGTTTAGCGCGGGCGACAGGCTCTTCGGTGGGATAAAGTCCGGCTTCGATGTTCTGTTGATGACCTGCGCCAATACGGTGAAACGCCAGCCAGTTCTGCGCGCCGCCATGACAAGCTTCGCAACCGACGCCATCGCTGATCTGAAAACGCTGCGAGCGTTTGTCGTCCGGTACATTGTCCGCATGGCAATCAAGACAAATGGGAGACTGATGAGCAGGGCCAATGCCAAGATTGGCGGCGATGCGTTTGCCGTGAGGTTCCAGCAGGACTTCATAGGCGCGTGAATGCGCGCCTTTTTCCCCGCGCGAAGCCCAATGGAAATATTCGTTCTGGCCTACCACAGGCCCGACGCCGTCGCCCGTGACCTGATCGCCATGGCAGCCTGCGGTAGAACAACTCGGCACGCCAGTGTGGCTGAGGCCGTCAACGAACGGCACTGGCGAGTTTTGCGCGTGAGCAGTCGAAAGCGCGAACAGTGCTGTCACTATCGGGACTATGAAACGAATATAACTCATTACGGCGTTCTCATGGCGTCACGCTGAAGACGCGCCGGCTGCATTATCGGCGCTTTCAGGTCGTCATCATGGTAAGCATGGCAGGTTAAGCAATCCGAAGCGATACCTGTCCGGCCGCTTGTATCGTCATGACAAGCCCGACAAACGGTGATCGAGGGCATTAAAACATCAGCGGATTCCGAGGATGTTTCCGCTTTATGGCAGGTCGAGCAGTTGATTTCGCCGGTTTCATGCGCGGCATGGTTGAAATCCGCCATGGGGTGATATCGGTTCGTCAGCCGCACTGGTGTGAATTCCGGCAAGTCGCTACTTGCAACCGCAGCGCGCGCAGCCGGGTCTTCATTCTCGTGACACTTCGTGCAGACGCCTTCTTCTGAGAATATTCTCTGGATCATTGCGTCGGTGTTACGCTCGGCGTTGGCAAACGCCTGCGCGCGGAGACGTTCGCGGCGTGAACGCGCTTCAGAACTGAGTTGGCGCTCGAGAACGCCAGAGGGCTGATCGCCAAGCAGCAATTGCGTCGCCTGCGCCAGATAAAAATCCTGCAGCGTTTCACGTACTTCCTCGGGTTCTCCATGGGGTAGATTACGAACGGTATCGTCACTGGTGGCGAAGGCGAGTGAGTGACAATCGCTGCAGTGGGTTTCCATTTCTATGGGTTCCACATAAGCGCCAGCGGCATCGATTGTATGACAGTCAACGCAATCAAGTTCATCGCCGTAGCGCATGCGTAAGTTCGCCGGCAAGGTTTCAAGCTTTCGGATGACTTCATCATCGCTCAGGTGAAAATCATGCGGAAATTCGAGCCCGTTGTTTTCTTTCGGTCTATCGACCAGGGAAACGCGTTTCATAGCGCCGTCATCCGCCTGCGGATCTAAAACGATCAGTGGTTTGAATTCCGGGTGACGCCGGCCAAAGTTGGAAACGTTTACGAGGTCCGTTTCTGCAAAACGCTGATCCATTTCGGCATGACAATCGACGCAAAGCTGAGAGTCCGATGGCAGAACGCCTGTCTCGCCATTATGTTCGAAGTGACATGAGCCACAGCGGCCCTCAGGGATGTTAAGCCCAGTACGAAGGCTCGCCAGCCACTTTTCGCTGCCTTCGGTTATCGGTCGCGATGCGTGCAGCGACAAGGGATCGGCGTGGTCGCGCACTTCCTCGTGACAGGTGAGGCAGTCTTCGTCCTTTACACGCGTGAACGGTTCCACATGGCAGTCGCGGCAATCCTCAACGAGATTGGCGTGAGCCGATGACATGCCGCCGGCGAGCCAGTGCTGATTGCTTGCAAGCGCCAGTTTTGCCGTTGCGCTATCAGCTTCGGGTTCGGCGGCGCGGAAGTGAAGAACGATGGGCAGGATCAAAAAGACTGCGAAGATCAGGGTGTATAGGGACCATGCCGTGAGCCGTTTGTCAGGCGCATAACCGCGCATGGAGAAAACGGCTTTCTCATCGCGCTTGTCACGAATAGGCGTTGGCGCTTCTACAAGCTCGATCGAGACGAGGAGATCGCCGCGTGTTTCGGTTTTGCCGACCGTTAGCTGGTAAGGGCCGATACGGATAACCGATCCGTCGTTCAGTGAGATATCGCGGCGGCGAATCTGGCTGTTGTTAACGCGCACGCGGTGATCACCATTCGCCTCAATGCGAACCTTGTCGGCGGAGAGCTGAATTAGTCGTGCGTGATGAAGGCCGACGCGCAAATCGGAGAGATGAACATCACAATCCGTCGCGCGCCCAAGGGAGACTTCTGACTTATCATAGATGGTCGGGCGCACGGTGACGCGTCCGCCGGGCCTTCTTCTGATAAATTCTACCCTGATCGACATTGCCGCCTCACCAATAGAAAAAGACGGAAATGATGTGCGCCATCAGTGCTGCAAGCAGCGCAAATGAAAGCGGCACATGGAAATACAGCCATAACTGCAAAAGCGTCTTGTTGCGGATGTGCCGGCGCGTGCGAAGCAGCAGCGCCGACTTGCGCTCCAAGATAGCGACGACGGTTTCCAGCGGTCTGCGCATGCTTTCGTCAGCCGTATCCATGGCGCGGCGCAGGCGTTTGGCGGCTTTTGTGGTAGCGCATTGTTTTTGAGCGCCGGAAATCGGCGTGAATAATCCCGGTTTGATTTTTGTTTTCCGAATTGCGCGCTTGACCTCTTTCACATATTTCGGATCGAGCGGTTGCGCCGCTTCGGTCAGTTCGCGGTTGAGGGCCCTGATCGCGTCGAGCAAATCTTTCTGTGTGCGATGGGCGCGATTATCGCTCATCCGGCGCGGAACCACGGCGTAGTAATAGATGCCGAAAAAGCCGGAAACGATGACAATCACCATCAGCGCGTAGGCAAGCGTGTGAACATTCAAGCCAAACTGGAAGCCGGTGTGCAGAGTCGCCAGTACTAAAAGCGATGAACCGAGATAGACGTGTGCAGACGTCCACCCCTTTAGATTCCATTTGCCGGGCGTTGCCGCGCGTTTGCGAATGCCGAGAAACATCAGCCAGACAATCAGCAGCGCTGAAATCGTGCCGAGGACATAGCCGAGCCAGGTGCCGCCATTGTGTCGAGCGCCGACATCGGCGACGAAATAGACAATCACGCTGGCGAGAATGATCACAAGCGAGAGTTTGAGATACCGGAACCTTTTATGTTCCAAAAACCCTTCGTGAGAGATGGGCAGATCGCTTGAGCGCATATGTGTGTTGCCCGGCATCTCTACTCCTGAGCCTCGCCGGCAAGGGAAAGGTATTCGTCAGGCGAAATGCGTACTGCGGCGCCGGTAGGACAGGCGCGAACGCAAGCAGGTCCGCCCTTGATGCCGGCGCACATATCGCACTTCACCGCGAGTTTCGGCGGATTGTCGTTTTTCTGGTTGTCTTTGATCCAATCCTGATCCGGTTCGCCGGGACCAGGGCCAAGACCGAAAGTCAGCCACGACAAAAGGCTCGGTTTTTTTGGCGGGATCGCCGCCATCTGAATAACCCCGTAAGGGCAATAACGCTGGCAGTTGCCGCATCCGATGCATTTTTCATCGATAAAGACTTCGCCGTCGGGGCCGCGGTGAATGGCGTCTGGCGGACAATCGGTCATGCAGTGAGGATGTTCGCAGTGGCGGCACGACGTCGGGACGTGAATATAGGCGTATGAATTACCGGCTTCGCGATCAAGCCGTGAAATGCCTTCATGAATGTCGGCGCACGCTTTCTCGCAATTGTCGCATCCAACACAGAGCGTTTCATCAATGACGAGCGCATCGGTTGCTTCTGAAAGGCCTTCTTCTTCCAGTAGAAACCGCGCAACCGAGGTGTGCATGTCGACGACAGATGAAAAGCTTTCGCGTTTGGCTTCAATATAATCGTTGACCTTGCGACGGCTGGCGACAAGTCGTTCGACTGCGCGGTAAAGGTCCGGGTTGTTGTTCAATAACCGTTCGAACATTTCACCGGGCAGGCGCACGACTTCTGACTTTATAGCGGCGCGCACTGTCGCCGTGCGTAAACCATCGTAGAACAGCGACATCTCGCCGACATAGTTGCCGGCGAGCACGTAAGACAAAAAGACGTCCTTGTTGCCAATTCGTTTTTCGACAACGGCGCTGCCGGATCGAATAATGAAAATGTCTGTGGACCGTTCGCCTTCGTTGATGAATGCGTCACCGGCTTTCAGCGGTAAAATCTCTGCATTATCGACAATCTCAGCAACTGCCGAAGCGGGAAGCAGTTGTCCGAAAATCTGTCCGACTTGCCGTTCTGTAGAGATCCGGTCCATGCGCCGTTTTACGCCGGGCACCGACGCCATCAGTTTCAGCGTCGCATTACGCGGGATTTCCAGAATCATCACCGGCTCATCTGCGCGCACGGTCGCGGTGCGACGCCGCCCGGAAATCAGTCCCAGCTCGCCGAAAATATTTCCGGCGTGAATAGGGATCGTTTTATTGCGATTTTTCGGATCAACCTCGACGGCTACAGTTCCATCGATGATGGCGAATATCGACGAACCGATATCGTTGCGGTTCATAATGACGTCGCCGCGTCTTTTGTAGTGCACTTGCGACGCCAACAAAAATTCGCGCATCTGCAAGGGCGAAACATCATTCAAAAGTTCGATGCGATCACGGATGTAAACAATCCAGTCATCGACGCTACGTTTAACGGGGGCGTCTTTGAACAGTTCCTCAAGCAGGGGCGTATCCGGCGGTTGTAATTCCGTGTTGCCGGATATGAATTCAACGACATCATGACCCTGATTCATGCAGTGCTTGATCAGCGGAAAGCCAGCAAGCGCGCCGATTATATATAGACCGGGCACCGTGCTTTCATATTGCGGCGTGAGCACAGGGAAAGCTTCGCGGTCGGGCCCGGTGAATTGCACGCCAGCAGCTTCGACAAACCGGCGCGGCGGTGCGGCGCCAAGGCGTGCGATGATCCGGTCGCAGGGGAGGCGTGCTTCACCGTCTTTGGTGTCGACGACCGCCACCCACAAGCTCTCACCGGAGCCGCCTTGTTCAACACGGATTAGCGAAGCTTCAGTGATAAAGTCGAGGCGGCCTTGATCCCGAGCCGAATAAAGCGCTTGAACATTTGCTTCTTTGGACCGGGGAAATCCGTCCGCGCGTTGCAGCAATGTGACGATATTGCCCTGCCTTGGGTCCGCGAGGCCAAGGGCGTTTTCGATGCCGGCGTCGCCGCCGCCGATGACAATAATGTTTTCATCGTAATATTCTTTGGGGTCGTCCAGCTGATACTGAACAAAAGGCTGATCGGTACCCGGATTATTGAGTTTGTTAGGATTGCCCTGAACACCAACGGCGAGAACAACGTACTCAGCCTTAATGGTCGCGCCGTCAGCTAGGCTGATTTGAAAGTTTCCGCGCGAGCCCTGGATTGCGGTCACTTCGGAATTCAACCGGACATTGACGTTCAGCGTATCCGCATCTTTGTCCCAGCGATTAATGATGCTTTCACGCGACCCGGCTTCGAAGGCGATATCGGAACGTAACGGTAACTGATCCGGCGTCGACATGATGTATTTGCCGCGCTGATACTTGAAGATCGTGTCGGACAGGTGGCCGGTTTTTTCTAACAGCACATGAGAAACACCGCGAGCGGACGCGCGGCCGGCTGCGCTCAAGCCGGCGGGTCCAGATCCCACAATGGCGATCTTTACGCTATCCAACTAAACCCCCGGGTCACCCTCTTAATCGTCATACAAAATAAAGTTAAAGCGATCCAGCTTTGAAACGCGAACAATCCTGCAAAATCGGCTTAAATAAACGATGATTGTTCTTCCGCCCGATGAATCTTTTGATCCGTTAAAACTGAAGCTTCTCACTCTAAAAACAGCATTTTTTACTAACAAATTATGTTTAACGGCTCCTTGCATCTGGAAGAGATATAAGCGTAACCTTTTGATCTGTGGCGGGCGGGGCAGATTGCCATGCAATCTGTGCGCGTTCTCCGCAACAAGGGGGAGCGGCACGCAATTTAAGTGCGCTTAGAATAAGGCGGATCCCGCTAAGGCGCCGATTGCGGGGGGAGCGGTAAAGTATGGATTTTGCTGGATTATCTGACGTTCAGTTCATTTTCCTGATGCTCATTGTGTTTCAGGTAAAACAACTGATCGGCGATTACATCTTGCAGACCGGATGGATGGTGAACGGCAAGACCAAGGTGGGTCTTGGGTATATTCTTCCGTTAACGGTCCATGTTTTTGTGCACGCGCTAACAACATTGGCCATCGTCATGGTGGTCAACAAGGATTTATGGGTCCTTGCGCTGATCGATTTTACCGCGCATTTCGCGATGGATCGTATCAAGTCGAGCCCGTTCATGCTGGGCCGGTTTACAGACATGACAAAACAGTCGTTCTGGATTCCTTTCGGTCTCGATCAGATGGTTCATCACCTGACCCATTATTTCCTGATTTATCAGCTCTTTTTGCATCGCTAAGCCGTGTAAACGCGTCAGTTTTATTACAAATAAACCTCTTCAGCGAAGCTAAAAAAGAGTTGCTAGTAAAGAGTGTCAAAGGGCATAGTCGAGTTAAGACTGAAAATTGCATAGCTGAGCGCATGACAGCGTTCATCAGCTTGGGACTGGGGTTTTTGCGTTTGTTGCGGTGCGGTGATTTTTTCCGCATTTGCGTTGCGCACAATGTCGAGGGGCGAGAGATATGCCGGTAAAATATTGGGCCGGATCAGCGTTATCATTGTTGGTCTTAAGTTCCGCCGCACTCGCGCAGGAGCCGGAAGAGTCGGCGCGTGAAGCGATTGAACGGGATTTGCTCGAAAACCAGCGGCGTGAGGCGGAGAGGGCTGATCGCACAGCGATCACCATACCGTTTGAGCAGGTTCTTGCTGCGCCGGAGAACATTCAACTCAACATCGCTTATGCACGTCAGCAAATCGCGGCTGGCGACTTGAAGGAAGCTGGCGCCACGCTTGAGCGGATTTTGTTGATCGATCCGGCCATGCATGACGTGCGCGTTCTCTATGGCCTTGTTCTTTACCGCCTCGGGCTTTTTGATCGCGCGCGTTACGAACTTGAGCTCGCGCTTGATAGCAACATGTTGCCGGCGCCACTTCGCGCGGAAGCTGAGACTTATCTCAACCGGATAAAGTACGAACAACGCCAGACGCGCGGGTCGCTGACGCTGACCACAGGGATCGATTGGGACCGCAACCGCAACCAGGCGCCGTCGAGCGGCATGGTACAGTCTTTCTTGGGCAACTTACCGGCTGAGGCGCGCGACGGCGATTGGGCTTATGTATTATCCGCACAAGGACGGCTTGTTCATGACCTTGGGACGCAGGAAGGTCATACGCTACATGCGGAAGCCACCTACTATCATTCCGACAAGCATGAAGTGGACAGGCTTGATCTTGACGCTACGACAATAGCGCTTGGCGGCACCTGGTATTCCGGCAACTGGTCATTCACGCCGCGTTTGCGCGGCGGGTTTTACTGGCTCGAGGGTGAAGACTATCTTGCGACCTATGGCGGTGAGCTGGAAATCGCCTACCGCTGGAATCCCAAAACCCGTTCCTATGTTTCTTTCCGCGGCGAAGATGAAGACTTCCGCGCCACGACGAATTTTGGCTCTGGCGCATTACGCTCAGGGCGGCGCCTTAGTACGCGCGCGGGCACGGCGTGGCGGTTAAGCACAACGCAAACGGTTTCCGTCGAAGGGCTTTATATGGACAAGAAAGGAATTGCTTCTTGTTCGGCGGCGCTAACGCCTTCTGCTCCTTCGGGATGTGAGTCATACGAACGTTATGGCGCTAATGTTCAGCATAGCTGGCTGATAGGCCGTGGCGCCTTCACATTGCTTGGCGCGTGGGCGGAACGGTCTGAGTATGACGGCGTTGATGCGTTTGTCAGCCCATCGACGGTCAGAGAAGAATGGCTTTATCGCGCGCGCGCCACTGTCGGCGCGCCATTGTCTTTGTTCTTCCCCGGCGCGCCCGAGGGCATCAAGGATATCAATATCATCGCTCAGTATGAGTACGAGACGGTCGACTCAAATCTTTTGAATTTCGATTACAAGACGCACAAGACAGCATTGCTGCTGTCCAAACGGTTCGCGTTTTAGGGGGATAACATGTCACGCAACAGATATATGAGCGCCCTGAAAATCGCCGCGTCGGCGGCAGTGTTGTCCCTTGCCCCGTCATTGGCGCAGGCCGCAGAATGTTTTGATCGCAATACGGATGATCCAAAAGCGGGCAACGCCACAGCCGTTGTCGGCCCGTTGGTGAATGTCGACAGACAAAACGCCGACGGTCTTTTCCGGCCCGCAAGCGGCGCGGACATGTTCAGCGGCGACACGGTCAGCACCGGCGACGACTCGCACATGCAGCTAAAGCTCTGCGACTGGAGCACATATACGTTTTCGCCGAATTCGGAATCGCAGATCAGCGAATTTTTTGATGCGCGCGGCGCCGGTAGGCGGCGGGTCGTCAACTTTTTCCGCGGTGGGTTTCGATTCTCCTCTGGCCGCGACACTGAACCGGGTGCAACAGAAGTCGAAATTCAAGAGACCGGCGTCACCATGGGGGTGCGCGGCACGAACGTCATCCTCGCTGAGATTGACGGCGTTGTTTACGCGCTTCTTGAGGGGCCTGTTCGCGACAATACCGGCCTCGCACCTAAAGGGCTTGTTCAATTCTGGACCGACGACAATCGCGATGCAATCGAGGCGGTTCTGAAGAGACCGGGATTCGCCGTGCGCATTGGTCCTGACGGCGTGTCCGAACCTTTCCGCGCAGATCCGGAACTCTTGCGCCGTATTTACCAGGCGTTTGTGCCGGTCGTCCCTGAGGGTGATGGCACAGCACTCGAATATGCCGGTAACGCGCTTGGGGATTCTGGCCAGGGCGCACAGGAAGCGGAGACAAACAAGCAGAATTCTGAAGACCGAAACGATGGTTCCGACGAGCAGACCGAGCAGAAACCGGAACAGCCGTTTGACGACGAAGAAGACGATCCGCAGGATCCTCAAGATCCGATGGATCCCATGGACCCACCGCCAATGACGATCGACGTTGGTGAAATCCTGCCGCTGGACGTGCTGGATGACTTCGCCGGCAGGCAGGCCGCAGGTGACGGACACATTCTTGCCCTCGCGCCGGCGCAGTTGTTCACAGACGATGGTTCAGGTCAGACCCTGCAGGACGAGGGTGTGGCGCTGATCCAGATTCATGTGGACTGGTCGAACCGAACGGTCGCGCCTGAAGCGTTAGCTTCATTTATCAAGCTGGATTTCTCCGTATCCGATCCAAACGATCTCACCGTTGATGACTTTGATTTCAACGTGCCGGATGAGATTGAGAACGCGTATCTGGCAGCTGTCCTGCAAAGCTACGGCGTGCCGTTTGCGAACGGCGACAACGATCTTGCTGTCTTCCTGACAGAGATGTTCACATTCACCATCCGTCAGGGCGTTGGCGATACGGTGACGGCTGACGTTGATATCGATGTAAGCGCTGAGGACGGTCAGGGAGTTACCTATATTGCTCTCGGCGCCGCCTCTGATCTCGAATTCTTGCCCGGCGAGGGCCAGTTGGCGTTTTTTGACTCTGATCTGGGTTTTGCCGCCACGACGAATGAGCTTGCCGGCGTCATGTCATCAGGGACATCGACCTTGAGCGGCAGCGGCGATCGCGTGATATCAACGCTGGGCAGCCCGCAATTCTTGAGCGGCGTATCTTTTGCCCAGATTGAAGTTAACTTCGACAACCGGACCGTGGGCGGCGGTAATTCCTTCATCGCCGTGACGGCTGAATCCGATCCGACGATTGGCGGCCAGGTGTCAACAACGTACATCTCGCTTGATCAAACGGCGTCAATTGACAGCGGGCTCTTCGGCCTCGCGTTTTATCCGTTGGGGCCGCTTAGCAGTAACCCTGACTTGCTGAAAGGGCAGGCGATTTTTGAGAATATTGAAGGGCTGGGCGCTAGCATTGCATCTATCCTTGCAGATGAAGGCGGGAACCATCTCTACAGTGATTTATTTTTGTTCAACCAAAACCGCGCAGGCAGCAATGTGATATCCACGATTGCTGGCCTGGAGGCGCAAGCTGGCGCGCTAGGAACAGGGACTTTCTTTTACGACGGCACGTCGGACGGTCCTGCGGACAGCTTTGCAAATCTGCAGACACCAACAGAATTCGGATTTGGGGATGCTGAAGCGTCAATAGATATCAATTTCGCGAACCGAACGTTAGGCGGCGGGTCGTCTTATGTTTCAGTGGACGTGACGCTCTTTAGTTCAATGCAGAATGTCAATTTTACCGAGATGTTGAATGCGGTCAGCTTTGACGATGCAGCGTCCGGCGTTGGTGTTTTCGGTTTTGACGGATCTGACTTCAGCGGAAACAATATTACGTCGATGCTGTTGTTGCTGCGGGACGGCGCCCAGGTCGGCGCTGGCGAAACGGCTGACCTCTATTTCAACTTTACGGCCGCAGGCGGTCAGGGCCGGGGGGAGATCGAAGGCATGCCACTAACGGTCCCAAACCCGTAAGCTGATGATGGGCGGGCGCAGTTTTTTCGGACCACGTATCGCCGGCCTGATCGGCGCTGCTTTGGCGCTCGCCGTCATCTTTCAACAGCCCGGACTGGTAAATGTCGCGCGCGACCGGTTGTTTGATCAGTATCAGCGTTTGGCGCCGCGTACTTATGACCAGGATCCGGTCAAGATCGTTGAGATAGATGATGCGGCGCTCGAAAAATACGGGCAGTGGCCGTGGCCGCGCCATCGCTTTGCCGACATCGTCGATAAACTCAACGCTGCAGACGCTGCGGTTATCGTTTTCGACGTTATCTTCGCCGAACCAGACAGGACCAGTCCGAATCTCGTCTCTGGCAGTTGGGTTGATTCGCCGGTGCTTTCGCCAATCGTCTCTGAGCTTTCAGGTTCAGATTTGACGGCTGTCGATCATGATGCGCGGCTTGCGGCATCGCTTGCCGCCGCGCCAACGGTGATGCATTTGACGGCGCGAGCAGGTGCGTCAACGGGAACTTGTCCACCAGCGCTCGAAGCCTCCCGCGTACAAGGCATGCGGGCGCAGGACCTTGCGCGTGTAGCGCCAAGCTTCCGTCAGGTTGTTCCGCCGCTACCGATTTTTCGTTCGGCGGCGAGTGGTGAGGGTTTTGCCCGCGCCGCGCTTTCCGATGACGCCATCGTCCGCAGCGTACCGCTGATTGCGCTCGCCTGTGATGGAACAGAGATTTATCCTAGCCTCGCGCTCGAAGCATTGCGAGTTGGCGCGCCGAAACTGGATCCATCTTTTGCGCCGCCGGAATTTGTTCGCGCCGCCGAAAACGGCGCCTGCCGCGCACACGTGACCGGGATCGCCGGACAGTCGGTGTCAGAAGTTGTGCTTTGCCGGTTGCGTTTTCCGACCACCGAAGACGGCCAGCTTTGGGTGCATTATTCGAAACCTGACAGTGTCGCCAAGCGGCGTCTTTCTGTGGTTGACGTTCTTGAGAATGATGCGGCTTCCTTAAGGGACGCTGTGAAGGGGCGTGTCGTGATGATTGGCGCCTCGGCTGAAGGGTTGCGCGATGTGCTCATCACGCCGCTTGGCGATGAGCGCCCGGGCGTGCACATCCATGCGGAAGTTATTGAGCAAGCGCTTTCCGGCGACACGCTGTTCCGCGCCTGGGATCTGATGCGCCCGATTGAGATCGGCGCCGCCATTTTGGTGACAGTCATCCTGCTGATTATTTTGCCGCGGATGTCGGCGGCAATTGGCTTTACGATCTGGCTGATCATGACGCTGGCGGTTTTCGCCGGTACGTATCTTGCGTTCAGCGCGTCGCGCATGCTGATCGATCCGGTATCGCCCGGGCTCGTTGTCACGTCTGCGTTCATGGGCGCATTTGTTGTCATGTTCCAGCAGGAGCAGATTGCAAGAAAATTTATTCGCGGTGCTTTCGGCAAGTTCTTGTCGCCGCTCATTCTCGATCGTCTAGAACGTGATCCGAGCCTGTTGAAGCTTGAAGGTGAGTCGCGCGAGATCACGGCGTTCTTCTCTGACATACGCGGCTTTACGTCGATCTCGGAACAAATGTCTCCGCCTGATGTGACGACGTTGTTGAACCAGTATTTCACGCCGATGACACGTATTGTCACCGAACACAAAGGGCTCGTTGACAAATATATGGGTGACGGTCTTGCCGCTATGTGGAATGCGCCGATCGATGTGGACAATCACCCCGAACAGGCGGCGCGCGCATCATTGCAAATGCTGCAGTCGCTCGAAAAACTTAATCAGATGTGGCGTTCGAAGAAACAGCTTCCCGTGCCGGAAATCAAAATCGGCATCGGTCTGCATACGGCCGAAGCGCGCGTCGGCAACTTTGGCTCAGAAGATCACCTCGAATATTCCATGCTTGGCGATATGGTGAACCTCACCTCTCGTCTCGAGTCCCTTACCAAGCAATATGGAGTGCCGATCATCATGTCGGACGAGACTCGCGACCGCATCCCGGATTTCGCTGCCGTACCGCTCGGCGCCTTTACGGTTAAAGGGCGCACGGACGCTACGGTGATCTTCGCATTGGTCGGCGATGAAACTGTTGCGGCCAGGTCCGATTTCCAGTCATTCCGCCGTTCGTTTGAAGCCGGTGTCGTAGCCCTTGAGGAGGGTGAAGCCTTTGCCGCCCTCGACCATTTCAACGCCTGCAGACAGGGAAATACCTTCGGTCTCGACGCGGCGCTCGATATTTTCTGTGAGCGGGCTGAGGCAAAGCGCCATTCAGCCTAGGCGGAAATTTTCTAACCCACTGTAATTATTATTGAAATAGCCGTTCCGGCGATGTCTTTCGGGCAAATTCAGACTTTTTTAACGAATTCGCCACGCCTGTGACGGGCATCACAGCCTGAAATCGGGCCTTTGGCTATCTTTCTCTCATCGGCGGTCGGAAAACGACAAGCCGGAAGAAACAGGAGAAAGACAATGGGTATCATCGAAATCATCCTCGTCGGTTTCATCGGCCTCAATGCCGCCCTTGGCGCCTCCAGCCTCTTCACGGTCAGCCGGTAAACGCAACGCCAGGCCCTCGCGTTGCGCCAATGCAGGGGGAGACCACGGCGCGCCGCTATCAGCGGCGCGCCGTTTTATATAGTAAAATCAATTAGTTATATAAAAGAACCCAAGGTGTGACGGCCATCACAGCGCAAAAAAGGGAGGCGTTCTAAATTCCAAACATCGGCGGTCGGGAGAGACCGAAAGAGAAAGAGGAGAAACATCATGGGCGTTATCGAAGTGATCCTGGTCGGTTTCATCGGCATCAACGCAGCCCTCGGCGTTTCAAGCCTTTTCACTCTGGCTCGATAGGCAAACAGTTCCCAAGCGGGACCGGGGCATCGCCCCGCTCCGGTCCCACACTTAATCGGCGCTTCCAGCCTGGGGGATGGAGGCGCCGATTTTTTACAATAAATGCCGTGAATCAGCGTCCATATAAGATATCGCGCCAGCCTGTGACGCCCATCACAGCGCGAAATCTCAATCTCCGCCATTCTCTGATCATCGGCGGTCGGGAGAGACCGGCGCGAGAAACGGGAGAGAACCATGGGCGTTATTGAAGTCATTCTTATCGGATTTATCGGCATGAATGCGGCTCTTGGTGTTTCGAGCATTTTCACGGCCACCCGCTAGCCGATACCCTCCTGGGGGCCGGGACACGCCCCGTTCCGGTCCGCTATTGCAAACTGCGGCGCGCTATTTAGCGCGCCGCTTTTTTCGTTGCGGCGCGACAATCGTGGAAATTTCCGCTAGAACCTGCTCAAGGACCCGCCTGATACGGGAGAATAAGGGTGTCCGGGGCGAACGGAAAAACTGCTGCGACGGCCAGTCTCATCTGGGAGCTGAAAAGGCATCCCTTTTTTGAGGCCCTGACCGACGAAAAACTAAAAGGCTTGCTTGATGCGGCCCAGTCTGTCGTGTTTGGCGCGCGCAAACAGATATTCTCGCAAGGCGACGAAAGCGACTGTCTCTATATCATCCTGTCGGGCCGCGTGAAAATCTCGAGCTATTCCGACGCCGGCAAGGAAACAGTTCTTGCCTTCATGGGCGAAAACGAAGTGCTTGGCGAAATGGGCGTCTTCGACGGCGGCGCAAGGTCGGCGGCGGCGAGCGCGCTTCAGGAAACGCGAGCTTTACGACTTTATCGGCGCGACGTCCTCGATTTTCTTGAGCGCAATCATGGCGTCGCGCTGCAGATTATCGCTGCGTTGTGTACGCGGTTACGTCACACAAATTTCCTTCTGGAAGATATTGCGACCTTGCCGGCGGCGCCGCGTCTCGCGCGCGCGCTTCTGCGCCTTGGCGAATATTACGGTCATGTGGATGATGACGGTTCGCTCTGTATCGACATGAAGCTGAGCCAGGGCAATCTCGGCGCCCATGCGGGTTTGATGCGAGAAAACGTCAATCGCCAGTTGAAGCTGTGGGAGAGCGAAGGCCTCGTTCGCCAAAAAGCGGGCGTCATTACAGTATTGAAGCCGGAGACGCTAAAGCATATCGGCGAGGAGTAGGGAAAGTGTTCAATCAACTTGTCAGATGGTCTGGCTTGATCGCCAGCGTTCTTTTCGTCGTCATGATTGTGACGGTGGGGATGATAACCCCGGGCTATGATATGCGGTCGCAGTTTATCTCAGAGCTGGCGGCAGTGGACGCTCCTTATGCGGTGTATATGAACTTGATTGGCATTATTCCTTTTGGCCTAGGGATAGTCCTTTTTGGCTTCGGCTTTTTGAAGAGGGTTCATTTCAATCATTTCACTATTATTGGCGCCCTGTTGCTGATCCTCTCGGGCGCAGGTTTTGTTGCGGCGGGATTATTTCAATGTGACGCCGGATGTCCGTTCGAGGGAAGCCAGTCTCAGGTCATTCACAACTGGACGGCGTTTGGGGCGTTTATCCTTGCGTTTCTGGCAGCCTTATGGATCGGAATTTCCGCACTCTGGAGTGCAAAGCGCGCGGCGCCGCTCATATTCGGGATATTGGCATGCGCCGGCATGGCCTGGTCATTCTACATGATGGGAGCAGGGGCGCTTGAGCACCCTATGATCGGGCTTTTTCAGCGCGGCTTTATCCTGTCGCTTTGCTTGTGGCTGTTTACGACATCACTCTATTCAATTTCCAGCAGGCCTAGAGTTTGACCCCGAAAGCATGACATGGCGCGGCGCTCGCCCCGCTGATACTTTGCGCCCGATTGAAGTTCAACGGCGAACCTTTTCCTGCCTGCAAAATAAAGCTACTGATTATCCAACACACCGTCAGACACTCGGCTGCTCACATTGACCCTCCTGATCTTTTATCTTCTCCTCGCCATCCTGGTCTCGTTCTTTTGTTCCATATCAGAAGCAGTCATCTTGTCTGTGCGGCCTTCGTATGTTGCAACGCTTGAACGTAAAGGCGCGCGCGGAGCGAAGTCACTCAAACGCTTGCGCGGCAATCTCGACCGGCCCCTGGCGGCGATCCTCACCGCGAACACTATTGCGCATACGGTTGGCGCCGCCGGCGTTGGCGCGCAATCAGCGATAGTGTTCGGCAGCGCCTATGTGGGCGTGACCTCTGCGGTTCTGACGCTACTAATTCTGGTTTTCTCCGAGATTATTCCAAAGACGCTTGGCGCCACGCATTGGCGGGGTCTAGCGCCGGTCATGGCGCCCATGATCGAATTGCTTACCAACATGTTGCTGCCATTTGTTTGGCTGTCTGAACGGTTGACGCGGTTGATGTCCCGGTCCGGGAAAAAAGTGTTCACTTTCAGCCGCGATGAAATTGAAGCCATGGCGGAGATTGGCGAGAAAGAAGGGCTGTTGCAGGCCAAAGAACAAAAAATCGTTTCTAACCTGATGCGGCTGCAACGCTTGTCGGCTCGAGACATCATGACGCCGCGCGCAGTTATTTTTTCAGCGCCGGCCAGCATGACTGTACAAACATATTTTTCAGATCACGCGACCAAGCAGTTTTCGCGCATTCCCATCTATGGCTCAAACACGGACGATGTCACCGGATTTGTCTTGAGAGCGGATCTGTTGATGGCGCAGGCGAAGGACGAGTTCGACCGGCCGTTATCAGATTTTCGTCGAGACTGCCTGGCGCTGCTCGACAATTTTTCAGCCTCCGATGTTTTTGACAAGTTGATGCACGAAAAAAGCCACATCGCCATTCTGGTCGATGAATATGGAACACTGCAGGGCCTTGTCACGCTGGAGGATGTTGTTGAGACGCTGATTGGTCTCGAAATTACGGATGAATTCGACAAGGTCGAAGATATGCAAGCGCTGGCGCGTAAACGATGGCGCCAACGTATGGAGGCGCTTGGCATCGACCCGGATAGTATGGAAGCGAACTAAAGCTAAATCGCCAGCTTTCGCTGGTCATCACGGCCCATGGCGATCAGGAACGGATCGTCTTTCTGCATCGCTGAAAAATCCGCTTTCGACGATAGACCGAGCCATTGGTGGCGGATCAGTTCCTGTGCGATTGGTGCGCCAAGCGTTGCGCCAGGTCCGGCAAGGATCAATTTGTCCGGCGCGAATTCCTTTATCGCCACCTCGATTGATTTCGAAAAATCATACGTCTCAACAATCTGATGACCGAACGTGTACTGATAAAGCGCGTCAACATCTGTCGCGTGCGATGTCCAGACTGCGCCGCGTCCGTCAATCATCGGTATCGAAGGGGCGTGGAAAAGGTCAGCGCCAAGCGTATCAAACGCTTTTACTGAGACATGTTCTAGCAAAGGCGTGTGAAACGCTGCATGGCGCGCCAATTTGAACGGATAGCGTTCTTCTGCTTGCGGTAGTGATTTTTCCATGGCCGCCATGCCTGCGTCATCACCGGCAAGCACCGCCATGCCGCCAAGCCGGATTGATAGGTACGCATTGCCTTCGGTGCGGCCAGCATGAAGCGCCTCTCCAATGGCGCGCTCATTTTCCCGCGACGAACGCCAGTCGGCATCTACGAAAGGATAGATTAGTTGTCCGCCGACCCCTTCCGATTCCATGAGGGAACCCATGGTATCCACAACGCGGATGCCGCCGTCCTCGCCCAAGGCGCCAGCAGCGGCGAGCGTTAGATACCAGCCGAGCGAGTTGCCGCAGACGGCAACGATGTCGAATTCGTCGCGATTGATCGTTGCGAAATCAGCGAGCGCGCATGTGTATATCAGCGGCGATGCATTGATGCTGGAAGCGTGTTTTGCGGCGGAATAAGTTTTTGCATTGTCGAGCGATGATACACTCTCGCGGCTGTTTTCTTCGCGCCAGCGGTCGACGCCCGCGATGAAGTCAGCCTTGTCTGGATGATAGCGGGAAAGGTAGCCGAGTTCGTCTTTGCCATAGGTTCCCCGGCCAGGAAAAATAACAACAGCGGATTTTTTCATTATTCCGCCGCCTTCTTTTTGGCCGCACAGGTAAGGGCCATTGCCGCCTCAACAATATTGTTTTCGCTTACCAGCACTTCGTTCGCGGCGGGACCGAGCGGGATAAATGTATCGAGGCCGGTAACGCGGGAAATATTCAAAGTCAGATTGCGGTCGCTGAATGCGGTAATGATTTCCTCGCTCGGCGATCCGGTCTTGCGGCACTCGTCGACGATCAAAACATTCTTGCAGGGGCCGAGCGCATCGATCATGGAATCGATTGGCAGAGGCGTAAGCCAGCGTAAATCGATAATGCGCACCTTGACGCCGTTCTGTGCAAGGGTTTTTGACGCGCGCTGAGAAAGATACGTCCCATTGCCGTAGGTGATAATAGCGAGATCTTCGCCATCGCCAATTGCATTGATAGTATCGAATGCTGCGCTGCCTTCGATATCATTGAATACAGCCGTCATCTTGCCGTCGCCGTCATCGTGAAGGTCTTTGGTTCCATAAAGCGCGATCGGTTCGAGAAAGACGACAACCCGGCCTTCCTCTCGCGCCAGCCGAAACGCCTCTCGCATCATTTTAACGGCTTCAGCGCCGCTCGAAGGGCATGCGAGGACAATGCCGGGTATATCGCGGAACACGGCGACGGAATTGTCATTATGAAAATGCCCGCCAAATCCTTTCTGATAGGCAAGCCCGGCGATACGCACGACCATCGAGTTTGCGTATTGCCCTTTTGAGAAAAAAGACAGTGATGCCGCTTCGCCGCGAAGCTGGTCTTCGGCGTTATGCACATAGGCGAGGAACTGAATTTCCGGGACGGGCAAAAAGCCGTTATGGGCAAGCCCTATTCCCATGCCGAGGATGGATTGTTCGTCGAGAATGCTGTCAAAAACCCGTGCCGGCCCGAATTTCGGTTGCAGCTTTACGCTCGCGCCGTAAACGCCGCCTTTTTTGCCGACATCTTCGCCGAACACGACGACATTAGCATCCCGTTCCATCTGCTCGGCAAGCGCCAGCGAGATCAGGCGAGACATATGCTGAGGCTCTGATTTGGCGCGCGTCTCGTCTGGCGCCTTGGGCTGCAGTCTTCCGGGCCGGAGCGAGCGGCGAGGGCGGTGCGGCGGCGTGAGTGACTGAGTGACGGCGCTGGCGCTCGTCAGTTTCGGGCGAGTGGTCGCCAGTTCCATGGCGCGCCGCACGCGTCCCGATATATCCGTGTACAATGCTTCAATATCTTCAAGAGACATGGCGCCCGTCTCAATGAGCCGGCGTGCTCCATGCAACAACGGGTCCTGATCGGCTTCTGAATCGATCTCGGCGCGATCCCGATAACCGCTTTCCAGATCGGAGCCTGCATGGCCCATCAAACGTACGGTGCGCAGATGCAGGAAGACAGGTTTGCGTGAGCCTCTGGCGCAGCGTTCGGCCTCGCGTGCGGCGCGCATGGCGTCGACGGGGTCGCGCGCGTCACCGTAAATATAACGCAGGCCGGGGCGATTGCCGTAATTGGCCGCGATCCATCCTTCAGGTGTTTTGACGGAGATGCCGATGCCGTTGTCTTCGCAAATGAAAACAAGCGGCAAGGGCAGGCCGCGATAGCCGGTGTGTGCAGCAGCGTTAATGGCGCCGACTGCAGTTGAATGATTGGCGGATGCATCGCCGAAACTGCACAGCACAACACTGTCATGCGGCAGTTCTGCATCGTGTTTCTTTTGCGTGCGCGCTAAAGCAATCGAAAAAGCCGTGCCCATGGCCTTCGGCAGATGTGAAGCAATCGTCGATGTCTGGGGCGGAATGAAGAGCGGTTTTGATCCGATAACCTTGTGCCGCCCGCCGGATATGGGATCTTCAGACGATGCAACAAAAGAGAGCGCCATGTTCCAGACAGGCGTTTCACCAGGAACCTTTGCCGCCCGTTCGATATAAAAAGCGCCGCTGCGATAATGCAGAAACGCCATATCATCGACGCGAAATGTTCGCGCGACGGCGGCGTTGCCTTCATGCCCCGATGAGCCGATGGAATAAAAGCCGCGCTTTTCGGCGCCAAGTCTGCGCGCCTCCAGGTCGAGACGCCGGCTGATTAATTGGCTTTCGAACAACGCCGCGAGATCGCGCACCGTCATGCCTGCCTGGTCAAGCGTAACGGCGCTTGCCGACGCGGGCAGGCGGCCTGCCTTGAGCCGGTCCAGAAATCCGTCTGCTGATGCGGCGATAGCCCCGGCCATAACTCGCGTTTCCTGTGGTTTCTATATTTATCAGCACCGCCCTTGAGGTCGGGGGCGCTCACCGTCTATCTCCATATCAGGCGTAAATCCTTTGCCAAGGGTTAGCGCCCAAAGAGGAGAAGTATTTTGAAAAAGCCTGATCTTGGCGATGTTCTTCCGTCAGCGCATCCGAATACAGACACATTATCGTTGCTGCGGTTGCGCCGCTCCACGACGGCAGGGTGTCTTGGCGAGCCTGGACCTGACGCCGACACACTGGCTGATCTTTTGGAGATTGCGGCGCGCGTACCGGATCATCGCCGTGTCACACCCTTTCGCTTCATCGTCTTCCAGAATGACGCCCGGAGGAAGTTCGGCGATGTTCTGGAGAAAGTCTTCAGAATGAATGAGCCCGACGCAGGCGATGAGAAAGCCGCCTTCGAGGGGGACAGGTTTCTGCGCGCACCAGTCGTTATTGGCGTGGTGTCCAGTGTGAACAAAGCGCACCGCACGCCGGAATGGGAACAAATCTTATCCTGCGGCGCTGTCTGCCAAAATCTTTTGATTGCGACGTCAGCGTACGGGTTTGGCGCCCAATGGCTTACAGAATGGTATTCGTTTGATGAGGCAGTCGGAGATGCTCTGCAATTGGGTGATGACGAACGCATTGCTGGTTTTGTCTATATCGGAACCGCAAAAGAAGAGCCTAAGGAGCGCGGACGACCGGACATGGCGCAAATCGTTTCTTATTATTGAGGTATTCACATGCCTGTGAATGGTTGCTGTAATTGGCATGGAATAAAATAAATGCTGCTTGAGAACCCTCGATTACTGTAAAGGACTTAAAATGAGAGTGAACATGATTGCCGCCTCTACAGCAGCGGCTCTGGTTGTGGCTGGATGCGGTCAGGCGGCGAACGGCCAGTCAGGCGGGAGTGAACAGCCCGCATCGGGTGTTTCGGAAGCAGCGGATTTCGGTGCGCCGTCTGGAGAGTACCGATCTGAGGAACGCCATCGTTATATTACATTTTCCTACATGCATCAGGGGTACTCGCGGCCATGGGTGCGCTGGCGTGATTGGGATGCCGTACTCGATTGGGATGCGGAAAACCCGGAGGATTCGTCACTCAGCGTCACGATTGATGCGACTTCGGTGGACTCGGGCGTCGATGTTTTTGACGGTCACCTGCAGGGCGAGCGGTTTTTTGATACGGCGAACCATCCGGAGATCACGTTCGAAAGCACATCGCTTAACCGAATGAGCGATACCGAAGGTACGATGACAGGCGACCTGACCATCAAAGGCGTTAGCAAACCAGTGACTCTGGACGTTCAGTTCAACAAAGGCGCCTATGAGGAACGCAGTAATGTTTATAAGCTCGGCTTTTCAGCTATAGGTACGGTGAAGCGGTCGGAATTCGGCATGACATACGCCATCCCCGCCGTCAGCGATGAGGTTGAGATTATTATTGAGTCAGAATTCACCATGCCGGCTGACGAGTAAGCGTCTTGAGTGAGGCTCGTTACAGTTCGGTTGCGATCATCCTTCACTGGGTGATCGCACTGTTGATTCTCGGGCAGATCGCCGGCGGGTTTTACATGCATAACCTGCCTTACGCGTCGCCGATCAAGTTTGATCTGTACCAACTTCACAAATCATTCGGATTTTCCATTCTGGCCCTTTCGCTGTTCCGGCTTGGCTGGCGTCTCAGCCACCGTCCGCCAGCGCTGCCTGCTGCTATGCCTGCATGGGAAAAGCTCGCCGCACGCAGCGCCCATTTGGGTTTTTATATCTTGATGATCGGCGCGCCTTTAATAGGCTGGGCGATGGTCTCAGCCTCGCCGACTGATATCCCGACGAAATTTTTCGGGGTGATATCCGTTCCGCATTTGCCTATTGGCGTCAGCGAAACGAAAGAAGATTTTTTCAAAGAAATTCATGAGCTCTTCGCTTATGGGGTTTTGTTTCTTCTAGCCCTGCATGTGGGCGCAGCGTTGAAACACCGCTTTCTTAATAAGGATCATGTTTTACAAAGCATGACGCCCTTTCGTGCAAGTCAGTGGATAGGCGTTGCTGCGGTTTTCACCGTCCTCATAGCCGGAAGTATCGTCTACAGCTTTGCGCCGCCGTTGAACGCAAACACGGGTTCTGTTTCTTCCATGCAATCGAATGAGAGCAATTGGGCTGTTGATTACGAGCGTAGTTCATTGAAATTCATTGGCGAGGAAAAAGGACGTCAGTTTACCGGCGTATTTCAGGATTTCAGCGCTGACATTGTATTTTTTGAGGATGACCTCAACGCGTCGTCTGTCACTGTGACAGTGACGACCGGGTCAGCAATGACGGGCGACTCGATAAGGGATTCCACTATCCCGGGAGAGGAGTGGTTCAACACGGATAGTCATCCCACAGCCATTTTCCAGTCGACGTCTATTCGCCAACTTGGGGACGGCCAGTATGAAGCAAATGGCATGCTTGCGGTTAAATCCTATGAACGGCCAGTGACCTTGAGATTTGATCTGATCATCGATGGCGACAATGCCGTGGCGACAGGAGGCGCTGACGTGATCCGAACGGATTTTGGATTGGGTCTTGCCGATGCCTGGTTGGAAGATGAGCAGGTTCAACAAGAAGTCCGCATCGCCTTTGAAATTTTTGCGGCCCGTGCAAACTAAGCCGCGCGCCCGCGCCTTTTTGTTCTTCGCTGCGCTTCCTCGTCAAACAACTCTGCAAGTTGATCGATTATTGCGCCACCCAACTGATCCACATCAACAATAGTCAATGCGCGGTTGTAATAGCGCGTGACATCGTGACCAATCCCGATCGCAAGCAGCTCTATGGAAGAGCGCGTTTCTATATAGTGGATGACTTCGCGCAGATGCCGTTCAAGATAAGCGCCGCCGTTTGCTGAAGACGTCGTGTCATCCACCGGCGCGCCGTCGGAAATGACCATCATGATGCGGCGCGCCTCGGGCCGGCCAAGTAGTCTTGAATGCGCCCACATCAGTGCTTCGCCGTCGATATTTTCTTTCAAGAGGCCTTCTTTCATCATCAGGCCTAATGAAGATCGCGCACGCCGCCATGGCGCGTCTGCGGATTTGTAAATGACGTGACGCAGATCGTTCAGCCGGCCCGGTTTCGCCGGCCGGCCGTCGTCAACCCATTTTTCCCGCGACTTGCCGCCTTTCCATGCGCATGTCGTAAAGCCGAGGATTTCAACCTTTACGCCGCAGCGTTCCAAAGTGCGCGCCAGAATATCCGCGCAGATCGCAGCGATAGTGATGGGGCGTCCGCGCATGGAGCCGGAGTTATCGATCAGCAGCGTGACCACGGTATCGCGGAAGTCTTGCTCCTGCTCCATCTTATAGGAAAGCGGTTGCATGGGATCCACCACAACCCGTGCAAGGCGGGCAGCGTCTAGTACGCCCTCATCAAGGTCAAAAGCCCAACTTCTGTTTTGCTGCGCCATCAGTTTGCGTTGCAGCTTGTTGGCCAGCCGCGCGACTACCGTGTGCAGATTTTCCAGTTGACGATCGAGCGATCGCCGCAGACGTTGCAGTTCTTCGGCGTCACAAAGATCTTCAGCCTCTGCAATTTCATCGAACTGCGTCGTATAGGGTTTATACGCGGCGCCGGTATCGCCTTCGAATTGCGTGCGCAGGGAAGAGACTTTGGCGTTCTCGGCAGCGCCGTCATCTTCTTCAAAACTTGTGTCGAGTTCCTGTTCCGAAAGGTCAGCATCGCCTTCCGACGTATCCCCGGAACCTGGATCTTCCGGCATCTCATCGGCGCCGGTTTCATCATCGTCTTCTTCGCTGTTGTTTTCGGGCTGGTCCTGATCCTGCTCGCCGTCGCTGTCATCGGGGCTATCCTGATCGCCCTGGTCATTATCATCGAGTTCAAGGTCTCGAATAAAGTCACGAGCGAGCGCGGCGAAAGCCGCCTGGTCATCCAGCGATGCAGCTTCTGCAAGGGCGTCGAGAGATGTCCCGGCCCTGGTTTCAAGTTCCGCCTGCCATTCTTCCATGATGCTTGCGGCGGATTTCGGCGCTGGCCTTCCGGTCAATCGTTCACGCAACATCAAGGCTGCAACTTCCGCCATGGGCGCCGCGTCTTTAGCGTTCAGCCGGTCGTACCCTTTGTCGGCAAACATCTTTTCAAGCGATGCAGCAAGGTTGTCGCCCACGCCTTTGAGCGCGCGTGCGCCAATCGCCTCGCAGCGGGCGTTTTCAAGTGCAGTAAACACAGCCCTTGCGTCGGCGCCTGAGGGCATAAGCCGCTGGTGCTCGATAGCGTCATGATGCGCGAGACGTAGCGCGGCTGCATCGCTTTCCCCGCGGGCGATTGCTGCTGACGCTTCATCAAGCACGCGCGCGGGCAGGGGAATTCTGGCTGACTTTCCCTGAACAGCCGCTCGATCGCCGCCAAAGGCGACGTCGACTTCTTTCTGCGCAGAAAGAGCGCGGGTCGTACTCAATAGCGCTCGCTTGAAGGCGTCGCGGATTTGTTCCTTGTTCATCATCAGGGGCGTTATAGTCTTATGGAGCGCTTTCAGCCAAGCCGTGCGGGCAGCGCTAAAAGAAAAACCCCGGCATTCACGCCGGGGCTGTTCCCAGAAATATCCAACCTGGAGTAGAGATTACCAGATCTGAACGCGCTCTTCCGGCGGCAGGTAAAGATCGTCGCCTTCAGTCACGTTGAATGCATCGTACCAGGCGTCCATATTCCGGACGACGCCGTTAACACGATATTGCGCTGGCGAGTGCGGGTCGGTTTTCACCTGGTTCTTCAACGCTTCCTCACGCACGATGCGTTTCCACACTTGCGCCCATGCCATGAAAAACCGCTGATCGCCTGTGAAACCGTCAATGACTGGCGCCTCTTCGCCGTTTAACGACAGTTTATAGGCATGATAGGCCATGGCGAGGCCGCCTACGTCTCCGATGTTTTCGCCCATGGTGAGTTCCGGATCCACAAAGAATCCATCTACCGGTTCGTAAGTTGCGTATTGCCCGCCAAGAGCATCTGCGAGTTCCTGAAAATTGGATGCGTCCTCAGACGTCCACCAGTCGCGCAGCACGCCGTCGCCATCGGACTTGCGCCCCTGATCGTCGAAGCCATGACCGATCTCATGACCAATGACGGCGCCAATGCCGCCATAGTTTACGGCCGGGTCGGCGTTTGGATCAAAAAACGGGGCCTGAAGAATAGCTGCCGGGAAAACAATCTCGTTTCGCGGCGGAGAATAATATGCATTCACCCGTTGCGGGGTCATGCCCCATTCTGTCTTGTCGACCGGTCCGCCGAGACGTGAGATGGACCAGTTCCATGCATAAATGGCGGCCTGTTTAGAGTTCGCGAAAGCATCGCTCCCGGTCACTTCAAGATTGGTATAATCTCGCCATTTGTCAGGATAGCCAATCTTTGGTGTGAACTTCGCAAGCTTTTCATGCGCCTGTTCTTTCGTCTCATCACTCATCCAAGGAAGCGTGTCGAGACGCTCATCGAGTGCAGTTCTAAGGTTGGCGACAAGGCCCTGCATCTGCTCTTTTGACGCTGCCGGGAAGTGTCGCTCCACATACATTTGACCGACGGCTTCGCCCATGGCGCCGTTGATGGAGGCGACACCCCGCTTCCAGCGTTCACGCTGTTTTGGCGTGCCGCGGATGGCTGTGCCAAAGAACGCAAAACTTGCGTCGTCCAGTTCTGACGGCAGAACATCTGAATAGGTATTGAGGTGATGAAAGGTCATGTACGCCTTCCATGTCTCAACCGGCGTATCGGCGAAAATCTCCGCAAGAGTGGCGATGGCGTCGTCTTCACGAATGACGAATTCTTCCTGATCGCCTAAACCCGCCGCCTCTAGCAGCACGTCCCACGGCGCTTCCGGTGCAAATGCCTTTAGTTGTGCTTTGGTCTTAAGGTTATAGGTCAGGTCTCGATTGCGCCGTTTTGCCGGCTCCCAATGCACCTCAGCCATCTGACGTTCGAGATCGTAAACGGCTTGCGCTTTTGCCGCAGCGTCATCCATGCCGGCGAAACCCAGGACCTGCGTTATGTATGCGCGATAAGGGTCGCGCTTGTCTGCAAAACCGTCATCTACATAATAGTTGCGGTTCGGCATGCCGAGACCAGCTTGAGTGAGAAAAATAATGTACTGATCCGTTCGCTTGGAATCGACATTGACGAAAGCGCCGAATGGAGAATTACCGACCATGCCGGGCGTGCCCATGATACGCGCAACGTCTTCGTGAGATTGAGCGCTGGCGATCGTGGCGAGGTCATCGGCGGCTGGCGAAAAGCCTGCAGCATTGATCGCGTCAACGTCCAGATAGGCGTTATAATAATCGCCAATCTTTTGTTCGTTGGAGCCGCGTGCCGCGCTGCTTGATGCGGCGTCTTCAATGATTTTTTTGACGCGGTCTTCCGAACGTTCGAACAAAACGGTGAATGATCCGTAGCTGGAAAATTCTTCTGGAATTTCGAATGTATCCAGCCATTTGCCATTCACGTACCGGTAAAAGTCGTCGCCCGGGTCCGCCTCCGTATCCATATCCGCCAGTTTGACGCCCCAGTCGCCAAGTTCAGGCGCGGTGGCTTGCGAGGAGTTTTTTACCGTTGTGTTCTCAGATTTCTGCTGATCGCGCGTATTCGAAGCGGTCTGTTGTTCGCCGCAGGCGGCAAGCGCAATCGCGGCGATGCCGCATAATAGGTACTTCTTCACGGTTTTCCCTCCTCGCGTGAATTCCGATGTTTGTCTTGGGCGTTGATCCCCGGCTGGCCAGTCTCGGTATTTCGCCGTTGAGAGCAAGGCAGGCGGGATAAAAAGAGCGAATTCAGGGGTGAGTCGTTTATTCGCCAGCGCCTAATAAAGGGTTGAACCAGGCCGTCTATGGCTGCCCAGCTTGCCGGAAAGCACAGACTCCGTCATTCTCAACTCGCAAAATCAAGGGGCGCAAATGGATCTGAAATCCGTCATTCGTACGATTCCCGACTATCCTAAGCCGGGGATTATGTTCCGGGATATAACGACGCTTTTAACCGATGCGCGCGGGTTCAGACGGGCTGTGGATGAACTGGTGCAACCTCTTGCCGGGGCCAAAATCGACAAAGTGGCGGGCATCGAAGCGCGCGGGTTCATCCTTGGCGGCGCTATCGCGCACCAGCTTTCCATCGGCTTCGTGCCGATCCGCAAGAAAGGCAAGCTGCCTTACAAGACAATCGGCGAGAGTTATGAGCTGGAATATGGCGTCGATGAGGTTGAAATCCATGTGGACGCGATTGAGCAAGGAGAAAAAGTTCTTTTGGTCGACGACCTGATCGCCACGGGCGGTACAGCGGCGGCGGCCATTAAACTGATCGAGCGGGCTGGCGGAGAGGTCGTTTTGTGTTCCTTCGTGATTGATCTTCCCGATCTTGGCGGGTCGGACAAACTCCGCAAGCTTGGAAAGAAAGTCACAGCGCTGGTTGAGTTCGAGGGCGATTAGCGCGTCGCCTGTTCGTTCAACTTGGGAGACGCTGAACATGTTGCTGTTTATTCTCGGTTTGATCATTTTCTTCGGGGCCCACTTTTTTTCGGCGCTGGCGCGGGGGCCGCGCGGCGCCATGATCAGCAAGATTGGGGAGGGGCCGTACAAGGGGCTATATTCCCTCATATCGCTGGCCGGGTTTGTGCTGATTATTTTTGGATGGCGTGGCGCCGATGCAAGCGTGCTGTATTCAACACCCTTATGGATGCGGCACGTCACCTATCTCCTCGTTCTTGTCGCGTTCATATTACTCGCTGCCGCCTATTTGCCTGCGGGTAAAATTGCGAATGCTGTAAAACATCCCATGCTGGCCGGGGTGAAAGTCTGGGCGTTTGCGCATCTGCTGGTGAATGGCGAAGTAAGGTCAGTGATGTTGTTTGGCGCGTTTCTCGCCTTTGCTGTCATTGACCGTATTGCTGTCAAGCGCCGCGAGGCGCCTGTGCGCGCTGCCGGGCCGGTCATGAATGACGTGATCGCTATTGCCGTCGGCGGCGTTGCCTATGTAGCCGTTGCACTTTACCTCCATCGCTATATTGCGGGAATTGCTTTGTTCTAACTGCGGAAGGGTTTTTGTGCGTATTTTGTTTTCGATCTTGCTCGCTCTGTTATTTACGACGAGTGCAATCGCCGCTGATCTTGATGAAATCAAACAGCGTGGGACCTTGCGCGTGGCGGTGGCGGCGCTTTCGCCTTTTGTCATTAAGGCGGATGATGGAACGCTTTCGGGTTTTGAAATCGATTCCACGCAAGGGCTGGGCGCGCATCTGGGCGTTGATATAGAATATGTCGAAAAGCCTTTCTGCGACCTTGCTGAGGCGGTGCTTTCAGGCGAGGCGGACGTAATCGCGTCCGGTTATTCCAATATGCCCGAGCGGCGACGGTTGCTCGATTTCTCGCTGCCTTATCACGATACTGAGTATTTCGTCATCATGACGAAGCGCCAGGCGAAAAAGGCCAAAACTCTGCGCGGTATCAACAGCAAGGATATCAGGATTGGGTTTCAGCATGGCGGCGTTTCCGGCATGGTCGCTCATGGTGAATTTCCAGGATCAGACCTTAAGGGGTTCAGTTCGTTCACCCAGATTCTCGAAGCTATGGAGAGCGGGGAAGTCGACGGCGCCGTATTATTCGATCCTTATCTCGACATGGCGAAAGACATTGAAAGTAAAAAGTTCACTGTGCCGCACGAATTTGCCCTGACCCGTACGATTGAAGCGTTCGCCACCGATCAGAACAGCGACGCCTTGCACGAAGCGCTCAACGAATGGGTGATTGGTCAGGATCTCGAAGGCTATTGGGACGATCTGGAGAAAAAATGGTTTTCTGACCAGCACGCCATTGCGTCGGCGCCGCCGCCTTATGCCTGCGCAGCGGTGCAGCCTGTTCAGTAGACATTGCAACGCCCGTTTCGTCAAAAGGAAAAAAGAATGAAAGAGACGCTGAAATTTTCAATTATGGCCGAAGACGACAATGTCTATGACGTCACGGTCGAGCGCGATACGAATGATCTCGGAAATCTTCAGGCCATGTGTAGTTGCGGCAAATCGCAGGATGGCGACTTCTGTTCACACCGGTTTCAGGTGCTGGAAGGTGAAACCGCAAATCTTGTGTCTGAAAACCTTGAGGACGTGCAGGCGCTGACCGGATGGATCAAAGGCTCTGATGTTGAGGTCGCCATGCAGGCGCTTTCAAAAGCGAAGACAGAACTGTTGCTCGCCCATGAGAAAGTCGAACAGTGCCGCAAGATGCTCGTGCGGCGCATGTTGGACTAAGCTGTGAAGTCAGACTATGACGCTATAGAACGATAAATCTCCGTGCGCAGCTTTTCTTCCGGCGTATTAGTTGGATCATCCACATATATTTCCCACACCGGCATGGCCTTGCCGAGATTATTCGTTTCAACGTAATCCCACAGCGCCTTATGGCTCTGGTTGAGTGAAGCGTAGGGACCTACATGTGTGCCGGTTACCGCTTCGCCGGCCGCTAAGACGTCCGCCTTGACATTGCCTTCCGCTTTGGCCGCGTCATCGGCGCTCACAAACACGGCGGCGCGAAACTTCATCTTACTGTCAGTCGGCATTTCCAGATAAATGGATGACGGCATGGAGATTGGCGTCACGCCCTTGGCTTGGGTGAACCCGAACACCTCGCCAAAACCGGAGCCCATGGCTTCGCCAATAGCTTTTGCATCCATCGCTGTCTCGCGATCAACGTAAAGGTAATGCTGCTCCGGCAACTGCTTGCGTGTGAATTCCAAGGAGCCCTCCTTAACTCTATATCTGACGAGGCGTACCGCCAAAGATGCAAAAGCAAAGCCGCAAAATCAAATCACGCTTCCTCGTCCCGCATTCCGACGAACAACGCCATCACGCCGATCATGCCGCAATAGCGGAAGGCGGAGTTTAGCGCGAGGTCGCGAAAGACGTCAGAGCGCCAGGTTTCATACCAGACCTCGGCGATGACGATCCAGCCGGCGAACAGCATGAACATGGCGGCGCCGCAGCCGGCGAGCGCGAGGCTTTTGGATTTCTGGAACGCTGCGGCGTCGCTTGCGCGCGCTGACCACATGGCGGCAGCGCCGGCAAGGCACAACAGGCCGGCGATGATTTTCAGGACAAGGATGAAAATAGAGCCCGCCATGATCCAGACGGGGTTCGATGTCGCTTTCCAGCTATCGCCGCCGCCCTCGAACGTCGCCATGGAGGTGACCGCGCCCACGGCCCCCGTCGTGCCGCTCCAGTCAACCACATTCTCCACCGCGCCCAACAGCGCCCAGCCAGCAATGCTGAGAATCAGCAGAACTTTCATTGTCCGTAGCATGACGGCCCTCCCTTCGGTTTTTGTGAATGGTGAGGGTGTGTCTGGCGCGGTGTCAAGGTTGGGGGGCTTATCCCCCCAAGTAGCATGTGTTGCTATGCAGTCTTTGACCGGCGACGGCGCAGCGCAGCAATACCGCCGAGCCCCATCAGCATCAGCGGCGCAGCGGCCGGCAGTGGAACTTCAGCGAGTTCGCCGAAAACCTCTAATTTGTAGTCAAAGTTGATGCTGTAGCCGTTGGCGTTGACCGGCGCGGAAAAGTTGGTGATCGTCAGCACGATCGACGTGATGACATAACCCTGCAAATCGATGCCGTTCAGGCTGGCTGAGCTTGCGCTGCCGTAAACAAATGATTCATTGCCGGAGCCAACCGATGCGAGAACCGGGGAACCGCCAACATTTCGCCATAAGGCGTTGTAATTGACGTCATCAACGCCA
Source organism: Hyphococcus flavus (assembly GCF_028748065.1). Taxonomy (GTDB): domain Bacteria; phylum Pseudomonadota; class Alphaproteobacteria; order Caulobacterales; family Parvularculaceae; genus Hyphococcus; species Hyphococcus flavus. The sequence goes on along the minus strand of NZ_CP118166.1, from coordinate 3,148,705 downwards.
TTCGTGACGAGGTCAGCAAAATAATCGAATCCGGCGCCTGAAGTGCTGGTGAGCACCGTGTCGGACGTAATGAGCGTATCGCCGAACAGCTTTGGCAGGGAGCCGTTATTTACATTATCGAACGCGTTCCCTTGGGTAACCCCTGTATCAAAGAAGGCGCCGCCGTCATTGGAGCCGCCGCTGCTGCTGATGCCCGTAAGTGAGTCAAAGCTGACGAGCAACGCAGCGCTGGCGTTGCCGATCGTTAAAAATGCGGCCGCGAGGCCAGCAAGCAGTTTCTTCATGGAAAGTCCCCCAACAGAATTAGATAATTTACCAATGCGTTGTGCATTGCACGAAGTCAACGCGAATGGCGAAAAAACTCTCCAGAAATGTCAGTTGCAGTCAGATGGGCGCCGCTGGCGCACGCATAAGGCGAGCGCCGGCCTATTGACGCAGGATCTTTTCCATCGCCTTGCCGCGCGCGAGTTCGTCGATCAGCTTGTCGAGATAGCGTATCTCGCGCATCAGCGGCTCTTCGACTTCTTCCACCCGCACGCCGCAGACAACGCCCTTGATAAGCGCCCGCGACGGATTCAGTTTCGGCGCCTCGGCGAAGAATGTCTCAAAGTCGACCTGTTTCTTGATCTGGCCATTCAGCTTTTGCGGACTATAGCCCGTCAGCCAGCGGATGATCTTGTCAACTTCCGCTTTCGTGCGGTCCTTCTTCTCCGCCTTCGCCACATAAAGCGGGTAAACCTTGGCGAAGCTCATTGTATAGATGCGGTGTTTGGTCATGGGGAGAGGATATGTGAGGCAATTTCTCGAGCATTATCATCCCGGCCTCCGAACCGGGACCCAGATTAGCGTATTACGTTTTCGCAAATCATACTATGTTAGTTAATACACACTTGTACTACTACTATATTATATTTTATATTCCAGCGAAACTAAAATAAGGGGAATATTGTGAGAATTGCTATTGGTATAGATAATACCATTCCTCTTCATATTCCCAGTTTTATGCAATTTTTTCATACGCATTCAAAATTTATCACGCTTCACGAAATTGGTTCGAAATTTCGTTTCGAGAGCGATGAAGTTTCGTATAATGATGAGATTTCAAAATTCAGCCAGCCATTGCGGGATGAGTTGAAATCAATGGATATGGCCATTTTTGCGACAGCAATTCCATATGAAAATAACTACTTTTTCGAAGGTATTGATGACATATATATTTTATCCCTGTCGGGATGGTCGTATCTGACCGGTCTTCCTATGTCCAACGGCGTAGCCTACCTCATCTGCCAAATTATTATAAAATACCAAATGCAAATCGGAGGCAATCACGACAATACTACAGGCTGCATAAATGATTTTTTTTGGGACAAGACCGGAATAGATATCGGCATGAGGACGGCCTTTGTATGTGACAGGTGCAAAACGGCTAGCGCCGAAAATGAATATTTGGAATCTCAAGAGTTTAAAGAAATCACTTCTATATTAAACTCGATCTCATCAGCTTGTAGGCGTGACGTTGATATTTTGTCCGATCCTGAAACAAAAAAAATTGAGCAAAATACACTCAAAGAAAGCCCGGCTACTTTTTTATGTCATAATAACCAAGATAAGGCGCAAGTGAGAACGTTGAATGAGGCATTAAAGAATGTGGGCATACGAACCTGGTTGGATGAGGAGCAGATTGGCCCCGGTGACATATGGCAAAAAGTGCTGGAAGACACAATTTCTGGCATAGGGTCCTGTTTAATCATAGTTGGAAATAGCGGTTTAGGCCCCTGGCAAGATATTGAAAGGCGAGCTTTTATAAGCGAGTTCGCAAATCGTAATTGTAAAATAATACCCGTAATAATCGGGAATCCTGAACGGCCTCCAGAGCTTCCGCTATTTTTAAAACAGTTTCAGTGGGCTGATCTTAGAAATCCTGATGGCCGGCAGCTTGCAAAACTTATATCAGCCTTGCAGGTCTAATAATTCCAGGTTTGAACACTAAGCGGCTCTGTTATTCTTTTTAGCGTTAGTTCTCTTCGGCGTTGCGGATTTGGCGCGGGGTTTTGAAGCCGTCGTTTTTGACTTGCCCATGAGAAGCGGCTTCAAAAACTTGCCCGTATAACTCTTCGCGATCTTGGCGACGTCTTCCGGCGTTCCCGCCGCTACGATCTCGCCGCCGCCGTCACCGCCTTCGGGTCCTAAGTCCAATATCCAGTCGGCCTGTTTGATGACGTCGAGATTATGTTCAATGACGATGACGGTGTTGCCGCCGTCGGTCAGCTCCTGAATGACTTCCATCAGTTTGCGTACATCCTCGAAGTGGAGGCCGGTCGTCGGCTCATCGAGAATATAAAGCGTGCGGCCGGTGGCGCGTTTCGACAGTTCCTTCGACAGTTTCACGCGCTGCGCCTCGCCGCCCGACAGCGTCGTCGCCTGCTGCCCGATCTTGATGTAGGAGAGGCCGACGCGGTTGAGCGTTTCCAGCTTGTCGCGGATCGACGGCACGGCTTTGAAAAACTCCGCGCCTTCTTCGACCGTCATGTCGAGGACGTCGGCGATGGACTTGCCCTTGAACTTCACCTCCAGCGTTTCGCGGTTGTAGCGCGCGCCCTTGCAGACGTCGCAGGTGACGTAAACGTCGGGGAGGAAGTGCATCTCGATCTTGATGACGCCGTCGCCCTGGCACGCCTCGCAGCGCCCGCCCTTGACGTTGAACGAAAACCGCCCGGGTTTGTAGCCGCGCGCCTTCGCTTCGGGCAGGCCGGCAAACCAGTCGCGGATCGGCGTGAACGCGCCGGTGTATGTTGCGGGGTTCGAACGCGGCGTGCGGCCGATTGGCGACTGGTCGATGTCGATGACCTTGTCGAAATTTTCGAGGCCCGCGATGTTTTTGTGTTCGGCGGGTGCGTCTTTCGAATTGTAGAGCCGCCGCGCCGCCGCCTTGTACAGCGTTTCGATGATTAGGGTCGACTTGCCGCCGCCCGATACGCCGGTGACGCAGGTGAGAAGGCCAATGGGCACTTCCGCCGTCACGTTTTTGAGGTTGTTCGCCGTGGCGCCCGTGACCTTGATCACCTTGCGCTTGTTGAACGGACGGCGTTCCGCAGGGACGGGCACTTCGCGGCGCCCAGCCAAGTAATCGCCGGTGAGCGAGGTTTTCGCGTTCATGATGTCTTTGACGGCGCCTTCGGCGACAATCTGGCCGCCATGAACGCCGGCGCCGGGCCCAATATCGACCACATGGTCAGCGGCGCGGATCGCCTCCTCATCATGTTCGACAACGATCACCGAATTGCCGATGTCGCGCAGGCGCATCAGCGTTTCCAAGAGGCGTTCGTTGTCGCGCTGGTGCAGGCCGATGGACGGTTCGTCGAGGACATAAAGAACGCCGGTGAGGCCCGAGCCGATCTGTGATGCGAGACGAATGCGCTGGGACTCGCCGCCTGACAACGTGCCGGAATTGCGCGACAGGGTAAGGTAGTCGAGCCCGACATTATTGAGGAAGGAAAGCCGCTCGCGGATTTCCTTCAGGATGCGCGCGGCGATTTCCATCTGTTTCTTGGTGAGCTTTTTCTCCAGCCCGTCGAACCATTCGCCCGCGCGTTTTATGGAAAAGGCCGTGGCTTCGGAAATCGACAGTTTGTCGATCTTGACGGCGAGGGCCTCGGGTTTGAGGCGCAAGCCGTTGCAGCTCTCGCAATGGGTGATGGATTGGAACCGCGACAGCTCCTCACGCACCCATGCTGAGTCTGTTTCGCGCCAGCGGCGCTCAAGGTTGGGAATGACGCCTTCGAATGGTTTGACGGTTTCAAACTTGCGAGCGCCATCGGCGTAGATGAACTTCACTTCTTCATCGTCCGTGCCCCACAGCACCACGTCCTGCGCGATGTCGTCGAGTTCATCCCACGGCGTTGTCACTTTGAATTTGTATTTTCGCGCCAGCGCCTGAAGCGTCTGTGCGTAATAGGGCGAGGTGCCTTTCGACCAGGGCGCGATGGCGCCGTTGTTCAGCGCGAGCGAACCGTCCGGCACGACGAGTTCCTCGTCGAATATCATTTCCGTACCCAGCCCGTCACAGGATGGGCAGGCGCCGGCAGGCGCGTTGAACGAAAAGAGACGCGGTTCGATCTCATCGATGGTGAAACCGGAAACGGGGCAGGCGAATTTTGCGGAAAAAATTGTGCGTTGCGGTACGTCTTTGTCGTCTTTTTTATCCGCGGACTCCGCAATGGCGATGCCATCGGCGAGTTCGAGCGCAGTTTCGAACGACTCCGCCAGGCGCGATTGAATGCCGTCTTTGATGACAATGCGGTCAACGACCACTTCGATATCGTGCTTGATCTTCTTGTTGAGCTTCGGAACGTCAGCGATTTCGTAATACTCGCCGTCGACTTTGACGCGCTGAAAGCCCTTTTTCTGAAGTTCGGCGAATTCCTTGCGATATTCGCCCTTACGACCGCGAATGATCGGCGCCAGCAGGTAAAAACGCGCGCCGTCGCCTTCATTCATCAAACGGTCGACCATTTCCGTCACGGTCTGCGAGGTGATCGGCAAACCTGTCTCTGGCGAATAGGGAACGCCCACACGCGCCCATAACAGGCGCATATAGTCGTAAATCTCCGTCACCGTGCCGACGGTTGAGCGCGGATTGCGCGATGTCGTCTTCTGTTCGATGGAGATTGCAGGCGACAGACCGTCTATCTGGTCCACATCCGGCTTTTGCATCATTTCCAGGAACTGACGAGCATAAGCGGACAGACTTTCCACATATCGCCGCTGCCCCTCTGCGTAGATCGTATCGAATGCGAGCGATGATTTGCCGGAACCGGACAGGCCGGTCATTACGATCAGCTTGTCGCGGGGCAACTCCACGGTGATGTTTTTCAGATTGTGCTCGCGCGCGCCGGCGACGCGGATCGATTTCAAACTCATGCGGGCTTCAGTCTCTTTATATAGGGGCGAATGCGTTCGGTTATGCGTGTCCGTCTTTATATCGGCGTTGACAGCAAGAACAAGGTGTGAACATTTGTCCGGAAATCAAGTATCTACGTTGTGGAATACCAATCGTTGAGCGGGCGCCGAATCCGCGCGATGAGCTTCAATAATTCGAATTTCAGGAGAAAATTATGGCTGGCAGCGTCAATAAAGTGATTTTGGTGGGCAATCTGGGCGCTGATCCGGAAATTCGTCAGACAAAAGACGGCAGACCGATTGCAAACCTGTCTGTTGCGACTTCAGAGAACTGGAAAGACAGAAATACCGGCGAACGACGCGAAAAAACCGAATGGCACCGCGTTGTCATCTTTAACGAAGGTCTTTGCCGCGTTGTTGAGCAATATCTGAAGAAAGGTTCGAAGGTTTACCTCGAAGGTCAGCTGCAAACACGTAAATGGCAGGATCAAAACGGCAATGACCGCTACTCAACAGAGGTTGTGCTGCAGGGATTCAACTCGACATTGACGATGTTGGACGGTCGCAGCGGTTCAAGCGGCGGTTATGATAACAACGATAACGGAATGTCAGACCAAAGCCGTTCTTCAGGCGGACAAAGTTATGAGTTGGATGACGACATTCCATTTTAATCGCTGAAACGAATCAAAAAACGCGAAAAAAATAACTTGCGCGTGCATGTCGTTGCGCATGAACAATACTTTTTTAGTAAATTCGGTTATTGTTCAACTTTCGAATCATGATTCGGAGGTGAACCATGGCGGTCAAAAGAAAAACGACCAAAAGAAAAGCGGTGAAGAGAAAAACCGCGAAGCGTAAAACAGCCAAGCGTAAGACTACGGCGAAGAAGACGGCGAAGCGCAAGACAACAAAGCGCAAAACCGCAAAGCGTAAAACGGCCAAGCGGAAGACCGCAAAGCGGAAAACCGCGAAAAAAGCCGCTAAACGCAAGACTACAAAGCGTAAAACGACCAAGCGGAAGACTGCGAAGCGTAAAACTGCAAAGCGGAAAACCGCTAAGCGGAAGACTGCAAAGCGTAAAACCGCCAAGCGGAAGACCGCAAAACGCAAGACTGCAAAGCGTAAAACGGCCAAGCGCAAGACCGCTAAAAAAGCGACCAAGCGTAAGACCGCAAAGCGTAAAACCGCTAAGCGCAAAACAGCAAAACGTAAGACGAAGCGTCGTTAATCGGCGTTTGATTCGGGCAAAAGCTGCCTGAACTTCGTGTTTTGAACTGTTTTCTCCTCGCAAAAGTGATGTTTTGAAGCATCACTTAAGCAAAAAAGAGGAGACGTTCATCGGGCCGGTGTTTTAAGGGCCGATGACTTGCGGGGGCGCTCCGCAGCAAGAATATCCGAACGCAGACAAGCGTTCGAACGACAAAGAATTCGATTTGAATTCGTCCAAAGCCCCGGCGCGCATTGCCGGGGCTTTACTTTTTCCACAATTTTATTTTGGAACCGAATTGTTTTTGCTTAAATTCCATCTTCTCGCCGCGATTTAGGCGTACTGACATTGCGTCCGGAGCCAATTTGAAACTGAGAAAGGCGCCTGAGATGAACACACACTACAAAGAGGCGGTTTCGACAGTAAAAGTTTTTCGCGTTGCAGCAATTTTGCTTACTGTTTTTATTTCAGCATGCACAACAACCGGTGGCGCCTATGAAGAATGGACGGCGCTTGGGTACCTTACCCCAGGTCCAACAAGTGAACCCGAAGTCATCGGCGTTTATGAACGGCAAAGCGATTGCATTGCCGCCGGCGAAGCGTGGATGAGCCGCCAGGTCGTCGGCAATCCGGTATTTTCCGAGTGCCTGCCTACAGACCGGAATTGAAAACAAAATTAGGTCGCTTTGCTATTTGTGTAGTTTAAACCGCTCATCCCGGTGAAAACCGGGATCCAGCAAAAAGAAGAAAGTCGGGCGAAGCTCGGCATTTTTGTTTGACTGGGCCCCGGCCCGGTCGCGAATGCGACTTTGCTATAATAAGCGCGCCTTCGCGCGCGGCCGCCGGGGTGAGCGGAGCTTGTTAGATCGGGAAAATCCAAAGAAGTCTAATCCACCGGAAAAGGGCCGTCTTCGAAGACTTGATCGTGATAGCCCTTTTTGCCGATGTCATTCATCAAATCGCTGAACGGGTTTTCGCCCGATGAAAGGCGCGCAAGCGCCGTCTTGAAATCCACTTTCGGCGACCAGCCGAGGTCCCGGCGCGCCGCCTCGTTGACATAGACCCGGTCGAGGGACGGGAACATTTTCCAGCCGCGGCGTTCGAATTCCTCATCAAAAGCAACATGGCGGCGAACAACCGACGGCGCGTCGGCGCGCAGTTGCGCAGCGTCGTCTTCAGAAAACGGCGCCGTTGCGCTGATAATGTATCGCCCGAAACCGATATCGCCCGCGCGTTTAAGCGCGCATAAATGTGCGTTTGCAGCATCCTCAATATCGACGCGGCGGTAGAGCAACTCGTTCACCTTGGCGTTGAGGTCGTCATAACCGTCGCGAATGGCGCGGCTGTCGTCTTCTTCAGGGAAAAATCTCGAGGTGCGAAGGATTAGCGTGTTGAGCGCGTATTTTTCATGAAACAGCGAACATAAATGTTCCGCCGCGAGCTTCGTAATACCGTAAATGTTTTTCGGTTTCGGGCGCAATTCTTCAGTCACCCATGCGGCTGGCGCACCTTCTTCGGGGCGCAGCACATGACCGAAGGCGCTGGTGGTGCTGGTGAAGATGAATGCGCCAGCTCCATGTTCACGCGCGGCCTCAAGCAGGTTCAGCGTGCCGGTGATGTTCACGTCGACAAAATCCTGCCGCGAATGGGTCGCCACATGGGGTTTGTGCAACGTTGCCGTGTGGATGACAGCGTCAACGTCGCGGACGTGTGCGTTTGCAAAGTCAGCGTCCGTAATCGACCCGGCCAGCGCCGTATAAGGACCGGGTTTGATATCCAGCCCGATTGCATCATGGGCCGTAGACCTGAGAAGCCGCATCAGCGCTTCCCCGAGATGACCGGATGAACCTGTTACGAGGATTTTCATGGACCCGGTTTGAAGCGCAGGGCAGTGCGGCCGTCAATCGCGGATGGCGTATCGGATTAAAGTTAATCGTCTGCTGTTGACCCAAAGCGGACATGAGCTTTGCGTTTCCTGATATTTTGAGCAAGACTGAACTTGAATCGATTTTTTGATAGGGACAGTGGACGTGAAGTTAACTTCAGTTGTTATTGCTGCGATCATATCAGTTTGGATGTCGTCGTGTACGGCTCAGCCTTACGTATATACTTCTCTCTTTGATCCACCCAAATCCACCGTAATCGACATAGAAGAAGAAAAAATGTTTACTGATCACAGAGTTTTTTCTGTATTGGCTTGTAAAAGTGACTCACAATTTATTTGTCTATTATTTTCTGATGGCTATCCATATTTCGCTGTCCCTCGTGACGGAATATTGGAAACGGGCTTATCATGGGAGCTTAATGGCGCGACATTTCAAGCAATTGGAACTGTAGAGAAACCATTTTTTGGTACTAAAGTGGAAGGAATAGTAATTGATCGATTAAAAGATAATTCAGATCAGCCATCAGTTCGGTTTATCTATTCGGAGCAAATGGGATTGCTTGCATTTGCATCTATAGAGTTCGAAGCAACAAGCGGGCAGGGTCGCAAAATTACGTATGTTATGCTTTCGGGCGAAAGATTGCTTGAAGGACAAAAGGGTTTTGGCGCAAGAAAATAAGTTATTAACAGGTTTGTCCCTACTAAAAATTAGATTCTAGCGTATTCACGATGCTACCCGCGAGATGTGATGTGGATTTAATAAATCTAGACAGTCTTATGTCCAGTTCTGGCGAGATGCTGCGGTAATCCCCCCTGAAAATAGTTGGGTTGAAAAATAGACTTCTCCGGCTTTTGATAGCGAAGGAGAAGACGATGAAGAAATCGAGATTTACGGACGCGCAGATATTGGCGATTCTGAAGCAAGGTGAGAGCGGTGTGTCGGTTGCCGATCTGTGCCGCGAACACGGGATCAGTAACGCGACTTACTACAATTGGCGCTCCAAATATGGCGGCATGGACGCCTCGCCGTTTATCTCGATCCGCCCGATGCGCCGAAAGAAAGCCTTCGGTCCATTCTCGCCTGCCGGATCGACGGCCTGTCAGAGGGCGAACAGGCGACATGGCGTGCGAGTTTTCCGGGCGTGATGTTGCCCGGCTCGGATGCGCTGATCGCGGACTTTCCCTACAAGAACTATGCGTCGTTCTTTCTGGCGCCGATGAAAGTCTATCCCGAACTGCAAAAACGCATGCTTGCGGAAGGCCGTGAAGGCGCCGTGGCGATTGAGGAATATGGCGTCATCGGCGAGAGCGAGCGTATTCGGATCATCATGCCGGTGGGCATCGAGCGCACGGCTTACCAGCCGCTGATGGATGCGTTTTAAAGTCTAGTCGCTTTCCTGGTCCGGGGGTGCTTGCGCGGACAAGATGTAATTCATGATGAGATCGCCGCCGCTTGCGTAGTCGGCAAATGTGGGAGCAATCATCACATCAGGCGCAAGCGAACCCGCCGGCACTTCATGAATAATGTTCTGCGTGAAGCAGTATTCATGCCTGTCCGCGCAGCCATTGGCCCAGTCGTGATAGCCCGTTGAGTAGTTGATGGAGAAGCCTGAGTTCGGCAGCTCAAAAGGCAATGGACCGCGTTCGGCCCAGAATTGCTCCCGGTCGCCATTCTGCTCGCCGATGATCACTGATTTTTCGCCGCCGTAATATTTCAAAAATGCGGTCATGACGATGGCCGCTGAAAATGTCTGTGGTCCGGTGACGATGTAAAGACGTCCGTCGGCGCTCAGTTTTTCTGGCGCGGATTTCACGAAATCGATGACTTGCGTGTAATCGCCGCCCGGGCTCCACCGTAAATCCACCACCATATAGCCGAGTTCACCGTCGCTGAACGCGCCCAAGACTTCCTCGAACTGTTCAACGAGCACTGCGTCATCGCGGTTCAGCAGCAACTGCGGGCGGATATAGACGCCGCTATTATCGAGCTTGGTCCAGAAAAAATTCTCGTCCGAATTGCGAAGATAAAGCGGTGCATCGCTGCCGGTGAGGTTGAGCGTGCGCGTCCAGTCATCGCCTTCACCGTCCATGGGTATAGCCTGTAGCGTCACGAAGGGTCTGCGCCCCGGAACATCAAGCGATGCGTCACGGCTGACGGCGGCAAGAGCAACGTCTCTTTCCTGGCCAGTGCGATCAATAACCGTTAGTTGCAGGGCGTCAGGCGAGGCGGCGAGGCCAGCCGCGTGCATCATCTGCGGCGATTCCAGATGAAAGGTTGCATATAGCCGTCGGAAGTTCGCCGCGCCGCCAAGATATTGGCTGAGTGAACCGACGATTTCTTCGGGCGTTTTGTTTCCTATTCCCGTCACGCGCGCGCCGACCAGATCGGCGTACATGTTGTGTGCGCGCACAATATAAAGACCGTCGGCGAACCAGAAGAATTTTACGTTCGCGTGATTAAATTCGCTATAAAGCGGATATGTCGAAAGATTGGTGTGGCCATTGTCTGCATGGGCGACGGCGCGCGCGACGCCAAGATAAAGTTCTGCTTTTGAAAGCGTCGCCGCTTGTTCGTTTAACGCATCGAGTTGCGTCAGAAATTTGGTTTCCGCTTCATCGGAAAAACTCCGGTCGTATTTCAGGAGCTTTCTGGCGAATTTCAGATCCTGCTCGTTGGCTTCTTGGAGGTCCGCCGGTTCGCCATACATGGCCGGAATGACAAGCGGGTTATAGCGGACGATCTGCATCACCATTTGCCAGTTCATCGCCGCCATGACCGCGCTGGCGACAAGAAAAAGCAGAAAAAGCCCGCCGATGATTTTGAAAAACAGTTTCATGATTGCGCCCCTCGTCAGTCCCGCCGAATGCATCTGACTGGCGCAATCCTATAACGTAAGAGAGCAATGAGCCAACCATAGCGGGCAGGTGATTGGTCGCGTGGATGCACCTTGTTATCGAATATTTCCGGTAGTGTAGGGAAAGCTGTCAGCACAATGGCGGGGACAGCGCGGCCTTAAGATTACTTTTGTCGGCGATAGAAATCGACGTGAAACCTAACAGCGCCAACCGGCCTCACATAGTGTTTGACTTGCGGTTCAATCACGGCGAAGCCGCCTGCGCACACCCTTAGTTGTTCTTCAGGCGGTCCAGGTATGATGTAATCGAGCACGCCTTCCTTCACGATTAGCTTGCCCCACACGCCGGGTTTCGTATCGTGAACTGAAGTCAGCTTGGCGGGAACCGTTTCCTCCGTGAAGTCCGCTGTTCCTCCATATCGAATGAGCCCGTCGGGGAGTTTCGTTTGCATTGGTCATCCGTGTTTGTTGGCTTGCGCTTTTTGCGCGTCGAGACCCGGCAAGCCGAACATCGCCAGTTGCAGGCTTTCTGCGATACGTTCCGCCCGTTCCATGAAATAGGGGACGGCGGCGGGCGCCGGCGCCGTTTCCTCAAGCGTCTCGCGAAAAAGCCCGAGCCAGATATTGAAATGCCAGGGCTGCACGCGCGTCAGCGCCTTGTGTTTCGGCACGGGTTTTCCGGAATATCGTCCGGCGTTCATCGCTACCGACGCCCAGAAATCTTTCATGCGCGCAAGGTGAGGGCCCCAATTGCCGCCGATCTTTTCTTCGAAAATCGGGCCGAGAAGAGGATGGGCGCGAACGCGTTCATAGAACGTGTCAACGAGCAACGAAATATAAGCATCGTCGATGCCAAGACCTGCTGCATTCGCCTGAATTTCCTGACGGCGTTCTTCCGCTGTCCGATTAACGAACTCGGTCACGCTGCGTCCTCCGCTAACAGCAAGCGCAGCTTCGCGTTACGCCGTACCAGATCGTCCAGCGAATAAGTGTCGAGCACGGCGAGAAACGCCGTTACCGCCTCATTCAAAACATTTTTTAACCGGCACGCAGGCGTAATAACGCACTCGCCGCCGTCGCCCTGAAAACACTCGACGATGGCGAGGTCGGTTTCCATCATCCGGACAATTTTGCCGATATTCACATGCTCCGCCGGCAACGCGAGGGCGAGACCGCCGCTGCGTCCGCGAACGGTTTCAATGACGCCTTCCTTGCCCAGCAAATGGGCCACTTTCATCAAGTGGTTCTTTGAGATGGAATAGCGCGTCGCGATGTCGGTGATGGTGCACAAACGGTCCGTATTGACGGCGAGGTGCATCAACATTCTCAGCGCATAATCGGTCTGAAGGTTCAGGCGCATCAAGGTCTCCAATAATAAGATGTATCTTATATATTGCATTATGTACTCTAAGGCAATATAAAAGATGTATATAAAATACATCTATGGAGAATCGCCATGACGCCGCTTGCCGTACCGATGGAAACCGCTGTTTTCGAGGCTGAGCTCGAGCGCACGGTCAAAGCAGACAAAAAGCCGGAACTGACGCTTGTCGAAACCGGGGTCGAGCCCAAAACAAACGCCAGCCTTCATGCCGGCGTGTTCAGGGTGTTCGCCTTAATCAATGCTGCGATATTGGCTGTTTTCTGGCTGACGTTTCGCAATGACCGCGAGGCGCTGTTCATGGTGGCGATCAGCGCTGTCTATCTCGGCGTTTATCTAGGCACGCCATATATGCTGAGCCGTGTGGGCGGGCGCATCGATCCGGTGCAGAAAAAACCGTTTGCACAATTTCTGGCGCAGCCGTTTGAAACCTGGACAGGCGTCATCAGCGGCCGCGAAGCCTTGCTGCAAATCACTCTTGTGCCCGCAGCCATCCTCATCGCCGTGACCGGCATGGGCGTAATTATTGGGGTTAGCCGGTAACGGCGGCCCCGCTAAATCTCAAAACGGTCGAGCGCGTTGCTGGTGCCGTTGCTGCTGACGCCGCTGGCGCCGCCGAGCACATAAATGGCGTTGCCGAGAGAGACTGCGCCGAGGCCATGACGGCGCCTCGGCATGGCGGCGACCGCACGCCATTTATCTGTATCAGGATTATATTCCCAGGCTTCGGCGAAAACGCCGCCCGGAGCCGGATTGAAATATTCGCCGCCAAAGGCGTAAATCTTGCCGTTCATTACTGCGGCGGCGAGGCCGCCTTGCGCTTTTGGCATTGGGCTCGCCTGCGCCCAGCGATCGGAGAGGGGGTCGTAGACTTCGACGGTGCTGAGGTTTCCGTCATTCACGGTTCGCCCGCCAATCACGTAAAGGACGCCATTGACGACGCAGCCGGCGGCGGAATTACGCGGCGTCGGCATAGGCGCCGCATCGAGCCAGCGATTGGCCGCCGCATCGAATACCCAGTGTTCGTCCGTATCGATATGATCAGCCCATTGGGCGTTGAGACTGCCCGCCGGCGCGCGCCCGCCGACAACATGGAGATAACCGCCAAGTGAAACCGCCGCCATTTCCGCTTGCGGATGCGGGAGGGGCGCCATGGTTTCCCACCGGCCGTTCAGATCGCGAATGCGCCAGCACTGCCCGCGCATTTGCCAGCCGCCTCTTGCGTCACGCGCGAAGCCGCCGACGGCGTAAAGAAGGCCATTATTGTTGACGAGCGCTACGTGATGGCGCGGTTCGGGCAGAGGCGTGCCGTAGCCCCAGGCGTCATAGGCAGGATCGTAAAAGGTGACTGCATCGGTGACGTTGAATGCGCCATCGGGAACAAGGCCGCCGGCGTTGACGATCAGGTTTAACGGCGAGGGTTTAAGATTTGCCGCGGGGTCAGCCGTTTTGCGAAACGGGGCCGGATAAATTTCCTGAACCGCAAAAGGCATGTTCGCCAGCGGCGTCCAGGCGCCCATGGGATCGTCAGCACGCGCCGCAAGCGGTATTGCCGCACCGGCGCTCACCGCCGCGCTCCCTACAAGAAATGATCGTCTGTCCCAGGTTTTCATTTTTGCTCCCCTACGCAACATCCCCACCAGAATTCTTATCCAGCCGCCACCGCGGCGCAAGCGACGCGCGCGCCGGCGCCGCCAATCGGCTGTGTCATGTGATCGTCAGGACTTTCATGAACGATCACCGCGAAACCGTCAGCATCGATAACGCCATTGTCACCCGTGAGCGTGATCCGTGGATTGAAAACCTCCGCTGTCGCGCTTCCGTCTGCGCCAGCATAGATGTTCGGCATATCCGCCGCTTCATATCCTTTCGGGTTCAATAAACCGTGCTCTGCATTATCCGGATTGATATGCCCGCCCGAGGCTTTGAACCCCTCCGCGCCGTCGCTGCAATCAGCGACCTGGTGCAGGTGAATGGCGTGCCAGCCCTGCGTCAGCCCGCTCACGCTCACCCTGATCATTACGCCCAAACCGGGTGCGTTCTTGAACAGGGCGCGCCCTTTTTCGGCGCCGTCAACGGATGAAAAAACCGCTTCCGCATCGGCCCAGCCTTGCTCTGCCAGCGGTGCGAAATCAGTGCTTTTATATGTGCTGGATTCCGCACTCCGGTCATTATTTCCACAGGCCATCAGACATATGGCCGAGGCCATTGAAATCACGAGATATTTTCGCAGTAAAATCAAAAACTTCTCCAAGACATTCCTAGCAGAGATCATAGCTCAAGAACGTCTGCGAATAAACTGACCCCAAACCGGCGTGAATGCTTGGCTTTAAAGGGGGCTGATGCTAAGCCGGATCGTTCTTTTCCATCTGATTCTCAAAGGGTTACCCTGTGGCCGACGATAACGGCGAAAACGACGAAAATTCCGGCGAAACGCCACCCATAATGCCCGCTCAGGGCGTGTCTTCCATCTCGATCGAAGACGAAATGCGCAAGTCGTATCTCGACTACGCCATGAGCGTCATTGTATCCCGCGCGATCCCCGATGCGCGCGACGGCCTGAAGCCGGTGCACAGGCGTATTCTATGGGCGATGCATGGCAACGGTTACGCCTGGAACAAACCATATAAAAAGTCTGCACGCGTTGTCGGCGACGTCATCGGTAAATATCACCCCCATGGTGATCAGGCGGTTTATGACGCGCTCGTCCGCATGGCGCAGGATTTTTCCATGCGTCTTCCGTTGCTGGACGGGCAGGGCAACTTCGGTTCGATTGACGGCGATCCGCCAGCGGCCATGCGTTATACGGAAGTACGCATGGGCAAGCCGGCCCATTCGCTGCTCGAAGACATCGAAAAAGATACGGTCGCGTTTCAAGAGAACTATGACGGTTCTGAGAGCGAGCCGATTGTTCTTCCGGCGCGCTATCCCAACCTGCTTGTGAACGGCGCTGGCGGCATTGCTGTCGGCATGGCGACAAATATCCCGCCGCACAATCTGGGTGAAGTGGTCAATGCAACGCTGGAGATGATTGATCGCCCGGAAATCTCAGATGAGGAACTGATCGAAATTGTGCCGGGTCCGGACTTTCCAACCGGCGGCATCATCCTCGGCCGCGCAGGTTCTAAAGCAGGGCTTCTGTTGGGACGCGGCTCGGTGGTCATGCGCGGCCGCGCGACGATCGAGGAAGTGCGCAAGGACCGCTACGGCATTATCATCAGCGAAATTCCATATCAGGTAAACAAGGCGCTGATGGTCGAGCGCATTGCCGGCCTCGTTCGAGAAAAGAAGATCGAGGGCATCGCCGACATTCGCGATGAGTCTAATCGTCAGGGCATCCGCGTTGTAGTCGAATTACGCCGCGACGCCGCGCCTGACGTGGTGCTGAACCAGCTTTATCGCCATTCGCAACTGCAGACGAGTTTCGGCGTGAACATGCTGGCGCTTAATGGCGGCAAACCGCAGCAGCTTGCACTGCGTGATATTCTTTCGGCGTTTATTGACTTCCGCGAGGAGGTCATCACCCGCCGCACGAAATTCGATCTCAACAAGGCGCGTGATCGCGCGCATGTGTTGGTCGGTCTCGCCATCGCCGTTGCGAATATCGATGAAATCGTTTCGTTGATCCGCAATGCGCCAGACCCGGCGACAGCCAAAGAACAATTGATGGAGCGTGACTGGCCGGCGAAGGATTTGGCGCCGCTGGTCGAACTGGTCGCTGATCCGCGTCACCTGATGACGGACGGCAAGACCCTGCGGCTGTCAGAGGAGCAGGCGAAAGCAATCCTCGATCTGCGTCTGCAGCGTTTGACCGCGCTGGGCCGCGATGAAATTGGCGACGAGCTAAAAGGCCTCGCTGACAAGATCGCCGATTATCTCGACATCCTGCGCAACCGCGATCGTGTCATGACTATCATCAAGGATGAGTTGACGGCCGTGCGTGATGAGTTCGCCACGCCGCGCCGGACCGAGATCGTCGATGCGGAAGGCGAGGTCGAAGACGAAGACCTGATCGCGCGCGAGGAGATGGTCGTTACCGTTACCCATGCGGGTTACGTGAAACGTACCGCGCTTTCGACCTATCGCGCGCAAAAACGCGGCGGCAAGGGTCGCGCCGGCATGAAGTTCAAGGACGAGGATTTCGTCAATCAGCTTTTCGTCGGTCACACACACACGCCGCTGTTGTTCTTCACATCGACGGGCATGGCCTATAAGTTGAAATTATGGCGCCTGCCGGAAGGCGCGCCGACGTCGCGCGGCAAAGCATTTGTAAACTTGCTTCCTCTGGGGCCTGACGAGCGCGTCACCAACATTCTGCCGCTTCCCGAAGACGAAGAAGCCTGGGAACAGCTTCACGTCATGTTCGGCACGAAGTCCGGTAATGTCCGCCGCAACAAGCTTTCCGACTTCCAGCGAGTTAACCGCAACGGCAAGATCGCCATGAAGCTCGATGAGGGTGATCGTATCATTGGCGTTCAGGTCTGCCGCGAAGACGAAGACGTGTTGCTGACGACAGCCGCCGGCATGTGCATCCGCTTCCCAGTGGACGCGGTGCGCGTATTCGCCGGGCGTACATCAACGGGCGTGCGCGGCATCAAGCTCGACAAGGGCAACTCGGTCATTTCCATGGCGGTGCTGCGCCATGTGGATACTTCTTCCGATGAAGCAAAGGCGTATCTGAAACACGCCGCCGCCATGCGCCGTGCTGCTGGCGAGCAGGATGTTGAAGATCCGGAGGACACGGAAACACCTGACGTGGCGATCAGTCCGGAGCGTCTCGCAGAACTCGGCGCCGCGGAACAATTTATCCTGACTGTCACTGAAAACGGTTACGGCAAACGCACCTCGTCCTACGAATACAGAACGTCTGGACGCGGCGGCAAAGGCATCATCGCGATCCAGACCACGGACAGGAACGGCCCTGTCGTGGCGGCGTTCCCGACTGAAGATTCAGATCAGATCATGCTTGTCACCGATGGCGGCCAGTTGATCAGAACGCCGGTCGACGACATCCGCATCGCCGGGCGCAACACGCAAGGGGTTACCATCTTCCGTACGCGCGAGGACGAGCATGTGGTTTCTGTCGGCCGCATCGAAGATGTTGACGGTGATGAAGACGATGAGACCGGGGCCGAGGCGGAGGAAGAATGACAAAACTGATCGGCCTCTATCCGGGAACGTTCGATCCGCTGACCATGGGTCATGTGGATATCGTTGAGCGCGCGGTAAAGCTGGTCGATGAGCTGATCATTGGCGTCGCCATCAATCGCGACAAGGGGCCGTTGTTTTCCCTCCAGGAACGCGTCGCCATGGTCGAACAGGAAATGGCGCGCATATCGAAAGCCAGCGGCGTCCCTATCAGGGTTGTGCCGTTTGAAAGCCTGCTGATGAAATTCGCCGAAGAAGTGAACGCGAATATCATCGTCCGTGGCCTACGCGCGGTTTCGGATTTCGAATACGAATTCCAGATGGTCGGCATGAACCAGGCCCTGAATGACGAGATCGAGACTGTCTTTTTAATGGCCGACGCCCGCTATCAATCCATCGCCTCGCGGCTGGTCAAAGAAATCGCACGGCTCGGCGGGGATATCAGCGCTTTTGCACCCGCTCATGTGGTGGAAAAGCTGAAAGCTAAGTTCGCAGCATCGTAATTTCGCAAATCAAGCCGTTTGCACTATATGACGGGGACCCAATATGGCTGGCAGGGGCCGACGAGGAGTAAATATGCGTAGACTGGCGATTATGGCGGCGGCGTCACTGGCCGCGCTCGGCGTGACGGCGGCGTTTGCCGATGATGATGACGAACCGGCGAAGCCAACTCCGCTGGAATTTTTACAAAGCGCGCCTGATGATGTGTGGCGTCCGCTCGATCCTGAAAACACGCTTTACATGGACCTGCCGGCCGGTCTTGTGGTCATTGAGCTGCGTCCTGACTTCGCGCCCAACCATATCCAGCGCATCAAGGAACTGACCCGCGAAGGATTTTATGACGGCCTTACGTTTCACCGCGTGATCGAGGGCTTTATGGCCCAGGGTGGTGATCCAAAAGGCGACGGCACCGGCGGTTCAGACAAGCCTGACCTTGAAGCGGAGTTTTCGCGTGAGGCAAGCGAAGTCAGCGGCTTTACACAAATCGGCCGTGACCGGATCGCGCCCCGCGTTGGGTATGTGGACGGCATGCCGGCGGCCGCGCAACCCGAAGGGTTGCGGTCATTCCTGACTACTAATTCTGTCAAATTATGGCCGTTGCACTGCCCGGGCGTTATGTCCATGGCGCGCGCTACCGATCCGAACAGCGCCAACAGTCAGTTCTTTTTGATGATTGGCGATTCACGTCTTAACCTCGACAAGCGCTATACCGGCTGGGGCTGGATCGTTGACGGCTTTGAGGCGACGCGGCGCATTGTGCGCGGCGAGCCGCCCAGCCGTCCGACACCGATTATTCGCGTGCGGTTGGAAGCCGATATTCCAGCATCGCAACGCGAAAATATCCGGGTGCTGAATACCAGCAGCGAAACCTTCAAACAGTATCTGCAGCTCACGGAGGATGTGAGCGAAGACAGCTATGTGAAGGACATCTGCGAAATTCGCGTGCCAATCAAGAAAGACGGGAAGATAGAACGATGAGCGATAAGCTGATTTTAAGCCTTGATACCGGTGACGTCACGATTGAGATGTTTCCTGAAAAAGCGCCGAACCATGTGGCGCGGATCAAGGAACTCGCCGAAGACGGGTTTTACGACGGGCTCAGCGCGCATCGCGTTATCGACGGCTTCATGGCGCAAATGGGTTGTCCGCGCGGCGATGGCACCGGCGGCTCGGGTCAGAACATCGACGCCGAGTTCAATGATGTCAGTCATCAGCGCGGTGTTTGCTCCATGGCGCGGGCGCAAAACCCCAATAGCGCCGACAGCCAGTTCTTTATCTGTTTTGACGACGCTTCGTTCCTCGATGGTCAGTACACGGCCTGGGGCAAGGTCGTAGACGGGATGGAGCATGTGGACGCGATGAATCGCGGCGAGCCGCCGTCAACGCCAACAAAGATCGTTTCGATGAAGGTTGCGGCGTAAAGTATAGCGTTTCGCTTCAATCAAGAGTTTGGTTACCAAACTGCGTCAGAACGGTGGGTGAACTGCATTCCGCTGACGTTTGAAGGCTGTCCTCGTGAATCTCGCCTATCTCATGAACACATATCCGCTGATTTCGACGACGTTCATTCGTCGTGAAATCGAGGCGCTGGAGCGTCGCGGCATAAGCGTTACGCGATACGCCATGCGGCAGTGGGATGATGCGCTTGTTGATCCGCTGGATAAGGCGGAAATCGAAAAAACCCGCTACATATTATCCGGCAACGCCCTCGGCTTGCTCGGTGCATTTATTCGCGCGTGTTTTACAAATCCCGCCGGACTGGCGAGAGCGATAGGGCCATGGCGGCGCCTGAAAAAAAATGCGCGTGGCGGTTTCATTCGTCATGCGGCGTATTTTCTGGAAGCGGTCTATTTTCGCCAGCGTGCGAAACGAGACGAGATCGATCATGTGCACGTGCATTTTTCGACCAATGCAACGGCGGTCGCCATGCTGGCGCGCATTATGGGCGGGCCGTCCTATTCTTTTACGGTGCACGGTCCGGATGAGCTAACAGATGCACCACTGTTGAGCTTTCCGGAAAAAATCGAACACGCAGCCTTCGTGATCGCGATTTCGAATTTCTGTAAGTCACAGATTATCCGGTTTTCATCGATCAAAGCGGCTGAAAAAATTCACATTGTGCATTGCGGCCTCAATCTGAAAGATTTTGATTTCAGCGGCGTGCCGCGCACACAAGAGATTGTCTGCGTTGGGCGCCTTTGTCCGCAAAAAGGGCAGGCGCAGATCCCGGCGGCGGTTGCTGCGCTGAAGGCCGAATTTCCGGATATCAAAGTCACGTTGATCGGCGACGGAGAATCGCGGGCGGAGATTGAAGCAGAGATCGAACGCTGCGGCGTTGCGGAAAATGTTGAAATCACCGGCTGGATGGAAAACGAAAAAGTTCGCGAGGCCGTTTCAGGCGGGCGATGCTTTCTGCTGCCGACATTCGCCGAAGGGTTGCCTGTGGTGATCATGGAAGCCTTGGCGCTCGGCCGTCCGGTCATATCCACTTACATCGCGGGCATACCGGAACTTGTCGATGACGGTTGCGGCTGGATCATTCCGGCGGGCGACCGCAAGGCGCTGATCGGCGCCTTGCGGTCAGCGCTCAATTCATCAGAAGACCTGCTTGTCGCCAAAGCAGCGGAAGGACGCCGCCGTGTGGAACTGGCGCACGATGTGGACAAGGAAGCAGCGAAATTGAAAGCGCTTTTTTCGGCGTCGTGCGCAGAGCAAATGCGTGACAAGTCCGCACACGCATAAAGCGAAATGGCGTTCTGAAAATACGCCTTATCTGATGAAAATTTAAAGGAAACCCAGTTTCGGTGGAAGGTTATCCCCGGGTTTCCGGCAGGTCTTATTATCCGCGGATGAAGTTTATTTATGCCAACACTGTTAGTGAGAACACTGATTCAATAAGTGCTTGGGGCCGGCCCCTGCCGGATACTTTGAACTATGCTGTCTGGATGCCGGGTCAAGTCCGTCATGTGGTTCTGTCGGAGTTCGTCGTTAAACCCAAAAAGTTGCACAACAATTATTCCAGGGAACTTGTACAACAATCGGCTACAGGCCAGACGCCGCGCCAAAACAAAGAAGCGAGAGAGGGGGCGCCGCGCCAGTTTTTTGCACAAAAAATGACGCTATTTTCCAAGACCGCCGAACAGGCCGTATTTGATGTTGAGGTAATCCTCGAGACCGTATTTCGAGCCTTCCCGGCCGAAACCGGATTCTTTCACGCCGCCGAACGGCGCTGTCGGCGTCGACAGGATACCTTCATTCACGGCGACCATGCCGTACTCGAGCGCTTCCATCACGCGCCACGCGCGGCCAAGATCTTTGGTGTAAAAGTAGGAGGCGAGGCCGTATTCGGTATCGTTCGCCATCTTCACCGCTTCTTCTTCCGTATCGAAACGGAAAAGCGGCGCCACGGGGCCAAAGGTCTCATCTTTTGCGATCAGCATATCCGCCGTGACGTCAGTGAGCAGCGTCGGCTCGAAATAAGTGCCGCCTTTTTCGTGGCGCTTGCCGCCGGCAGTAATCGACGCGCCTTTCCTTGTTGCGTCTTCAATATGCTCTTCGACTTTCTGAATAGCGCTGTCGTCGATAAGCGGCCCCTGATCGGTCCCGTCCGCCAGACCATCACCGACCTTAAGAGCCCGCACCTTTTGGGAAAGTTTTTCGGAAAAGGCGTCATAGATGCCCGATTGGACAAGAATGCGGTTGGCGCAAACACACGTTTGTCCGGAGTTGCGGAATTTACAGGCAATGGCGCCGTCAAGCGCCGCATCGAGGTCGGCGTCGTCAAAGATAATCAGCGGCGCGTTGCCGCCAAGCTCCATGGAAACGCGCTTCAACTTCGCCATGGCTTTGGCGGAAAGAGATTTGCCGATTTCCGTCGATCCGGTGAAGGTGATTTTTCTAACCGCATCGTTTTCACACAATTCATCGGCTATCGCCGCCGCCGATCCGGTGATGACATTCAACACGCCCTTGGGCAGTCCAACGTCTTCCGCGATAACCCCAAAAGCAAGTGCCGAAAACGGCGTCTGGCTCGCCGGTTTGCAGACGATGGTGCAGCCGGATGCAAGCGCTGCGGCCGCCTTGCGCGCGATCATGGCGTTCGGAAAATTCCATGGCGTGATGGAGCCGACGACCCCAACCGGTTCCTTTGTGACGACAATGCGCTTGTCGGCCCAGGGCGAGGGAATGATGTCGCCATAAACCCGCCGGGCTTCCTCGGCGAACCATTTAAAGAACGCGGCGCCATAGGCGATTTCCCCTTTGGCCTCCGCAAGCGGTTTGCCCATTTCAATGGTCAGGAGTTCGCCCAGCGCCGGTTGATTGTCCATGAGCGCATCGTGAATAGCCATGCAGTATTTCGCCCGTTCATCGGGCGAGGTGGCGCGCCATTCGGGAAAAGCCGTCGATGCCGCATCGATTGCTTTCGCGGTTTCTTCACGGCCAAGTTTCGGCACGGCCCCGATGATCTCTCCGGTGGCGGGGTTGTTGACCTTGATGGCGTCGCCAGCAGCGCTGACCCACTCGCCGCCAATAAAACAAGCTTCGCGGAAAAAACGGCTGTCGGTCATGCAGGTCTCCTTTTCTCGGGTCACAGGCTACTGCCTAAGCACTGCCAACTGGCTTTGCAATCGGCGCGGACAGGGGCGATGATGGCTGAGGCAAGCCCATGATCCGTCAGAGGAAATTACAATGACCGTGAAATATGAAATTCCGCAGGATGCTGTTGCGCTGATCACGCTCAACCGACCGGGAAAACTAAATGCCTATGACCCACAGATGCGCGCCGATATGGCGGCGGCGGTGAAACGGGCGGCGACGGACAAGGCTGTCAGGGCCGTGGTTATCACGGGCGAGGGGCGAGCCTTTTGCGCCGGGGCGGACGTGACGTCGGTCAATGAAGAATACAGCATCGAAGAAATTCTGAATACGGAGTATGCGGCGTTTTTAATTGCCATACAGACGATGCCGAAGCCGGTGATCGCAGCAATCAACGGGCCGGCGGCCGGGATCGGCATGACGACGGCGCTGACTTGTGACTTGCGTGTGATGAGCGAGGACGCCTATCTGATGAGCGCTTTCGCCAATATCGGTCTTGTGCCCGACGGCGGGCTTTCGCAATTGTTGACGCAGCAAGTCGGGTACGCCCGCGCCTATCAACTTGCCATTGAAGCGGAAAAGCTTGACGCCGCACGCGCGCTTGAATGGGGATTGGTTAATCGCGTCACGCCAGCAGACGAGGTCTTGAAGAGTGCTTTGGACTGGGCGTCTTCGTTAACACAGCGGGCGCCGCTGGCGCTGGCGCAGACAAAACGCGCATTCCGGGCCGCGACGCAAAAAGACCTGCCAAACGCCATGGCGCTCGAAGCCATGTTTCAGCGCGACTTGATAACAACCGAAGACTGCGCCGAGGGCGTGCGTGCGCTGTTCGAAAAACGAAAACCCCAGTTCAAGGGAAAATAACTAACGCCAATAATAGGCAGGCAGGTCGAGGCCGTTGGCGACCATGGCGAGCGCGCCAGCCGCGCCAAGCGCCGGACCGAACGGGATCGGCGTATCACCGGCGATCTTTTTGCCTGATAGCCGCAACGCTCCAACGGCGCCCAAGGCGAGAATCGCGGCGGTAAAGACAATAGGCGCCAGCGCCAGCCAGCCGAGCCAGGCGCCCAATGCAGCCAGCAGCTTGGCGTCGCCCTGTCCGAGTCCTTCCAGCCCGCGCAAGCGATGAAATGCTGCGCCGATAAGACGGAAGACAAGATAGCCGACAGCGGCGCCGATCAGGGCGTTGGGAAAGCTGGTGAAAAGGTCGATTACATTGGCCGCCAGGCCGAGAATTATCAGCGGAATGGTTAAAGCGTCCGGCAAGTAGCCGGTCTCGAAATCGATGAAGGAAAGGGCGATCAAAAACCAGAAAAATAATGCAGCCAGGAGTGCGGTCGTTGAGAATCCGAAAATGGCGACAGCGATAATCCCCGCCAATCCGCCCATGAGTTCAACGAGGGGGTATCGAATTGGGATTCTCGACGCACAGGTTGCGCATTTGCCGCGTAATACCGCGAACCCAAGCAGCGGAATCAAATGGATCGAGCTGATCGGCGCCTTGCAATCCGGGCAATACGAACGCGGTGAGACGAGCGTGCCGCGATCGCTCGAATCGACAAGTTTCCATTGCGCCGGGCCGCGATGGATAACGACGTTCAAAAAGCTGCCGATCAACAGACCAGCCAGCAAACATGTGGCGAAAATAACCCAGTCCGTCATCTTAAAGTTTGCATCTTTCCAGCCGTTGTTTCCTTTGTGCAGTGCTGCATGAAATCGTCACTTGCAATGCTAAATTGTTGGCTCCGAAAAGGGAATTTTCACACTTGCGCAATTCGTGCGCCCGCACAAGCGCATCCAGTGCGTTTCGTTAAGTGCACAACGTGCGCACACTGAGCAATTCGTGCGCCGTAATTGTCATCGAACTGCAACAATCCCGTCACTCACCTGTTACACGCTTCCCCTAATGCGCGCCCATAGACGGCGCGTGGGGCGCCTCTTTTTGCGTGCAATCCTTTTCCGGGGGTCTCCCAGATGACCAATATCTCCAAGATTAAAGCAGTTCTACTTGCAAGCGCCGCACTTTCGCTGGCCGCTTGTACTCAAGGCGAAGAGATCGCTTCGCCTGGCGCTACCAATTCCGGCGGCGGCTCAGGCGGTGGCAATGGCGGCGGCTCCGGCGGCGGCGGCAACCAGGGCGGAACATGCCCGAGCGGCTTCAACCAAACAACAACACCAAACGGCACTGTCGCTTGCGATCTCAGCGGCACGGTCACTGGTACATTAAGACTTCAAAATTTGGGCCTGCCGTATTTCATCAATGGTCGCGTTGACGTTGGTAGTGACGTGGGCGGCGACGGCATGGCGGCTGGCGGCACTATGGGCTCGCTGGTTATTGACCCGGGCGTAACACTCTTCGGCCGCGCCGGTTCGGACTATATTGTTGTCAACCGTGGCTCCACGATCGAGGCTGACGGCAATGCAGCAAACCCGATCGTCTTTACTTCGGAAGCTGACATTGCACGCCGTGCAGTAGATCCGACAGATTCAGGCGGCTCCGCTATTGGCGAGTGGGGCGGTTTAGTCATTCTCGGCCGTGCGCCGATCAACCGCTGCGCGACTGGCACTCTCGGAACAGCATCATGCCAGAACGCAATTGAAGGGGTTACGAGCCCTGACGCTCTCTACGGCGGCGCACTTGATGACGACGACAGCGGTACGCTGCGTTACGTTCAGGTTCGCTTTGCAGGTTTCGCGATCAACACCATGGGTAACGAGTTGAACGGCATCTCTTTCGGTGGTGTCGGCCATGGCACGACCGTTGACTATGTGCAGGTCCACAATAACTCTGATGACGGTATTGAGATGTTCGGCGGCACAGCGAACCTCAAGCACATCGTACTGACTGGCAACGACGACGACTCGCTGGACACGGACAATGGCTGGAACGGCAGCGTTCAGTATCTGCTCGTTCAGCAGCGTGATGATGGCGGTGACAACGGCTTCGAGATGTCGAGTGTCATCAGCGATATGGGTGTTCCGCTTTCGCCGGCAACCAACCCGCAGATCGCCAACTACACCATCATCGGCGCTCGTTCATCCGGGCAGCGTATCAACGATGGTCATATCGGACGCTTCCTGAATGGTGTCATTGTTACCGGCGGCACAACGCCTTGCCTTGACTGGGAAGACGCCGGCGACAACACGCCAGGCACTTATGACGGTCTCAATGTCGATCCGACATTTAATTCGGTTCTATTCGATTGCGGCGGCGCGTTTGATGCAAATGCTGCTGGCGCCGCTGACGGCTCTTTCATGGCTGACGCTAACAACGTTCAGGGCATGAGCTCGCTGATGAATGAGTTCTTCCCGGGGCCAAACGAGGCGGCTGTTACTGAGTTTGATCTGAGCACGCTGACGACTGCTCCAGCAGGCTTCTTCGACATGACCGACTACATCGGCGCTTTCGGCCCGACTGAATCGGTTTCAGCAAACTGGGCCACTGGCTGGACCTTCGCCCTCTTTGGTGATCCAGGATGTCCGCTTGGAACAACACAGCAGACCGGTCTTATCAACGGCAAATTGGTTTGTGGTGTTTCCGGCACGATTAGAGACGATCTGACACTGACAAGCGGCAACTTTTACGAGCTTCTCGGTCGCGTTGATGTTGGCGTTGACGAAGGTGCAGACGGTACAGCGCCGGGCGGCGATGTTGCTGATCTGACGATCGAGGCAGGCGCCACGATCTTCGGCAATAGCGGTCAGGACTATCTCGTCGTAAACCGCGGTTCGCGCATTATGGCGAACGGCCTGCCTACAAACCCGGTAGTATTCACATCACAGGCTGATCTTTTGGACACGCAAGCCGATCCAACAAATGCTATCGGTGAATGGGGCGGTCTTGTTATCCTTGGTAAGGCTCCAATCAACCGTTGCGGTACGGGTACGCTGGGTACGGCGTCGTGCCAGAACGCCATTGAAGGCGTGACTAGCCCAGACGCCCTTTATGGCGGCGCCACGGATGATGATGACAGCGGCTCACTGCAGTATGTTCAGGTCAAATATGCCGGCTTCGCTATCAACACCATGGGTAACGAGCTGAACGGCATTTCGTTCGGTGGCGTCGGCTACAACACGCTGGTCGACTATGTGCAGGTACATAACAACTCTGACGACGGCATCGAGATGTTCGGCGGCACAGCGAACCTGAAGCATATCGTACTCACCGGCAACGACGACGACTCACTGGATACGGACAATGGCTGGAATGGCTTTGTTCAGTATCTGATTGTTGGACAGCGTGCTTCCGGCGGCGACAACGGCTTTGAGATGTCGAGCGTCATCAACAGTGGGGTCCCGCTCTCTCCGGCAACCAACCCGACGATTGCCAACTACACGCTTGTTGGCTCACGTTCGTCAGGTCAGCGCATGAATGATGGTCACATCGGTCGTTTCATCAATGGCGTCATCTTCACTGGCGGCACAACACCGTGTCTCGACTGGGAAGACGCTGGCGATAATACGCCTGGGACCTATGATGGCCTCAACGTTGACCCAACGTTCAACTCTGTTGCTTTTGACTGCGGCGGCGCCCTCGACGCTAACGCGGCAGGTGCTGCCACTGGCTCTGTCGGTGCGGATGGAAACAATGTGTTCCCATACGCTAACGGTCTGATCCAGCCTGCGCTTGGGACGTTCCCGTTCATCAATTCAGGTACGGAAGCTGCAGTCACAGAGTTTGATCTGTCGACGATCACGACGACGCCTGCAGGCTTTTTCGACACGACGACTTATGTTGGCGCTGTCGAAGATACCAACGACACCTGGTGGACATTTGCGTGCGGCCTCGGCGGCGGCGCATCTAGCCCTTGCTAATTCGCGAACCTGCGGCGCGCCAATGGCGCGCCGCTCGTCGTTTTTCGCACACAGATTAAGGTTGTTGTTATGAAACCCTCATTTTCCTTTAAAAGCGTGCTCGCTTTGTCGACCATGCTCATATCGCCCACCGTGGCGAACGCCCAAGACGAAGGGCTGTCTATTCAGCCGACCATTTCTGACCAGATCATCGTTCGTGGTCAGAATATCCCGGACCCTCAACGCGCCACTTCACAGGTTGCGACGTTCTTGTCCGCAGATGACCTTGAACGAACCGGCGATGATAACGCCGCAGAAGCACTCAAGCGCCTCAGCGGTCTCAGCGTTGTTAGCGGTAAGTTTGCGTTCGTTCGCGGTCTGGGTGACCGCTATTCCTCAGCTCGTCTCAACGGTTCCGTGCTTCCGAGTACCGAGCCTCTTCGCCGGGCCGTTCCGCTGGATCTGTTTCCATCGGATGTTCTCGGTGGCGCAACCGTTCAAAAAACTTACTCGCCGAATTACCCAGGCGAATTTGGCGGCGGCATCATTGATCTGCAAACCTTGCGTGATCCTGGAGAGCCTTTCCTGAATGTTAAGGTGGGAACCGGCCTTAATACGGTTACAACGGGCCGCAACGGCATCTTCGTCAATGGCGGCGATCGTGACTACCTTGGCTATGACGATGGCACACGGAGCCTCTCCGGCACCGCTTTAGGCGATATCATTGACTCTCAGACGCGGCTTTCCGATCTGTCGACTGCTGAAATTGAAGCGGCTGGTGAAGGTCTTACCAATTCGCCTCTCACTGTGATCCAGGAAGGCACCCTAGGTCCGGATTTTGAAGCATCGATCAATGGCGGCGGATCTTTTGACCTCAATCAAGATCTAACCTTTGGCGTCGTTGGCACTGTTGGGTTTGATTCAGGCTGGTCTAGAGAAATCTCCACACGTCAGGCGATTGTGAACAGCGGTCTCCAACAGGATTTCAGAACACGTGAGACCAACTACGAAGCTACCGTAAACGGTCTCCTGTCATTCTCACTGGAATGGTTCGGCAACTCCGTTGCAGCAACTGGTCTGTACATTCACTCAACGAATAAGCAGGCCCAAATCGATCAGGGTTTCAGCGCCGGGGCGCCTGGCCTGACCGAAAACTTCGTTCATGTTGAGTCGAGTTCGTTTATTGAACGCGAACTTGTCATGGGACAGTTAGCAGGTGAACACCAGTTTACCGATGAGTTTGAGGTTAACTGGCGTGGAGCGATCGCCCAAGCAAAACGCGAATCCCCATACGAGCAGAGCCTCACGCGATTGCTTGATCCTGTAACTTCGCTCACGCCAGGAAGCGGCTTCACCCATGCGGATTTTCTTGGCGCCGAAGTTACAGCCCAAGGCTTTTCCGCCTATAGGCCTATTTCATTCAGTGCTCTGGATGACGATACTTATAGCGGCGGTGTCGATCTCATTTATTTCGTGCCTCTTTCCGGCCCTCGTGAGTTGGAAATTTCAATTGGCGCCGAGTATTCTGAAAACGACAGAATTTATGAGCTCGCCGCCTTTCAATTCGCCGGCGGCAACTCATTGTCTCCAGAAGCTCAGATCGCCCGTCCGGACTTCCTGTTCTCTCCAGATAACATAGGCCCGGCGCCGCAATTTAACCTTGTGGATCTGGGTCTTACTGGCGATTCCTCTTACGAAGCGGATTTAACGACGATTGGCGCCTACGCCCAAATCGACGCTGAATTGATCCCGACGTTCAGAACCACTGTCGGTGTTCGCTACGAAGATGGCGAACAGTCCGTCACGACATTCGATCGTATCGGCAATCAAAGCGGTTTCGATGCGGCCATTGACAACAATTACTGGCTGCCTTCTGCAACAGTAACCTGGAACTTTACTGACGATATGCAATTGAGGGCTGGTTACTCACATACCATCGCCCGGCCTCAGTTCCGCGAACTGGCTCCATCGTTGTTCTTCGATCCGGACAGCGATCGCGCTTATCGCGGTAATGCCTTCCTTGTCGACAGTGAGTTCAGAAACTATGATCTTCGTTACGAGTTTTATCTCGGCAGGAACCAGTTCCTGACTTTGGCCGGGTTTTATAAAACTATCGACAATCCGATCGAAGAATTCATCACCGCAACAAGCGCAGACTCCTTTGAGACGCGTTTTATCAACACGCCAAAAGCTGAGCTGTTAGGTGGTGAATTTGAGTATCGCACGCGGTTCGGTATCGGATGGAACGACTGGACAGATCGTCGCGACTGGCTGTTTGCGGTGAACTACACCTACACCAAGTCGGAAATCAAAGTGGATGCCGGCGACATGATCGTCGATCCGGTAAATCAGGCCACGCGCACTGAGATCGATGCAACACAGTTCGGTTTTGATGGAGCTGCCCTGCAAGGCACGCCGGAGCATATCTTCAACGCACAGTTTGGCTGGGAAGGTGACGACGATCAGCTCACCGTTCTTGTCGGCTGGGTTGATGAACGCATCCTCCAGCGCGGTAACCTGACGCAAGGCGTTCCGGACATCATTGAAAACCCGGGCGTTCAACTCGATCTGGTTTATCGTCAAAATGTTGAGATCGCTAATACCGACTTTACGATCGGTTTGAGCGCACGGAATTTGCTCGGCACTCAACATGAAGAATATCAGCTCAGTAATGCAACCATGAGCGGTCGGACTGAGTTCTTGACCTATGATCGTGGGCGCAGCTTGTCCGCTAGCTTGACCGCCAAGTTCTAGGCGGTCTTCAGGCAACCGTAACGGGAGTTAATGTTTAACAGAACTTCGTACGGTTGCCTCGCCTCAGGCAAATGCAAAAAATCCTAAGGATTTCAGTGCGTTTGCGCAAAATTTTGGAATGAAATTTGTATGCAGCCGTCCTATTCTATAGGCGGC
The DNA here is from genome assembly GCF_028748065.1 of Hyphococcus flavus. Lineage (GTDB taxonomy): Bacteria > Pseudomonadota > Alphaproteobacteria > Caulobacterales > Parvularculaceae > Hyphococcus > Hyphococcus flavus. The sequence continues at coordinate 3,118,529 of NZ_CP118166.1, read as the reverse complement.
TGCATATCGTTTTGATAAGGCTTTTCGTTTACTACAGCGCGGATGGATTAATCATTCCATGCAAATGGTGGCAAGGCGGCAGAAGTTGGTTGAGTTGGAACTGTCAGGAATGGCTGCAAAGGCGAAAGGCGTTCTGGAGGGCAGAACGGCTCCGCTCGTTGGTGAAGCTGTGCTCGCCATTTTACTTGGCGCCCTGTTAGCCATGACAGCCTGGAAAATTTTCGCGCCTTTGCCATTGCCGCAGGGCGATGCAATCGCATCCATAGCGCCAGTTGGTTCTGGTTCACAAACCGCCATGAGTGTCAAAAGTCCGTTTCCCAAGGCCGAGGAAGCAGCAATGCAGACAGAGGACATCGCCCCCGATGTCGCTGAAACAGCATTGGATCTTACGCTTACCGGAGTATGGCCGGCGGCTGACAAGCCATCCGCCATCATTCGCCGTCCCGACGGACAACAGGAAAGATTCACCCTTGGCGATACGATTGTCCGTGGCGTGTCGCTGATCGCTGTCTATTCCGACCAGGTCATTATCGAGCAGAATGGCGTCCGGGAGTCCTTGCGTTTCGAAAGCAAGGCCCGTGTGACCCAGCCTGAGAACGAGAACCGCTCAGAACCACCGAAACCTGAATCGCAGCCAACCTCCGGTTCGGGCGCGGTTTCGATCCAAAACCTGCAGACAGCGATTAATCTCCGCCCAACCAGGAGTGAGGATGGCGAATTAGTGATCGCCATTTACGCAGGTAATGATCAGCAGGTATTTGACAGGACCGGCTTTCAAGATGGTGACGTCTTGAAATCCATAAACGGCGCTCCCGCGCCGACTGATCCGCGAGCGTTAGCGAGTTTAATGAACGACATCACCCAGTCGGGTAATGCAACAATTACAGTTGAGCGAGGCGGGGAAACAAAAACCGTATCGCTATCACTGTCTGGGTTAGGAAATGAGCGATGAGTAAATTACGGAACTTGCTGCTTGGCGCCGGGATGGCTGCAATTGTGCTTGGCGCTGGAGAAGAAGCGAAGGCGCAGGAAAATTGCGGCGCAGCGCTCAATTACGAAGAAGCTGATATTCGCGCCGTAATCGATGAAATCGCTATCCGCACGGGGCGTACTTTTCTACTGGATCCGACGGTGCAGGGAAGGGTAACTGTCAAGTCGCCTCCCAATGGCGGGCTTTGTGCGGACGAAGCCTGGGAACTGTTCCAGGCGATGTTGAGGGTCAACGATTTTGTTGCGACGCCGGCAGGTGATGGAAAATACCGGATCGTTCCATTGCAAGAGGCTGCTCGCGCAGCAGGCCAGGTTGGCGAGGGACGCGGGTCCGATTTCGTTACACAGATCGTTCGTTTGAATTATGTCGATGCTCGTGAGGCGGCGGCGAATCTTGCACAAATCGTCGGCCAGAATGGCGTCGTGAGCCCCGTGCGAACCGGTAACTCGATTATCGTTGTCGATACGGCGGATAATGTCGCCAGGATCCAGCAGGTGCTGCGCCAATTGGATCGAGACTCCACGATTTTTCGCACGATTTCTCTGGAACACGCCAGCGCATCAGACATTGCACGGCTGGTGAGAGACCTTGGCGCAGAGTTATCGGAAGAAGGGAACGGGCGGCCCTCCGCGTTTAGTGTCGTGCCCGTTGACGCCAGCAATTCTCTGTTGATCCGTGCGGAACCGACATTGATGCGACGGCTCGAAATGGTGATTGCGGAACTTGATCGCTACGGCGAAGAGTCGTCGGACCTTACGGTCGTTTATCTTAAACATGCGAGCGCTGAAGAGCTCGCCCCGCTTCTTACTGAAGTCGCCAATAACGCTGCGCCGGCAGGGCAGGGCGAAGTACAGGCGACGCGCAATCGCGCTACTGTATCATTTCATGGCCCTACTAACGCCGTCATCATTAACGGTGACGCCAATATCCAGCGTACGCTGCAAAACGTCATTGAAAAGCTGGATGTTCGCCGTCCGCAAGTGTTGGTTGAGGCTATCATCGTCGAAATTTCCGATACGGCTGCGCGCGCTCTGGGCGTGCAGTATTTTTTAACCGGCGATAAGATTCCGTTCTCGGCAACAAATTGGTCGGGGGCTCCCAATATCTTTCCTGCTGCAGGAGCTGCGTTATTGGAAGGCAGCAGGTTCAATAATGTATTTGAAACAACATCCACAGTTGTCGTTGATGATGGCGTTACGACGAACTCCACAACAGAAGGGTTGCAATCGCAGCTAGCAACACAGGCGCTGCAATCTCTGTTGGGCGTTCAAGGGTTGTTAGTAGGGGGCGGCTTTGAATTTGGCGAAGGCAACTTTTTTGGCGGCATTCTGACAGCGCTAAAGAACGATTCAGATTCAAACGTTCTTTCAACGCCATCTGTGCTAACCTTAAACAACCAGACCGCACGCTTGCAGGTTGGGCAGGAAATTCCGATCACGACGGGCGAAGCGATTGGCGACAATTTTCAGAACGCATTTCGCACAATTAATCGCGAACAAGTCGGGGTTATCCTGGAGGTTACGCCGCAAATAAATGACGGCGATACGGTGACGATGGAAATCGTGCAGGAAATTTCCTCGATTGTCGGACCGATTAGCTCGACATCGACAGACCTTATTACAAACAAGCGCGAGATAACGACGACGGCGCTCGTCGACAATGGCGAGATTCTCGTCATAGGGGGATTGATCGATGACCAAACCGAAGAGCGGCAAGAAAAAGTGCCGCTGCTTGGCGATATTCCTGGTGTCGGTAACTTGTTCAGGTCTTCATCGCGGGAGCGGCGCCGTCAAAATCTGATGGTTTTTATCAGGCCGACGATTATTCGCGATCAGGCAACGGCGAATTCGGCAACCAAGCGCAAGATGGATTATATGCGCGCCAGAGAACTGTTAAGAAGCGGCCAGCCAGTATCAGAAATCGAGCGCCTGATTGATGACGTCACCGGCGCGGCCGAACCGCAAGCGCAGCCGCAATAGATCGAATTGCTAACTCATGAGTGAAACGGCGGAAATCAAGACCACCAAACTTGCCTATGCTTTCGCCAAGGAGCGTGGCTTACTTGTGCTCGATGGAGAAGCAAGGCCGGTTGTGCTTGGCGCGCGCGGAGAGCCCGATCCATGGGCGCTTGTTGAGGCGCGCCGCGCCGTCGGGTCGCCGATAACAGTCGATAACATGCCAGCGGATGTGTTTGAACGCCGTTTGTCCGAAGTCTACTCGGTTGAAGGCATCTCCACTTCGGATCTAAATCTTGATGATGATGAAGGCGACCTTGCATCGCTTGCTGAAGGCCTGCCCAAAACGGCGGATTTGTTAGACAGCGAAAATGATGCCCCTGTCATACGTTTGATCAATGCGCTGATAGCCGAAGCCGTTAAAGTCAAAGCCTCCGACATTCATATAGAACCTTATGAAAATGCGCTTTCTGTTCGGTTGCGGATTGATGGCGTTTTGCGGGAGGTGTTGTCGCTGCCAGCGAAAATGACGCCCGTGTTGACTTCACGCGTGAAAGTCATGGCGCGGCTCGACATTGCGGAGCGTCGCGTACCGCAGGACGGGCGAATTTCGATTGCACTGGGTGGTAAAGCCGTGGATGTGCGCGTATCGACACTGCCTGCGCGTTTTGGCGAACGCGTTGTCATGCGGATCCTTGATAAGGATGAAGCCAGGCTCGATCTCGATGGTCTGGGCATGCCGAGCGAAATACTCTCCCGGTTCAAGCAGGTCCTGAACCGCCCCAATGGCGTTATTCTGGTCACCGGGCCAACCGGGTCTGGTAAGACCACTTCGCTTTACGGCGCACTAACGCTGCTGAACGATCCAAGCCGGAATATTCTGACTGTCGAGGATCCGGTGGAATACGCCCTTGAAGGCGTTGGTCAGACGCAAATCAATCCGAAGGTCGGCATGACCTTCGCCACCGGCCTTCGCGCTATACTCCGTCAAGATCCTGACATTGTCATGGTCGGTGAAATCAGGGACGTAGAGACAGCAGAAATCGCAGTGCAGGCTTCGCTTACCGGTCATCTTGTTCTTTCGACCGTGCATACGAATTCCGCTGTTGGCGCCATCACCCGGTTACGTGACATGGGTGTTGAACCTTTCCTCTTGTCATCCACCGTAGCCGCCGTCATGGCGCAGCGTCTCGTGCGGCGGTTATGTCCATCCTGTAAACAGCCTTACGATGCTGATGATGCTGCGAGGCGGCTGATGAATGCGCAAACAGGCATGCCGCTGACGCTATACAGCCCGAAAGGTTGCGGCCGTTGCAATCACACAGGATACGAAGGACGTATCGGCGTTTATGAGTTGATTGTCGTTGATGACAAAATGAAACGCCTCATTCATGACGATGCGAGCGAACATGAAATTTCCGACTACGCATTCAAGAAATCGGATACGCTTGCCATGTCGGGATTTCGTCACGCGCTGGCGGGTGTAACCTCGTTGGAGGAAGTTTTGCGTGTCGTCCATCAGGAGGATGACGATGCCGGCGTTTGAGTATGAAGCGCTGGATATGGGCGGGAAAACCCGCCGGGGCATGCTGTCCGCAGATAGTCAGCGCCAGGCAAGGCACGAGCTTCGCCGGTTAAATCTCACGCCAGTGAAACTTTCGACGCCGCGCGCCGAAAGATCAGGACAGGCGATCGGTGGAAAAGCGCCGCGAATTAAAGCCTCGCAATTGGTTGTCATAACGCGGCAACTATCCGCTCTGGTCGGCGCCGGCACGCCGCTGGAAGAAGCGCTCAACGCTGTCGCCATGCAAGCGGAAGCGGGACCGGCGCGTACGCGTCTTCTTTCTGTAAGGGAGAGAGTAATGGAAGGCTGGCGTTTCGCGGATGCGCTGGCCGAGGATCCAAAGTCCTTTCCGTCGCTCTATCGCGCCGTTATTGCGGCTGGTGAAACATCTGGCGATTTGTCCGGTGTTCTCGATCGTCTCGCGACGATGCTCGAGAAAAACAGAGCGATCAAGAATAAAGCTGTCGCCTCTTTGATTTACCCCATCGCCCTGGCGTTCATCGCCGCGGGTGTCGTCACGGCGCTGATGATCTTCGTTGTGCCGAAAATTATCGCTCAGTTTAATGCATTTGGTGAAGAACTGCCGTTTCTTACCAGGGTCGTCGTCGGGATTTCTGACTGGGTTGTGAACTTTGGGCTCTATGCCTTAATTGCGGCCATCATCCTAAGCATCGCCGCATGGCGTGCTTTAAAGGAACCTCCGATAAAGCTCGCCTTCGATAAGTTTGTTCTTCGGGTTCCTGTTCTTGGAACGCTTATGCGGGCGGTGGACGGCGCCCGTTTCGCACGAACCTTGGCGACGCTGTTTTCAGGCGGCGCGCCGCTCCTGGACAGCCTAGTCGGCGCCCAGCGCACGGTATCGAACAGCTTTATTCGCGAGCGGCTGAACAAGACAGTCACCATGGTCGGCGAGGGGGTCTCGCTCGCGGCGGCGCTAAAAAGGGCGAATGCCCTGCCGCCTATGCTTGTTCACATGGTCGCAGCGGGTGAAAGGGCAGGCGCTCTATCCGAACTCCTGGACAAGGCGGCTCTCCAGTTGGAGGAAGAATTTGACACAGCCTCAACGATCGCGTTGAGACTGCTCGAGCCAGCGATTATAGTCGGCATGGGCGGCGCGGTACTCGTAATAGTGCTGTCAATATTGTTGCCGATCCTGCGATTGAACGCGCTGGCGGCTGGCTGAGATGGAGGACTTCATGAAAGTGTTATCGATGCTGAAGCAGGCGAGAAAACGCCGCCGTCAACGCGGCATCACGTTGGTCGAGCTTCTTGTCGTTCTCGCCATTCTGGCGCTTATTTCAGCCATTGTTGTGATTAATGTGCTACCTGCGCGGGACCAGGCGGCGATGGACAAAGCAAAAATTGATATCGGGGTGATTGAAACCGCACTCGATCAGTACCGATTGGATATGTTGAATTATCCAACGACACAGCAAGGCCTAAGCGCGCTATCAACGGCGCCGGCTGATGCGCGAAATGCGTCTCGCTATCGCCCCGGCGGTTATTTGCGCGGCGGTGCGCCGCTGGATCCATGGGGCAATCCTTATCAGTATCGTATCCCGGGTGATCGGGGCGGCGCGTATGACCTGTTCTCCTACGGCGCCGACGGTGAACCCGGAGGAGAAGGGTTGAATGCTGACATCGGCAATTGGACCGAAGACGAGCTGTAGCGATACAGCCTTCAGGCGGAACAGATCGCGAGGTCTGACACTCGTTGAGTTGCTCGTTGTTCTGGCAATCATCGCAATGGCCGCCAGCGTAGTTGTGTTAAACGCGCCGCCGCCCGCACGCGCAGTTGACGACGCCAGTGAAAAGCTTGCAGCGCGCATCGACTTTGCTGCTGCATACTCGGTTACAGCAGGTGTGACGCTTGGGTTGGAGTACTCCGAAAGCGGCTACCGCTTTTTGACGTATCGCCGCGGCGAGTGGTCGGAGTTAACCGATCCCGAATTCGCCGCGCAAAGCTTCCCGGCTGATATTGCGGTCGCTTTTGCTGAGGAAGCGCCCGCCAAGAAAAATGAACGTGATGAACAGCGTGAAGAGGACGAGGATAAACCGAACCCGGCCATTCGGTTTACGCCGACCGGAGAGACAACGCCGCTTGAAGTCCGGTTTCAGTCGGCCCGGGGCAGCGCGATAGTAGTACTGGACAATGTTGGCAAGGTGCGCATCTCGAAGGACAAAAATGACGGTTAGCATGCGCCATAAACAGCAAGGCGTAACCTTGGTCGAAACGCTGGTCGCGCTGGCGGTGATGGGGTTTGTAGTTGCTGGCCTTCTGGTTCTTATCGGCCAGAACACGCGCTTTGCGTCTTCAATGGAAGAACGGACTTATGCTTCAATTGCCGCCGATAATCTAATGGTGGAAGCGTTAACGCTTTCAAACGCGCGTGAAATTGGTGAAACCGACGGCCAGACTATTGTCGGAGATCGAACCTGGAATTTCCGGCGCATCGTCTCTGAAACGCCCATTGAGAACGTCGTCCGCATTGATATCGAAATCACGCCGCCCGATGGCGAACAGGTGCTGGCGTTCACGACCAGTCTGCGGAGAGTTGAATGAGAGCCCGGCGTCAAAAGGGCATGACGTTGCCGGAGGTGCTCATTGCCTTGCTGGTCTTTGCGGCGATTGCCTCAACCAGCGTCTATGCGCTTCGTCTTGGCGTTGATTCACGCGATCAGCTTGAAGACGCCGACAATCGCTTAAAAGGGTTCCAGCTCGCACGCACCCTCATCAAGGAGGATCTGGCGCAAGTAGTCAATCGTCCGGTTCGTGACGAGTTTGGCCAGACGCAGTCAGCGTCTTTCCTGGGCAATCTTGTCAGTTACGGTGGGCGCGTTGAGGACGATGAAAAACTGTTGATTTCGTTTGTTAGAAATGGCTGGGTGAACCCTAACGCCGAAGCGCCGCGCAGTTCGCTCCAATACATAGAATATGTTTTAAAAGGTGGGGCACTCATCCGCAGGGCGCGTATTTACCTTGATGAGTATGCTCAATCCGATGACATCGAACGCATATTGTTTGAAGGACTGGATGATGCCCGCGCTTCGTTTCTGATCGGCGAGCAGCAAGGCGAGTTGGCATGGGCGGATATCTGGCCGGTTTCAGGGGCCGCCGCGCCGCCGCTTGCGGTGTCAATTACATTCGAAGAGAGAGATCAGGTGCCGCTTGAACAGTATTTCTGGCTCGGCGAAATTGGCGGCGAAGTATGATAGACCGCAAGCAACAAAAAGGCGCTGCTCTGCTGATTGTCTTGCTTCTTGTGGCGACGCTTTCTTTCGTAGCGCTAGCAAGCCTTGAACATACGTCATTGGCGTCGGTTCGCGCCGCTAATGTTCAGGCTCGAGGAGAAGCGATTTGGCGAGGGTTTGCCGCTGAGGCGCTGGCGCGCTCCGCAATCGAGAGAGCTTATGCCGCAAACAGCGGAAAACTGTCGCTTGATGATCCGTGGGCAACGCAACCCCTGGAAATCCCCTTTGATGATGGCGGTGTGCGAATATTTTTCGCTGATGCTTCGCTCTGTTATAACGTCAATAGCCTCGCGTCCCTGCCGCCGGTAGTTCCGTCTGATCAACCGCCACAGGAATTAGCGGAATTCATTCGTCTTGCGGTTAATCTTGGCATCAACGAATTCGAGGCGATGGCGCTTGCGGACGCAATAACGGATTGGGTGGACGAAGATAGCAATCGCCGTCCGCAGGGTGCGGAAGACGAATATTACACGACCCTTCCTTCGCCCTACCGCACTGGAAATCGTTTTATGGCGTCCGTAACAGAACTGCGGGCTGTAAAAGGGTTTACGCGGAACCTTTACGCGACACTTAAACCATATCTGTGCGCGCGAAATGATTCCGTCTCGGGCCCCATGAATATCAACATGGCGACAGAACGGCATGCCCCCTTGTTGGCGGCTGTTTTCGGCGACGGCGTAGCGGTGCAGTTGGCGCGAGAAATCATCGCCTCCCGCCCGGTCGGCGGATATGAGACAGCCGAGGCTTTCCTCGCGAGCCCGCAGGTAAAGGCCTTGCAAAGCGGTGAACAGGCAGGAGAAAGATTTGACGTGCGGTCAGCTTATCTGCAGGCGCGTGCAGAGATTGTTTATGATACTGCGTTAGTTGAGATAACAACGGATTTCGCCATAGGCGATAATGGCGAAACGAGTGTGATTGCGCGCCGTATCGGAGCGGAAGAGTGAACGAAACCTTAATTCTCATTTTAGGGCATTCGCCTGACGAGAGCGTCAAATGGGCCTTTCTCGACAATGGCGAAGTCCGTCTGGCGGATAAGGCTGAAAATGTCGCCGCGCTTGCCCTAATTGCAGATCGGGCGCGAACGGCCCGGCAGATCGCAGCCGTAGTGACAGGGGAGTCAGCCGCCATGCGCGCCATGCCGGCGCCGCCGCGAGCCGCCGGGCAATTTCGGGCCGCCGCCGGGTTCCTGCTTGAAGATGAACTGGCCGAACCTATGGCGGGCATCCACCACACGGTCAGCCGCAATGAAAATGGGGCAGGGCAGGTTTTCGCTATCAAGCGCTCAGTGTTGGATAGTTGGCGCAATGCTTTTAGCGAGATGGGCTTTTCACCAGATGTGTTCGCACCTGATTTTTCATTACTGCCAGCCGCTCTCGAGCGGGCGGTTATTTTAGACTCACCGGAAAGGGTGCTGGGATGCATAGGGTTGCAAGGGTTTGCGCTTGAGTATCCGATGGCGGAAAATGTTGTTGTTTCGCTCCTTTCTGACTCATCCATCAAAGAAATAATCATCTATGGCGATCGGACCATAGCCGTTGCAAACAGTGAGGAAGTCTCTGTCGATTGGCGCGGGCCAGTAACGGACGATGTGCTTTTTCGGCTCTACGGCACTGCCTTGCATGGCAAATCCATCCCAAACCTTTTGCAGGGCGAGTATCGAAAGAAGAGGGATTGGACTGCCGCAGCAGGCAGATGGCGCCGGGCAGGCATGCTGGCGGCGGCGTCATTGGCGACGATTGCTTTTTTCTCACTTGCAGATGGTATGCGTTCATTGCGGCTGGCAGATCGCCTGGAGGATAGAACGCTGGACTTGCATGCAACGGCTTTTCCAGACGCCGTCGACGCCGATCCGCGCTCACATGCGCGCGCTATTCTGGCCTCTGGTGGTGGTGCGCCGGTTTTCCTGCCGATTTCTACACACATTGCGGAGTCGCTTGAAGAGATCGAAGGCGTGCAAATCGATAGAGTACGGTACAATGCAGCGCGCGGTGAATATTCAATCAACTTGCGTGTCGCAGATGTGCAGCGTCTTGAAGAATTCAAGCGCGCGTTGCAGGGAAGGGGGGTCGCCGCAATAGAAGCTGGCGGGTTTAGGCGGTCAGGCGGTTTTTTCCTGGGTGAGATGAGGGTGAGCCTGTCATGAGTTTATGGTGGACTGGCATTTCTTCAAGAGAACGGATGCTGATCTTCGTCGCTGGCGCATTGGCGGCTTTCCTCATTGTTTCTCTTTTGATTATCAGACCGGTGATCACTTGGAACGAAGAGGCGAACAGTAAGGCTGAAAGAGCTCGTGACGGGTATGAGCTGACCGCGACTGCGGCGGCAGTATCCGGTTCATCGTCGCCCGCGGCGACGAACAGCGCAGCGCCGCTTCGCCAGGCCGTTATTTCAACCGCTGATCAGGCTGGGATCGATCTCGTCAGAATCGGATCGGTGACAGAATCGCAAATTGAGATTCAAGCTGCGCCGGCTAACGCCGAAGCAATGTTCGCCTGGTTTGCAGAACTTGAAAGCCGCTACGGCATCTCTGTGACCTTTGCGGACATGACCCGTGGTGAAGCCGGGCTAATAAACGCGCAAGTTCTTGTTTTCGAGAGACGGATATGACCGTCAAAAGCAATCATGAGCTTATCTCTCGTTTGTGGATTTTACTAGGCGTGCTGTCGTTTCTCGTAACAGTGCTTAGTCAGATTCCAGCGAGCGTTTTTGCAATGTTCGTAGATGAAGATCGGACTGGTCTGGCATACTCGAATGTAACCGGGACAATCTGGAACGGCGCTATTGAACGATTATCGATCAACGGTGTTTTGATTGGCCAAGTTAATTTCAAAATGTCGCCAATCTCAATAGCGATGCTGTCTCCTCGCGTTAGGCTTTCAGCGCGGGACGGAGCAGTTCTTGGCAAGGGTGCAGTTTCAGTAGGCTTTGGTTCACGCGTTTCTTTTTCTGACGTACATGCGCAAATCGATTTGAACGCCGTGGCGCCGACAGGAATTTTGGGGCGGCCGGCTCAAGGCATCGCGGAAGTTTCCATTGATCGCCTGACTTTTTCTCAACGACACGGTTGTCAGAATGCGCAAGGTTCCGTGTGGACGAATGTTCTGAACGCGCCAGCGCGGCGCTATGAATTGCCGGACCTGCCGTTATCGGGGGATATGCAGTGCGAAGAACAAGCGCTCTTAGTTGCTGTTTCTGGAAACAATGATCGTGCAGGAGTAGATTTATTAGTTCGTGTGCAGCCAGATCTAACTTACGAGGTGTCTGCGGTTGCACGGCCAAGCGAAGCAGAGCTCGCGTCCGCGCTGCGCCTTTTTGGATTTGAAGGCGATGCGGATACAATGACCTACGGAGCTGCGGGCGTATTCAAAGGACCCGGAACATGAGCGTATTGAAACCCTTGATCCTGCTAATCTTGTTCTTTGTCACCGGCTGTGCGGCATTCGAAAAGTCACCCAATACTGCGGTGGCGGATTTATCAAATAATTCAGTCAGCTTTTCCAACACCGAAGACCGGTTGTCAGGGCTAGGTCCGATACAAAACGCTGCGTTGCCGGAAAAAAAATGCGGCATGGTGTTGTGGACCCTTGAGGGAACAAGGCCATCGGCAATATTTCGATTCGTTTCAGGCGAGCAGGCGGAAATAAACTTGGCAGGCCAAAATGTCCTCCTAGAACGAGTGGATTTCAGTGGCGCCAGCGGGTTCGGGGTCTACGAACAACAAACCTTTCGGTCGCATGAAGGCATTGAGATTGAAATCTCTGCAAGGTTTGGGTTGGATTTTGCAAATGGGGCTTATCTGGAACGCGGTTTGATCAAGCTTAATGATCAAGAAGGCTGGAGCATGGTTGCGCCGACAGCGGGAATTGCTGGTTGTCGCACTTAAATCATTACATTAATGAACGCCGCTAAGCCGCTCTAAAACGATTGCCGCTGTTCCAACAATGACGCCCAAGGAAGCAATATCATACCCTCGTTTGTTTGGCGTCTTGGCTGCGTGAGGCCCTAAATGGACAATGAGCACATAGATAAGAGCGCCAGCAGCGGTGCCTAACATTGCGCCAATGGGTAGGCCGTCGAACACGGCAATAATGATATTCGCAACCACTGCGCCACTAATCGTCGTTACCGCAGCGGCAATGAATGCAAGGACAAGCGAACGTAGCTTGCCGATACCTGCTTGCGAGAGTAACGCAAATGCGATCACGCCTTCCGGGAACTCATGAAACAAGAGGCCGCCCGTGGCCATCCATCCCGTAAAAGCTTCTTCCTGAAACGATGCGGCGTATATACCGCCGTCGAGGAAAGAGTGAACCGCCAAGGCAATGATGGAAGCGTAACCGAAGGTGAGGGCGGCGCCGTCTGGGCGTCGGTCAACCGCAGTCTGCACCGCGATGCCGACCAGCACCATGAACATAAAGCCAGCCGCTACCCAGCTCAGTGCGAGCTTGGAAAGACTCAATGCTTCCGGGATCAGATGAAAGAGGACGCCGACGCTTAGCAAGCCGACGGCGAAAGCTGAGCATATAGCGCCGTTGCGTTGCGCCCAGCCACTGAACATCGACATCGTGAAGATGCCGATCGTACTAATGGCAGCTGCCACAATGCTGGCCATCAGGCCAAAATAGATAAAATCCGCCCCAGACAACCCGCAGGCCCCTTCCTGCCGCGTAATACGCACGCCGCCATCACTATAAATGGTATCGGAAAAAGAATAGCAATGAAAATGTTATCACGTCACTTTTTTTGCGCCTCGAAGTCAAAGCAACAGGGTAATTTGTTGAAATTCCTGTGAAAGGAACAGATATCGCCTTGCTCTTGATTACGCCGTCAGACTAAGGTTTGCGCGCTTTGTACCGTCCATTATGGAATTCGGCGCTTTTGGCGAGGGTATGGTTAACTGTAATCATCAGGATCATCATCAAACTCACAGCAAAGCCACCAGCCGTCTGCTGGCGGCTTTTGCCGTTATTTCCATATTCATGGTGGTCGAGGTGGTCGGTGGGATCATTGCTGGCTCCTTAGCGCTGCTAGCAGATGCAACTCACATGCTTACTGACGCGGCGGCGCTGGCGCTTGCTGCAAGTGCACAATTTTTTGCGGCGCGTCCTGCCGATTCCCGGCTTCATTTTGGATACAGGCGGGCCCAGGTACTGGCAGCCTTTGTCAACGGTATATTGCTCGCTGTTCTGCTCTGCTGGATTGTATACGAAGCAATTCGCCGCTTTATGCAGCCGATCTCGGTCGATTCAGGTCTGATGTTATGGATCGCAGCAGCCGGTCTGCTCGCCAACGCCATCGCATTTTTTATCTTGCACAGGCGTGGCGAAGAAAACCTGAATGTCCGAGGGGCGCTCTTGCATGTGATGAGTGATCTGCTCGGTTCGGTAGCAGCGATCATTGCAGCAATCGTCATCATCACTACAGGTTGGATGGCGATTGACCCGCTCTTATCTATAGCAGTAGCCGTGTTAATTGGCTTTTCTGCATTTCGACTTGTACGTGAAACAGGGTTTATTCTGCTTGAAGGCGCTCCATCTGCAATTGATGTTGAGAAATTGAAGGAGGGGCTTAAGTTATCTTCCGATAAAATCGTCGATGTTCATCGGGTGCAGATTTCGCAGATCACACCCGAGCAATTGCGTTTAACCTTGCACGCATGCGTTAAAGAATCTGAAGATGCAGCCGAGGCTCTTAAAGAAGCCAAGATGTTCCTGGAGCAAGAATACAATATCAAGCAGTCCACAATTCAGGTTGAAATCGGCGGCAAGTGCCCTGACATCGGCGACGGCGCGAAAAAGTTCGAAGTCCACGAGAATCAGACTGAAGTGAAACCGAATCTCACCGCTAACGGGGGCGCTGCGGCTTTCGCCGCCTCTGACTAAGTAGTTTCGGGACTATCGTTCAATATTTTTTGCAAACGCTTCCGGCCACGCCAATTTCGACCTCTGGCGGTGGCGAGGGCAAACCCTGTTGGTTTATTTTCTGCCGTCGTCATGTTGGTTAACGCGGCGATCAGGGCAATGACGATCAGATAGCCATCCCACATTTCCATGGAAGTCGACGCACCGCCAACAGCAAACACCACGAGTGACATTTGCGCGTAGTATGCAAACCGCCATTTCCAGGGCTCAAGGCTGTGCTTACTTCGCGACAAAGAGATTCCCCAGGTTGAAAAGAATGCGGACGCGAATATGCTCAGATAGATGATGAGGCCTATAAAACCCGAGCCGCCAAGGATCTCGAAGTAGATGCTGTGTGCGGCTTTCGCCGTTTCGGCGCGATCAATATCGACCGATTGTGCAACCTCCTTTTGATAAGAATTGCGAAGCCCTGCACCGGTTGCAGGATGGGCCTGCGCCAGTTTCCAGTTTATGACCCAGGCATCGACGCGACCCATAAAGGAATCATCTTGTGTCGCCTCGCCAATCGTCATCATGCGTTCAGACCATTTGCCTGGCATGAATGCGATCGTTGGCGCCAAAAGCAACAAAAGCCCTGCCAGAATTGTGAATTTGTGTTTTGCGCGCATCCAGAAAAACCCGCCAAAAAACACAAGCGCTATAAACGCTCCGCGTGAGTGAGTGCCGACAATAGCGATGATTGACAGACAAAAAAGCGCCAGAAGCCCGCGTTTAATCCATGGATTTGCCGCTTCGGCACGCAAATATAATATGAGCGGCAGAATAGATGCGACCGCGATACCGAAGTGATTATTGTCTTCAAGTACGGTGTTCTCCAGGCCCTGTACGCGATACTGCCCGAGCGTCGCCATGGTGAACGCAGCGCCTTTGGCGGCGAAAAAACCAATCGAAGCTACAACAGTCCAAACGAGCGCGTTGAACCGCAATTTTCCTGACGCCATCTGCGCGCAAAGAATGATGAACAACAGCGTCTTGATAAACCGGTCGAAGTAGGGCGCGGAGTTTGCTGCATCGAGGGAGAATATCTGGGCTATTGTTAACCAGCCTGCAAAAAGGATGATCAGGCTGGTAATCAGGTTAAACCTGAACTTCGTAACTTCGCCGGATATGATATATGAGGCAATGGTGACGCCAGCGATGATGACATTGAGCGGGATGCCGTAAACGCCGAATGCGGCCTGATGCGGCGTCATTAAGGTAAACCAGGCCCATGTCAGGAGTCCCGCGAATGGACGCCGCAAGGCAATGACAAGGCATGCCGCTGTGAATGTGAGCAGAATTGCGTCGCGCATATCTCGTTCGCCAAATCAAAGCGGGACGGGCCGCCCTGCGGTTAAACATATATACAAGGAACAGGCCGGTTTTGACGAATAGGCTCAAAAGTTAACGTTGCGCTTCGTAAACTCCGCGCGCTATGGCGCGAGCAAGGCAATCTGCTCCGGCGGCGCCAATCCGGGCGACCGCACCATGACGCAAGGGCGAAGGTTCATGCGGAAGCTCTTTCTCCGCTGTCGCGACTGAAAATACGATATCGCCGTCAAAAGCAGTATGCGCAGGACGAATAGCGCGGGCGATACCGTCATGAGCCATCATCGCCACGCGTTTAGCCTCAACACTTGTAAGATCGGCGTTTACCCCAATGATTGCGATGGTCGTATTTGCACCGGCTCGTGCCCAGCCAAGTCGTGAATGCGCGGGGAACGGGTCAACGCTGTCACCTGATGGCGGCGGCTTTCGACCTCCAAACTCACCATTTAGTTCCCATGGCCATGCGTAAAACGTTTTTCCATCGGACATGACGACAGAACCTACAGGGTTAACCGCTACAAGCGCGCCAACGATAACGCCATTTTCAAGCGTGATTGAGGCGGAGCCGATTCCGCCTTTCAAAGTCCCCGCCATGGCTCCACAGCCAGCACCGACAGCACCAATATTGAAATCCACCTTGGCAGCTTTTGCTGCTTCTGCACCTAGGGTGCGGTAGGGCGGTGTATTACCCCAATTTTTATCGCCGTCATTATTGAGATCGTGCAGCACCGCCGCCGGGACGATGGGAATAGCGGGACCTTTGTCCCCTAACTTCAACCCCACATTATCGTAAGACAAAACGGCAGTGACGCCATCCGCCGCCGCCAGACCGAATACCGATCCGCCCGTTAAGACAATTGCGTCAGTGCGGCCGACAAGGTTTTCCGGCGAGAGAACATCTGTTTCACGCGTACCCGGCGCGCCGCCGCGAATATCAACTGCGCTGACGAAACTGTCAGTACAACGAAGCACGGTTACACCGGTTTGAGCTTTTTCGTCCGTGGCGTTCCCTACTGTAAGGTGAGAGATATCGGTAATCAGGTTTTTGGAGCCTGGTTGCAGTTTTGGTTCAGACATATTCTTCTCCGCTACCAGTATCACGCCACTTTATTGCTGGGGCTGCTTCAATCAGGGCTTTAGTGTAAGGCTCTCGAGGCGCTTCGAATATAGCACGGGTTTGCCCTGTTTCGATAATCCGTCCGGCGCGCATGATCATCACTCGATCGGCTATGTCGCGGATAACGGATAAATCATGCGTGATCAGCAATAAGGAAACACCGCGTTCCTCAGATAATTTTTCAAGCAAAGCGAGGATGCGATTGCGCGATACGACGTCCAGTGCGGATGTCGCTTCGTCGAGAACTATAATATCAGGTTCTGTCGCTAAAGCGCGTGCTGTGGCAATGCGTTGCCGCTGGCCGCCGGAGAATTGATGCGGGTATTTGTCAGCGTCGTTTTCAGAAAGTCCGACGCTTTGGAGAAGCGCGCAAACACGTGACCGTTTTTCATACGCGCTAAGTTTCTGGTCGTGAAGATGAAAAGGTTCGGCGATGATATCGATAATATGTTGTCGCGGATTGAAGCTCGAATAAGGGTCTTGAAATACAATCTGAATTTTGCGTCGCAAGCGCCGCATAGCTGCAGCGTCCTTAGTTGGAAATTTCTCTTTTGCTAAAGCAATGCCCCCATCGGCCAAAGGAACAAGGCCCAATAACGCTTGCGCCAATGTCGATTTTCCGCATCCCGATTCTCCGACGAGCCCAAGGTTTTCACCTTTCTTCAGCTCAAATGAAACGTTCTCTACAGCGCGAAATTTTGTCGGCCTCGATAACAAGGAATGCGGCCTTTGTGCATATTCGCAAATAATGTTTTGGGTAGAAAGAACTGTTTCTTCACATAACTTTCGTTTATTGCGAACAACCCGTGCGGGAAGATATTCGCGAGATCTTGAATCAGCTTCACGGCTATAGAAGCGATCTGCATGGCCATAGTCGATAATTGAACCGTCTTTAATAACAGCGATGTTGTCAGCGATATTGGAAACTACCGCGAGATCATGCGTGATCAACAACAGCGCCATACCTTCGACTTTGGCAAGATGGCGCAAGAGATCTAAAATATGTGCCTGAGTTGTCACATCGAGCGCAGTCGTGGGCTCGTCGGCGATCAACACTTTCGGTTTCATGGCGATGGCCATTGCGATAACCGCGCGCTGGCGCTGTCCGCCGGAAAGCTGATGCGGAAACCGGTCGTGAGGAATGATATTCGGGTCTAGGCCAACGCGAGTTAGCGTATTGCGCGCTTTGTTATAGGCATCCTCTCGAGATGTATTCTCATGCGTGAGAAAAACTTCCGCCACCTGCGCGGCAATAGTATGTAAGGGATTGAGCGCCGTCATCGGCTCCTGAAAGACCATGCCAACCTTAGCGCCCCGCACAGCGCAAAGCGACTTCTGATCCATCTTTAATAAGTCAACGTCATCAAGTTTGATGGCTCCGGAAATATGCGCGTCGCCAGGAGCGAGCCCCATTATAGCAAGCGCTGTCATGGATTTACCGGAACCGGAACGACCGATAAGCGCCGTGACCTCACCGGACTGCAGAGTTAAGCTAACATCTTCTAGAACACGCCTTCCACCGAGTTGCAGCGACAGATTTTCAATTGCCAAGACGCAGCTCATAGTCGTCGCATCCTCTCATGAGGATTCAATCGTCTTCGCATTGCATCGCCTGACAGGTTTAACCCAAATACAAACAGAAAAATTGCAAGCCCGGGAAAGATAGCAAGCCATGGCGCGAAGCTGACCATAGTTTGACTTTCTGCAAGCATTCGCCCCCAACTCGGAGTTGGTGGTTGAACCCCAAGGCCAACATAGGAAAGACCAGCCTCGGCGAGTACGGCAAGGGAAAACTGCACGGTTGCTTGAACGATCAAGGCCGGCGCGATGTTCGGTAAAACATGTTCAAATGAAATCCGCCATTTATTTTTGCCTGCTGTTTTAGCGCTCATGATGTACCCATGAGTCCAAATCGGCAATGCGGCGCCGCGCGCAACCCGTGCGAACACGGGGATATTAAAAACTCCGATAGCGATAATGGCGTTCATAGCTCCGGGCCCATAGACCGCTGCTATGAGAATAGCGAGAACAAGGGCCGGGAATGCAAAAACGATATCGCTTAATCGCATGACAGCATCTTCTGCGACGCCACGCGCGCCTGAAGCGAGCAGACCTAACGGTGCGCCAATTAGCATGCCAATACCGACAGCAAAAAAAGCGACCATGATCGACATGCGCGCACCAACCATTATCATGGAGAATACATCGCGGCCCAAATGGTTGGTTCCAAACAAGTGTTGAAGTGAAGGCGGCGTAAAGCGGTCCGATGTCTCAATGTGAGAGACATCATAGGGTGTCCAAAAAAATGAAAGAAGGGCAGCAGCTGTAAAGGCGCCAACGATGACGAGCCCAGCAATAGAGGCTGTGCCTAAGCTATCGTATGGCTGCGGCGAGGTCCGTTTCAAGACCTTGCTCCTTGTCGGCGCAGGCGCGGGTCAACAATGGCGTAAGCAAGATCGATAAGGAACGCGACGATCACAACAGAAAATACTAGCACCAAGACAATACTTTCAACGACAATCAAATCTCTTTGCGCAATGCTTTGAAATACAAGTCTGCCAATACCGGGAAGGTAAAACACATTCTCGATGATGACGCTGCCCGCGAGCAGAAAGGAAAATTGAAGACCGAGGATCGTTAGCACCGGAATCATTGCGTTGCGCATGGCGTGTTTTCGTAACACGGTCTCATTGTTCAAACCTTTGGCGCGCGCCGTGCGAATATAATCTTCACGCAGTGTTTCAATAGTTGCTGAACGCATAATCTGGGTCAGGATGGCTGCTTGAGGTAAAGCGAGCGCGATTGCGGGAAGTAAAAGTGCCTTCATGGCTGGTAAAAAGCCAGCATCCCACCCAGGAAAGCCGCCAGCGGAAAACCATTGCAACGTAACGGCAAAAAACAGCACAAGCAGGATCGCGAGCCAGAAATTCGGAATAGCTACGCCTGCCTGCGCCGCGCCGAAGATCGCTTTGCCAGAAAGCTTTTTCCGTAATGATGCGGCGAAGAGACCAGCCGGCAAGCCGATGACCGTCGAAATTGCGAAGGCGAATAATGCAAGCGGTAACGAAACCCATATCCGTTCCGCGAGTAGTTCAGTCACTGGGATGCGATAGGTATAGCTGATGCCAAAATCGCCGGTAATTATACCGCCAATCCAACTGACATAACGTATTGGCAGCGGCTTATCCAAGCCGAGCTCTGATTTTAAAGCAGCGAGTGCTGCCGGGTCGGCGTTTAGCCCCATCATGAATGAGGCGGGATCACCCGGAGCGACTTCAATCAAAAGAAAGATGAAAAGCGAAGCGAGAAACAACGTGCCGATCATGGAAAAAATACGAGCAGCCAGAAAAGCCGGGCTTGCCCGCGCATAGACGGCGACGATAACAAATGTGGTGACGGCAAAAACAAATAACGGCCAAAGTGGAAGAGAAGCTTTTGTGGAATTTTGCGTAGTCAGCGGAGGCCTTCCGATAACATCGGCTTTGGTCAGGTCATTTGCCTGCAAAGGCGCGTTCGCCCATACATGTTCAACATTTTTGGACCACACGGCAATCTTTGGTGTGGATGCGATGAATACATTGACAGCATCATCGGCAAGAATTTGTTGCGCCTTTTTGAAAAGCGCATCGCGTTGAGCTTTATTTGCCGCTCCGCGTAGTTTGGTGATTGTCGAGTTAAAGTCGTCATTCTTGTACTGAAAATAATAATTGTCCCGAGCATAAATATCGATGTCGAGAGGTTCGGTATGCGAAACGATGGTGAGGTCATAATTTTTGTTGGAAAACACCTGATCGAGCCATTGAGCCCATTCCATATTTCGGATGGTTACATTTAGGCCGACAGCTTCCAATTGCGCCGCGATGACTTCACCGCCGCGTCGGGC
This sequence comes from Hyphococcus flavus, assembly GCF_028748065.1. Taxonomy (GTDB): domain Bacteria; phylum Pseudomonadota; class Alphaproteobacteria; order Caulobacterales; family Parvularculaceae; genus Hyphococcus; species Hyphococcus flavus. The sequence continues at coordinate 3,098,538 of NZ_CP118166.1, read as the reverse complement.
ATACGCCGGCGGCGGAAGTGTGAGGGTGACGTTAAGTCCATTTGAGAAACCAGCTTCCCTCAACAAGCGTTTTGCTTCGTCTGGATCGTAAAGATAGCGGCCCGACAGATCGATATAAGATGGGTGGTGCGGTGGAAAGTGACTGCCAATGGGCGTTCCATAGCCGAACAGCCCGGCGTCAATAACCGCTTGCTTGTCGATAGCGTAAGTCAGTGCTCGGCGAACGCGTATGTCGTTGAAGGGCGCCTTGCCATTATTGATAGCGAGGATCATCTCCCCTTCGCCTGTGCCGGTGATGATCTTGAACCGGTCATCGCGTTCAATAAGCCCTAAGTTTTCCGCGGCGGGATAATTTGGAAAACCATCGACATCCCCCGCCATCAGTGAGGCGAAAGCGGCTGTCGGGTCAGGGATGAAAATAAAATTTATCTGATCTAGGGGTGTGTGCGCGCCCCAGTAATTTGCGTTCCTGTTGAGTGTGACGGATGCGCCCTTTCGCCATCGCTGGAACTTGTAAGGACCAGTGCCAATCGGATTGGATGCGTTATTAGCCGCGCTTTCCGGAGCGACGATAACGGCGTCGCCCCAGCCGAGATAGACAGGCAACGCGCCAAGAGGTTCTTTCAAGGTAATACGGACTGCATTAGTGGCGATAGCCTCAACTTTATCGACTTGTTCAAAGATCGGCCGCTGAGCGTTTGTCGATGATGGCGCCTTCGCTCTGTTTAGCGAAAAGACAACGTCATTGGCATCGAAAGCGGTACCATCGTGGAAAGTAACATTTTCGCGGAGCATGAACTCATAAACGAGGCCGTTGCCTGAAATGGTCCAGTCAGTCGCCAAGTGTGGTGAAACCGACCCGTCTTCATTGATGCGCGTTAGTCCCTCGAACACATTCACGTAGACAATCTCGTCAATGGCTGCTGCCGCACCGCTGGTCGGATCGAGATTGGGAGGTTCAAGCTGCACGCCTACATTGATGGCGCCGGCAGCAAGCGCCGACATTGATACACTGAAGACCGAGATGGCGAGCGCGAACAAGCCAGTTAAGATTCTTCTAGTGACTTCTGAAGCGAAACGCATCCAGCTTCCTTACGGCCACTTCGCTTCGGGCGGGAGTGAGGAAAGAATCGAATTCACATTGCCGCCGGTTTTTAGGCCGAATGTTGTGCCGCGATCATAAAGCAGGTTGAACTCGGCGTAACGTCCGCGCTGAATCAACTGCTTTTCACGGTCGTCGTCCGACCATGGCTGATCCCTGCGTTTGGCGACGAGTTTAGGGTAAATATCGAGAAACGCCTTGCCGACGTCCTGCGTGAAGTTGAAGTCTTTCTCCCAATCGCCTGTGTTGTGGCGATCATAGAAGATACCGCCGACGCCGCGCGGTTCATTGCGGTGAGGCAGCCAGAAATATTCGTCACACCATTTCTTGAACTTTGAAAAGTAAGATTGGTCATGAGCAGCGCATGCGGCTTGCATGGCGGTAAGAAAGGCGAGGGTGTCTTCATGGGTTTCGGAGCGGTAGTCTGGATGCATGGGGTTGAGATCGCCACCGCCGCCGAACCACCATTTTGTCGTGACAATCATTCGCGTGTTCATGTGCGCTGCCGGCACATGCGGATTGCGCGGATGCGCGATCAGGGAAATGCCAGACGCCCAAAAACGCGGGTCTTCTTCAGCGCCGGGAATCTGATTCCGGAATTCTTCGGAAAACTCTCCGTAAACGGTCGATGTATGGATTCCGGCTTTTTCGAAAACGCGTCCGTGGAGCATGCCCATAACGCCGCCGCCTTCGTCCTTCGAGCCATCGCCGCGCCGCCACGGTGTTTTCTCAAAGCGCCCTGCGGGCATTCCATCGTAAAGCGGGCCGGCGGCGTCCTCAATATGTTCGAACGCAGCGCATAAATCGTCGCGCAGTTTCTCGAACCACGATTTTGCCTTCGTTTTTTGCGCTTCAGCATTCATTCGGCGTCATTCATCTTCTTTGGATTCTATCAAATCGAAAAAGGAAGCATCATTGCCGTCAAAGATTCCCAGCGCGTAGGCGGTAATAGACCAGACTGTTAGATAACCGAGCGTCATGTAAACGCCATTCATCAATCGACGATCTGCGAACAAAAGCGCTGCCGCCATTTCGAAAACCCCAACCATTGAAATAAAAAACCCAATGAACCCGCCAAATTTTACCGCCCCCCAAATCTGAGACGGGGCTGTGTTTCCGTTCAAAATGGAAATAATCGCGCCAATAACGGCGCACCCCAGTATGATTATTCCCGGGACAGCCAGGCCGCGCACATAAGATTTAAACGGTTCTATCGGCGGCTTTTCTTTTTCTTTGGTCATGACTAGCCCCACCCAATTTGCCGTCGCGCCTCGGCGAGCGCCACGGCCGCTGCCACATGAACATTGAGGGAGCGCGCGCCGGGCGCCAAGGGAATCCTGAGGCGGGCATGGGCGGCGCTATGAATCTCGTCCGGCGCGCCGGCGCTTTCCCGTCCCATGAGCAGGGTATCGTCCTGCCTGAATTCAAACTCCCAGATCGAATGTTTCGCAGCCGTCGTCAGCAGAATGAGCCGCGCAGCGCCTAGAGTATCCAGAAACGACGCCCAACCCGCATGAGCCCTGGGGGAGGCGCCATTGCCGTAGTCCATAGCCACCCGTCGGACCTCGCGCGCATTCAAGGGAAACCCGCAAGGCTCGATCACATCGAGCGCCGCACCGAAGCATGCGGCGGCGCGAATCGCCGCGCCTACATTCTGGGGGATATCCGGCTGATACAGGGCCAAGCGCATGGGGCTGTTTTTACACAGTTTTCGATAGATGTCCCGCCCATCCAGCGACGCTAGGCCGCAGCGCTTCGCCGCCTAGACTTTGTACATAGAACATGACAAACAGCCCCGCGATTCTTCTCGTTTAGGGCGCAATTTCCAAGGGCGAAGACCAGCCATGACCACATCAGACGTGACGGAAGACGGCGAACCGACCCGCCGTGATTTTATTCATATCTTTGGCGCAGCGACTGCCGCCGCCGGCGCTGGCGCCGTGCTCTGGCCGCTGGTGCACCAGATGAACCCTGACGCTTCGGTTCTGGCGCTTTCCACAAAAGAAGTGGACCTCACCGCCGTGCCGGCGGGCCAAGCCATCAAGGTTATGTGGCAGGGCAAGCCGGTCTTTATCCGGCACCGAACGGCTGAGGAAATCGGCGAGGCTGAGGCAACGCCGCTGTCGGCTCTGAAAGACCCGGTTGCGCGAAACGCGAACCTGTCGGGGAGCGCCGATGCGACCGACGCTAATCTTACCACCGGGGCAAGCGGCGAAGCAAAACCTGAATGGCTGATCTTGGTGGGCGTTTGCACACACCTCGGCTGTATTCCGCTTGGAACGACCGCTGGTGAGAACCGCGGTGAATACAACGGCTGGTTCTGCCCGTGTCACGGATCGCACTACGATCTTGCTGGCCGTATCCGGAAAGGACCGGCGCCGCAGAACCTCGATGTTCCACCGTATGAGTTCATCACCGACACCGTCGTCAAGATTGGTTAGGAGTAGAAGAACAAATGAGCCATCCTTCTAATTACAATCCGTCCACCGGCATCGAAAAATGGTTGGACAAGCGGCTGCCGATCGTTCGGTTTGGCGCCGATTTCATGGACTTTCCGACGCCGAAGAACCTGAATTACTGGTGGACGTTCGGTGCGATCCTGGCCGTGTGTCTCGTCATCCAGATTATCACTGGGATCGTGCTCGCCATGCACTATACGCCGCACACGGATCTGGCGTTCGCCAGTGTCGAACATATCATGCGCGATGTGAATTACGGCTGGTTGATGCGTTACATTCACGCTAACGGCGCGTCCATGTTCTTTCTTGCTGTCTATATCCACATGTTCCGTGGTCTTTATTACGGCTCCTATAAAGAGCCACGTGAAGTTGTCTGGATGCTGGGCGTTGTGATTTTCCTTCTGATGATGGCGACAGCGTTCATGGGTTACGTTTTGCCATGGGGGCAGATGTCCTATTGGGGTGCGACGGTTATCACAAACCTGTTCTCGGCGATCCCGCTGATCGGCGAGGATATCCGGACACTGTTATGGGGCGGTTTTTCCGTTGATAACCCGACGCTGAACCGTTTCTTCTCGTTGCACTATTTGTTGCCGTTCGCGATCTTCGGTGTTGTGGCGCTGCACATCTGGGCTTTCCACACGAGTGGAAACAACAACCCGTCAGGTGTTGAGATCAAAGACGTTAAGAAAGACGCTGTGCCTTTCCATCCCTATTATACGGTGAAAGACGGTTTTGCGATTGTCGTCTTCCTTATCCTGTTCGCGATGTTTGTCTTTTTTAATCCGAGCGGTCTTGGTCACCCGGATAACTATATTGAGGCAAACCCGCTTTCGACGCCTGCGTCGATCGTACCCGAATGGTACTTCCTGCCGTTCTACGCGATCCTGCGCGCTGTCACTTTCGACATCGGCCCGATCTCGTCGAAACTCGGCGGCGTCATCGCTATGTTCTCCTCGATCCTGATCTTGTTTGTCTTGCCGTGGCTCGACACGTCGAAGGTGCGCTCCATGCGTTATCGTCCAGTGGCGCGTATGTGGTTCTTCTTGTTTGTGATCGCATGTATCGCTCTTGGCTACCTTGGCGGCAAGCCAGCGGAAGGCAGCTATGTGATGTTCGCACAGATCGCTACCGCTTATTATTTCGGGTTCTTCCTGATCATTCTGCCCTTGCTCGGAATTCTCGAAACGCCCAAACCGCTGCCTAAATCGATCGCCGAGTCGGTGCTGAAAAAATCATCGAAAGCTGAAACTTCTGAAGCGCCTGGCGCTGTTGCGCCGGCGGAGTAAGACCCATGATGACGATAAAATCAATCGCCCGCGTCGCCTTTATCAGCTTTGCAGCGGCTCTGGCTGCAACCACCGCTGCGGATGCCGCCTCAGGCAAAGCGAAACATCCTCACAAAGAGGATTGGCACTTTAACGGTCCATTCGGCAGCTTTGACCAGAATGCGCTTCAGCGCGGCTATCAGGTCTATGAAGCCGTCTGTTCGCAGTGCCATAGCCTTGATCTCGTCTCGTTCCGAAATCTCGGCCAACAGAGCGGGCCGTTCTATCTCGATAGTTGCCCAGCCGGTATTCCGGAAAATATTGACTGCTCCAACCCGAACGATAATCCGGTCGTTAAAGCGCTGGCGGCTAATTATAAATTTCAAGTGACTGATGGTCCGGATGACACTGGTGAAATGTTTCAGCGTCCGGCGTTGCCGTCTGACCGCATTCCCGGCCCCTATGCCAACGATGCTATTGCGCGGCTGGCCAATAACAATGCAGTACCGCCCGACCTGTCGTTGATCACCAAGGCGCGCCACGCAGGCCCAGACTATCTCTATGCGCTACTTACGGGCTACGAAGATGCGCCATCGACGGTTCAGATCGCACCTGGCCAGTACTACAATCCTTATTTCCCGGGCGATATGTCTCAAAACATGAAGCCGGAATACATGCATGACGGACACGCCGTTGAAGGCGTCGAGGTTCCGCTCGGCGGCGTACTTGCAATGGCTCCGCCTTTAGCAGACGGGATTATCGAGTATGGTGACGATAGCCCGCAGACCACCGAGCAGTATGCCAAGGACGTCGTTGAATTCCTGATGTGGGCCGCAGAGCCTAAAATGGAACAGCGCAAGGCGTTGGGCGTTATGTCGATCATTTACCTGATCATTCTAGCGGGCATCCTCTACTGGTCTTATCGCCAAGTCTGGTCAGATCAGCACTAACGGCCTGATCACAAGATTACGAGTTGCGATAGAACCGGCGCGGCAGCACACTGCGGCGCCGGTTTTTTTCAATTGGAATAGCTAAATATGGTTCAGAACAAACGCGTAATAGGAATTATCGGCGGTTCAGGCATTTACGCGATTGAGGCGCTAGATGCCGTCCAGCGTGTCGAAGTCGAGACGCCATGGGGCAAGCCGTCTGACAGCCTAGTCAAAGGAACAATTGCCGATGTCGATCTCGTGTTTCTTGCGCGGCATGGCAATGGACACGCAATTCCGCCACACCAAGTGAACTATCGCGCGAATATTGATGCGCTGAAACGGGCAGGCGTGACAGACCTGATTTCGCTTTCGGCGTGCGGTTCATTTAAGGAGGCGCTGCCTCCCGGAATGTTTGTAATTGCCGATCAATTTATCGACCGGACAGGCGGCCGGGAGAAAAGTTTTTTCGAATCTGGCTTTGTTGCGCATGTTTCCATGGCGGATCCCGTTTGTCCGGCGCTTGCTGAAGCGTTAGAAATTTCTTGCTCTGAACTTTCTATCCCGAACAGCCACGGCGGAACATATATCTGCATTGATGGGCCGCAGTTTTCTTCACGGGCTGAATCTAACCTGTACAAGTCCTGGGGGTGTGATGTGATAGGTATGACTGCGATGCCTGAAGCGAAACTGGCTCGAGAGGCAGAGTTGCCGTATGCAATCGCCGCCATGGTGACTGATTACGATTGCTGGAATGAAAGTGAAGGTGCGGTGGAGGTGGCTAAAGTTCTCGAAACGATCAAAGCCAATAAAGACAACGCTGCAAAACTGATAGAAAATATTGCCGTCCGCCTCGGGCCGGAGAGAACTCCTTCGCCATCCGGCGTTGAAAAAATGCTCGATATGGCGGTCATAACGCCGCCTTCGGCGCGCTCGTCAGCGGCTTTGAAAAAGCTGGATGCTGTCGCGGGCCGCTTTCTTAAGCGCTAATGGCGAATTCGTTGGGCTCTAAAGCATAGAGGTGATCGGCAAACGGTTCAGCGTCAATAGCGAAGGACCAATCTTCCATCGCTGAGTTTATGATTCCAATCGTTAGGCCGTACGCTGCCGCCATGTGCAGTTGCCAGTCATTCATTCCGATGAGCGCATAGCCGCGGTCGCCATGACGTTTGAATTGCAATGCACGTGAGCTCCAACGTGTCTGATTGGATTTCAACCAAATACTGCCGACATTCGCCAACGGTGTCGCGTCTGCAGTGATCAACGTCAGATAATGACGTCGGGACATCTTGTTTTGTTCCGGTGCTGTGCTCAACCGGATGCGTGCTTCTATGGTCGAATTTGCCCGAATATAAGGACTTAAAACATTATTTTCTGAAGACGCTTCAGTGAAATCCGCTGCTGCATCCATTGCTGGGTCGTTAGCGGTTTGTGCAAGGAGTTCCAATGACTCCTCGCTAAGGATCACTGCAAAACCTTCTGGAAAAACTCGAACGACTTCGCCTGAAATGGACGGCAAGAGCCCGAAGCGGACACTGACAAAGTCACCCTTTCTAGCACTGCAAGCGCTTCTGACTGCAAGGCTCTTGGATGTGAAGTTTAGCGTCTCGCTGGTTTGTTCAGCGCCGCCATTAATTGAGAAACGCACAATCAGAGCAGCATCATGACGGCGTGCTCGGCGACGGTGTGTATCTAATGGCGCGTTCATAGAATTAAAGATACAATGTTAAGCTTAATCACGCGTAAAACAAAGCTAAACAAAGTCTTGAGGGTGTGAGGCCTGATTAGTTGTTAAAGCGGAAGTGCATGACATCTCCGTCCTGAACAACGTAGTCTTTGCCTTCCAGGCGCATCTTTCCCGCCTCTTTGGCTGCAAGCTCGCCGCCTAAACCGACGTAGTCGTCATAGGAAATCGTTTCGGCACGGATAAAGCCCTTTTCAAAATCCGTATGAATGACGCCTGCTGCCTGAGGTGCTGAAGCACCCCGGCGAACAGTCCATGCGCGCGCTTCCTTCGGTCCCGCCGTAAAGTATGTTTGCAAGTTAAGAAGGTCGTAACCAGTTCTTATCAGCCGGTTAAGGCCTGGCTCTTCCAGTCCGATCGTTTCGAGAAACTCGGCTTGTTCGGTATCGGAAAGTTGAGCGAGTTCCGATTCAATTTTGGCGGATATAACAATCGCGGCCGCCATTTCTTCCTGCGCGCGTTGCTCAACCAATTTTGAGTATTCGTTGCCTTCCGCAGCCGATTCTTCGTCGACGTTGGCGACGAAAAGAATTGGTTTCGATGTCAGGAGCTGTAGCTCAGCCCAGCCTTTTTTCTCGTCTTCTTCAACTTCTGCGTGACGGGCAGGGCGTCCTTCCCGCAACTCCACCAGAGCTTTGTCTATCAAGGCAAGTGTGGCTTTCGCTTCTTTATCCTGACCCTTTGCTTTTTTTTCTGTGTTGATGCGGCGCTTTTCGAGGCTTTCGAGATCTGCGAGCATGAGTTCTGTTTCAACAACATCAAAGTCAGCAATAGGGTCGATCTTGCCAGCCACGTGGGTGATGTCGTCGTCATCAAAACATCGCAAAACGTATACAACCGCGTCCACCTCGCGAATATTTGCAAGAAACTGGTTGCCGAGACCTTCGCCCTTTGATGCGCCTTTCACAAGACCAGCGATATCAACAAACTGCATGCGTGCAGGAATGATTTCTGCCGATGTTGCGATTTCAGCGAGTTTGCTCAAACGTGGTTCAGGAACAGCAACATCTCCGACGTTTGGTTCAATTGTGCAGAAAGGGTAATTGGCTGCTTGCGCCGCCGCTGTTTTCGTCAGTGCGTTAAACAGTGTTGACTTTCCAACGTTTGGAAGGCCGACAATTCCGCATTTGAAACCCATCAACTTATCTTTCTATTCTTTGCCGCGTAAAAGATTCTGAAGCGCGTCGGCAAAAGGGTTCTTTGTTGTTTTTTCGTCCGTAACGCGAGCGCTTGCAGTGTTAGTACCGGTTGTTGAATTCTCGGCTTTTGCCGGTTCCGATCTGTTGGGAACTAGGTTTTGGGCGACTGAGCTTGCAAATTTGTTTGAGTTTTCGTCTGAGAGCAGAGGCGCTGCTTGTGCGATCGCATCAAGCATTGGAGATAACCATTCATAATCAGTTTTTGCGAAGTCACCTAAAACATGGCCTGTAACTCGGGACTTGTCTCCCGGATGCCCTATGCCAATTCTGATGCGGTGAAATTCATTGCCAATATGAGCTTCTATTGACCTGATACCATTGTGTCCCGCCGCGCCGCCGCCTGTTTTCACGCGCAGCTTTCCGGGCGCGAGGTCCAACTCATCGTAAAACACAAAAACGTCTTCGGGCGGTAACTTGTAAAACCGCAAGGCTTCGCCCACAGAACGCCCGGATTCGTTCATATAGGTTTGCGGTTTGAGTATAAGCGCTTTCGTGCGGCCAGCGGGCCCAGCAAGAAACCCCTCCCGCAATTCACCCCGAAACTTTGATTTTTGCGCGTCGAAACCGTGAGCGTCAGCTATGGCATCCGCCGCCATGAATCCAACATTGTGCCGATGACGGGCATATTTTTCGCCCGGATTTCCAAGCCCCACAAGCAGCAGCATGGATGCGCTCCATAGGCGTCAGTAGCAAACGGATCAGACAAAGAAGAGGGTGTTACTCTTCTTTATCTTCTGCTTCATTTTCCGCATCGCCAGCCTCATCACTTTCAGATTCTGCATCGGCCTCGGCAGCTTCTGCTTCCTCGTCCGCTGAACGAAGGGCGGATGGAGCAGCGATTGTGGCAATGGTAAAATCACGATCAGTGATGACGTGGGTCACCCCGTCAGGTAATTTAATAGCAGAAGCATGGATGCTGTCGCCAACTTCAAGACCGTCAACGTCAAGCTCGAATACTTCCGGAATGGCTGTGGCTGGTGCGTAAACCTCAACCGCGTGCCGGACAACGTTAAGAACGCCGCCTTTTTTCAGGCCAGGCGATTTTTCTTCGTTAATGAAGCGAACAGGAACGGCAACGTCGAGGCGTGTCTTTTCGTCGACTCGCATAAGGTCGACATGAACCGGGAGGCCTTTGACCGGGTGAATCTGCACGTCTCGAGCGATGACTGGCTGTTGACCATCTTCGCCAGGAACATCGATCTTGGCGAGGTGGGAGCGAAGCCGGCCGTTTTTGAAGGCCTTCTCAACTTCGTTCTTTTTTAACTGGATCGCCACCGGATCGGCGCCGCCGCCGTAAAGCACGCCCGGCACCCATTGCGCCCGTCTTGCAGCTCTGGCGCCGCCTGTGCCCGTTTTTTCGCGGGGCTCACAATAAAAAATGTCCGTCTCGGCCATGGTTTTCGGCGTCCTTCATGCAAAAACCGCCGCTGCGGCGAGCCTGATGACGGCCCGCGCGGCGGCGCGGAATTCCTGATTGAGCGGCGGTCTATAGAGGAAAGGCGTAAGAACTGCAAGCGCTGAAAAAACTATTCTTTTCAATCGGTTGGCGCGTCAAATTCGTCTGGGGCCGTGCTTCTGTAAAAACTATGGGTCACCGGCAGACCCTGACAGATTCCAGCATAGGCCTTTTTAGCCTGCAGGATAATATCCGCCTGAACTCTGTCTCGGCAGTTAGCCGCCAGGGTTTGAAGGGCCTGTTAACCAAACGAGTTTAGCGTTGCGGTTCAAGGGATAACAAAACACCACTGGGCGCAATGAAAGTCATCAAAAGTTTGGATGCAGAACGCTCTACGCCATCAGGTGCGCGGCTGATGGCTATGGCGCTGGCGGCGGGCACGTTGACCGTGTTGGCGATATTTCTCATTTTCGCGGTCTATCAGTACAAATCAGAATACGACTTGCGCCAGAAAGAGTTAGAAAAAAACCTCGAAACGCTTGGCGAAGCTACAGCCTGGGGGGCGGATAACTGGCTTTCGCACCGTATAAGCCTGGCTGAAAACCTTGCTCATTCAATCTCGACTTCGTTCGATGGCGCGAACGCCATAGAATATGTTAGCAAACCCATTTATGAAGACACGTTCATTTGGACTTACTTCGGTGCGGCTAACGGTGCTTATCATTTGTGGCCGGCAGATGACGAACTTCCAAGTGATTACGACCCTCGAACACGGCCATGGTACTCAGCCGCACTGATGGCGCGTCAAAGTACGCTGACTGAACCCTATTTTGACATCAGCACCAATGTTGAAACCATAACTGTAACGGCGCCTGTTTACAGACAAAAAGAGTTGCTTGGTGTTGTTGGGGCGGACTTTTCCACCGAGTCGCTTATGGGAATGCTCAAGGAAACAAACCTTGGCGGTCTTGGATACGCTTACCTTGTGACGGGTGCAGGGAAGGTTCTGGCGCACCCTAATCGCGAGCTTGTGTCGAAAGATATTGCCTTCGCATATTCGGGTCAGCGACCGGACATCTCATCTGATATCCAGTATATAGACTCGGGCGATAGTCCCCAGATTGTTACTTTTCACAGGATACCCTCATTAAATTCCGTTGACTGGTATCTCGTCATCTCTGTTGATGAGCGGCTCGCATTTCAAAACCTTTACGAGTTTAGAACTTCCGTTGCGATAGCCACGCTCGCTGCAGCTGTCTTGATGATTGCGGTGCTTGGCTTTGTCATTCATAGAATTCTCGTTCGCCCGCTAATGAAAGCCCGAATGGATGCTGACGCGGCGAACGTCGCCAAATCTGAATTTCTGGCATCCATGAGTCATGAAATTAGAACGCCAATGAACGGCGTTCTCGGTATGGCGGAAGTGCTTGCCGGAACCAGTCTAGACCAACGCCAGCGTGAGCTTGCTTCAATCATTGTTTCGTCAGGCAATGCCTTGATGACGGTAATAAATGATATTCTTGATTTTGCTAAACTGGAGGCCGGAAAGTTTAGGCTTTCGCCGCGTCCCTTCAACTTGCGTCAAACAGTTTATGAAGTCGCAACCATGATGCAGGCGCGTGCGTTGGAGCAGGATATTGAGCTGATTGTTCGATATGCGCCAGATCTTGCCGAGGGGGTAGTGGGAGATGACTCCCGGCTTCGTCAGGTGTTGGGCAATTTGATTGGCAACGCCGTCAAGTTTACTGAACACGGATACGTACTAATTGACGTGACAGGAAAACGCACTGGTGATGAGGTTTCGCTGCATATCAGCGTTAAAGACACTGGTGTCGGAATATCTGCTGAACAAATACCCCGAATGTTCGAAAAATTCGAACAGGCAGACGGCTCGCATACTCGCCGTTTCGGCGGTACGGGACTCGGCCTTTCAATCTGCAAGAATATTGTCGAGTTAATGGGCGGTGAAATCGGAGCCGAGAGCGAGCTCGGCAAAGGTTCAACGTTCTGGTTCAAACTGACAATGCCGGTGGATGATAACATTGCGTCTTTGCCTAGCGTTGACAAATCTACATTTGACGGCGTCAGGATACTTGCAGTTGATGATAATGCTGTGAACCGCCGGGTTCTGCAGGAGCTAATAGACGCTTGGGGATTCCGTTCGACCATTGTAGGCGATCCTGTGCTCGCGATGGCTGCACTTGAGAAATCAGTGTCCGAAAGCGACCGTTACCATGCGTTGTTGTTAGATTATCAAATGCCCGGCGAAGACGGTGTTTCCCTTGCTAAACGAATTCAGGCGGACCCCAAATTCGCTTCAACGCCAGCGCTGATTTTATCATCTATCGATGATGCGACGACGTCGGAGCGCGCTCAGGAAGCGAATATTGCAGCATATTTATCAAAGCCGGTTCGCCCATCGCAATTAATGGACGCTTTGGCGCAGGTATTGGCTGACGATGCGCCAAAGTTATTGCAGAAAACCATCAGAGATAATGAAACGCCGGTCGATGAAGAAGTTCATCAATGCAGTGATCATCGTACAAGGGTTCTGATAGCTGAAGATAACATTGTTAATCAGATGGTCCTGACGAAATTTATCGATGAAGATCAGTATGAGGTGCTGCTTGCAGAGAACGGTGAAAAGGCGTTGGCTGTATTTAAGGAAAGGTCGCCGGCGCTTGTATTTATGGACCTTTCAATGCCGGTGATGGACGGTTTTGAAGCAGCAAAAAACATTCGGCTTCACGAGAGGGATAACGGCCTTTCACATACACCGATTGTTGCGACTACAGCACACGTTCTCGAAGAAGACCGAGAACGCTGCAAACAATCCGGCATGGACGATTTTCTCTCCAAGCCTATGAAAAAAGCTGCTGTTGAAGAAGCATTTGACAGGTGGCTGGGCGCAGAATGCATGTCTGCTGGGCGAATATCCGCGTAAACGCCAGTTTCGCCAATACTATAGCATAGGTCGCTTTTTCCAGCTCGGGTTGTTGACACCTTTCATTTAAAGTGTATTAGCGTGATAATACAGTCATACGGTTGCAGAATTTGAGGTGCGACCTGATTATTTATTTAACGGTCTACACAAATGCCAAATAAAAAAGGATTTAGCGAACTGTTCGCCGTTATAGCAGCGCTTGAGACCAAAAATGAGGTTGAGCGTTTCTTTTCCGACCTGGCGACGCCAGCAGAACTGGAAGCATTCGCGGAGCGATGGCGCATTGCCCGCATGCTTGACGCAGGTGAGAGGTCATATCGTGAAATAGCGGCAATAACAGGCGCTTCCACTACGACCGTTGGCCGGGTAGCGCGCTTCCTGCGTGAGGAAAAGCATCAGGGCTACAGGCTGATGCTTGACCGCCTTTCCTAGAGTTATGGAGAAAGTAAGATGAGTGAGGAGCGATTGCGCATCGCAATCCAGAAATCCGGACGCCTGTCCGAAGGAAGTTTTGAGCTACTTAAACAGTGCGGGCTCAAAATTTCTCGCGGCAAGGATAAACTTTATGGACGCGTTCAGGAATTACCCATCGACGTGCTCTTGTTGCGTGATGATGACATACCCTCATTCGTGGCTGATGACGCTTGCGATATAGGGATTGTAGGCCAAAATGTCTTTGAAGAAGACTGCCTGCAGATAACCCGTGAACAGCCCGCTGAAGAGGTCATGCCGCTCGGATTTGCGCGTTGCAAATTGATGCTGGCCGCGCCAAAGGATTGGACATTCGAAGGTGTGGAAATGCTTGAGGGTAGACGTATAGCTACGTCCTACCCAGGTTTGACCGGTGCTTGGCTGAAAAAGCAGAATGTTAAAGCACGGCCTGTCATGATGAAAGGATCTGTTGAGGTTGCGCCACGGCTGAAAATCGCTGAAGCGGTATGCGATATCGTCTCCACAGGCGCTACGCTTGACGCCAACGGAATGAAGCCCGTTGCTACAGTCTTTGAGTCTGAGGCAACGCTGATCCGGCGCAAAGCGCCGTTCTCGCCTGAAAAACAGACGGTTTTTGAAGCGCTGCTAAAACGGATCAACGGCGTGATAACTTCGCGCGATGCGAAATACATCATGATGAATGCGCCGCGCGATGCAGTTGCGGCTATAACAGAAAACCTGCCCGGGGCTGATGCGCCAACAGTGCTGGAGCTGGCCGGCAGTTCGGGAAAGGTCGCAATTCATGCGGTTTGCCGCGAAAGCGTGTTTTGGAACACGCTTGAAGATTTGAAAAAACTGGGCGCTAGCGCAATCCTGGTTCTGCCAATTGAAAAAATGATGCCTTGAAATGGTGCTGCCGGAGAGAATTGAACTCTCGGCCTCTCCCTTACCAAGGGAGTGCTCTACCCCTGAGCTACGGCAGCAGATCCGTGAGGCGGACTTCGAAAGAGGCGGCGGTATAACGCGGGCCGTCGCTGATGGGAAGCGGGAATACCCAGGAAAAATGGTTCCTAGCCCGTGACGCCAAAAGGTTTCAGTACGTCATTGCCAACCCGCTTTGGACGCCGGCTATTAGCGTCGATCAGGCACCAGTCGGTAAGAACTTTCGCCGAAAACCGCACCGCACCGGGCTTTCGGATGTCCACATGTCGTTCAAAGCGGGGTCCAGCGGCGCGCCCCAGCCATGTTCGGATCTCTACTGTTTCGCCATTAAGCACCTGATCGCGATAGTCGATTTCATGGCGGAGCGCGACCCAGACGAAATCTCGCACAAGCGTCTCAGGCGCGACTGTGCGCCAATGAGCGACAGCTATGTCCTGCGCCCAGATGAGGTAGACCGCATTATTTACGTGGCCCAGTTCATCAATATCGGCCTCATCAGCGACGCGCGTCATCATCACCGCTGTCTCATACGACTGCGCGCCCGTCAGATCGCCCGAAAGTTCGATTTTGCCTTTCATGGGAGAGGGGTTTAGGGGGTAGAACAGCTTGAAGGAAGCTGATTTTCAGCGACATAGCAGCGCTTGACGAGAAGCTATCCAGCCCGTTTAAGTCCGCAAGCCATGCCCCCAAATTCTGATAAATCGCAGGATGATCAAACTGAGGCCCAGAAAAAACCGGGCTCTGGCGTAAAAAGCTCCGAACGTGAAGCTCGGCTTGCCGAAGCGCTTCGGGCGAATTTACGTCGGCGCAAACAGGGCAGCCAAAAAGAAGAAACGAAAGACGAGTAAATGGATAAACTGGCGATCATCGGCGGACGGCCGCTCTACGGTACGATCCCCATCAGCGGGGCGAAAAACTCGGCGCTGAAAGTAATGGCGGCGGCGCTTCTCACCGATGAGAAGCTGACTCTAACCAACGTGCCGCGACTTGCAGACGTGGATATGCTCATGCGTCTTCTTGAGCAGCACGGCACGACGACTGAATTTGACGGTTCGACCCTAAGCCTTCATGCAAAGACCATTTCCTCAACTGAGGCGCCGTATGATCTTGTGCGTAAAATGCGGGCGAGTTTCAATGTCTTGGGCCCACTTCTTGCGCGTGAGGGTAAGGCGAAGGTTTCGCTCCCCGGCGGCTGTGCCATCGGCGCCAGGCCCGTAGACCTGCATTTGAAAATGCTAACTGCAATGGGCGCGAAAATAGAACTCGATGAAGGGTACGTTTTCGCGGAGGCGCCAGATGGACTGCACGGCGCCGATATCGCATTTCCCTTCGTCTCTGTAGGCGCAACAGAACACACCATGCTAGCCGCAACGCTGGCGAAGGGCGAAACGACCATAGAGAACGCAGCGCGCGAACCGGAGATCGCCGATCTTGCGGATTGTCTTAACGCCATGGGGGCAAAAATTACCGGCGCGGGAAGATCGACCATCACCATCGAAGGCGTTGATCGCCTTCACGGCGCCGAACATGCGGTATTGCCTGACAGGATTGAAACCGGGGCCTACATTATGGCTGTCGGCGCCACGGGAGGCGAACTTACGCTGACAGGAACGCGCAGCGACCTCCTTGGCGCCGCCTGGTCAGTGCTTGAGGAAATTGGCTTGTATGTGGAAGATCTTGACAACGGCTTGCGCGTTAAACGAAACGGCGAACGATACAAGGCTGTTGATATCATAACGCAGCCTTTTCCGGGTTTTCCAACGGATTTGCAGGCGCAGTTCATGGCGCTGATGGCGACTGCGGACGGTGTTTCCAAAATCAAGGAAACGATATTTGAAAATCGTTTTATGCACGCGCCGGAGCTATCGCGCATGGGCGCCAAAATTTCCGTTGACGGACAGACGGCGACGGTGCGCGGCGTTGAGCGGCTTAAGGGCGCGCCGGTGATGGCGACTGACTTGCGCGCCTCCATGTCGCTGGTTATTGCCGGTCTTGCCGCAGAAGGACAAACGATGGTCAATCGTGTTTATCACCTTGACCGCGGCTTTGAACGGCTTGAGGAAAAGCTGCAGGCGTGCGGCGCCTTGATCGAACGGGTGAAGGAATAGGAAAGAGCGTTGGCTTCTCTAAAAGACTATAAACCACTGAAATTGATGGCGGGCGATGAAGAAGATCTCGGCGTCATTTCGGCTTGCCTGCAGGATGCGGTGGCGAAACTGGGTGATTTCGCCTTTTTGCCTGATGAACGACGGTTTGCCCTGGTCGCCAATCGCTTTGTCTGGGAAATTGCTGTTGATCGCCGTTCCGGGCCTTTCGTTCGCGTCCGATCGGGACTGCATTTCGATGATGTAAAGTCTGCACAGTTCCAGCACCTGCGAACCAACGCCAAGGATGCGGTGGTTGAACTCCTCTCAATCAGGTTTGAAAAGGGCGAGGACGGCGCTGGCGTTATCATGTTCGATTTCGCTGGCGGCGGAGCCGTACGCCTCGAGGTCGAAAGCGTCAACGCCTATATGTCGGATATATCCGATCCGTGGCGCACCCGCGCGAAACCGAAACACGACGAGTAAGTCATGGCTCTGCGCCTGAACTCAGCAGACGCTGATTTTGATTCAGCGTTCGAGACTTATGTGAAGTGCGATCGCAACGGCGACGCGGATGTCAGCGGCGTCGTGCGCGAGGTAGTTGCGAAAGTGCGCATGGAAGGCATGGAAGCGGTGAAGGCGTACACCGCGAAGTTTGATCAATTTGCGCTGACAGATGAAAATTTACGTGTCGCATCAGATGAGATCGACCAAGCTGAAGCGGCTTGCGACACTGAAGATCTGAAAGCGCTCGATTTCGCGGCGGAACGCATACGAGACTATCACGAAAAACAACTGCCCATCGATGTGCGTTATACGGATGATGCAGGCGTGACGCTGGGCTGGCGCTGGACTTGCGTCGATGCGGCGGGGCTTTATGCGCCAGGCGGTCGCGCCGCTTATCCGTCTTCCGTTTTGATGAATGCCATCCCGGCGAAAGTGGCGGGCGTTTCCCGCTTGGCGATGGTCACGCCTTCGCCAAAAGGAGACATGAACCCCTTGGTTCTCGCCGCCGCTAAGCGGGCAAGGGTAAGTGAAATCTACCGTATCGGCGGGGCGCAGGCGATTGCAGCGCTCGCCTATGGCGCTGGGCCGATCAAGCCGGTGGACGTCATTGTCGGGCCGGGCAATGCCTTTGTGGCCGAGGCGAAACGGCAGGTATTCGGTGCCGTCGGCATCGACAGCGTCGCGGGCCCCTCCGAAATCCTCGTAGTGGCGGACGGCAAAAACGATCCACAATGGATCGCCGCCGATCTGCTCAGTCAGGCCGAGCACGACCCGTCATCCCAAAGCGTTCTGATTACGGATGATGCTGCTTTCGCTGATAAAGCCGCTGCGGCGGTAGAGGAACAACTAGAAGCAAGCCCACGGCGCGAGATCGCTCAGGCGGCGTGGAACGATAACTCCGCGATTATTGTTGTCGGATCTCTGAACGATGCGCCCGAGCTGGTGAACGCGATTGCGCCGGAGCACCTGGAACTTGCCGTCGATGACCCTGAAGTGATGCTGAAAAAAATCCGTCACGCAGGGGCGATCTTTCTCGGCCGTTATGCGCCGGAAGCTGTCGGTGATTACGTGGCCGGACCGGATCATGTGCTGCCCACGGCACGCGCGGCGCGCTATGCCTCTGGTTTGTCTGTGCTCGATTTCATGAAACGCACATCGATCATCGGCTGCGATGAAGCGGCGCTAAATAAAATCGGTCGGCAAGCTGCGCGCCTCGCCGACGCGGAAGGTCTTCCGGCGCATGCGAAGTCAGTTAGGGTGCGGTTGAAACCCTAGCTTCAGTCGTCATTGCGGACTCGATCCGCAATCCAATCAGAAACAAACCAATGGTAAAATGGATCCCGGATCAATTCCGGGATGATGATGGAGAGTTAGGAAATCCAAACTCTTCCCCTGTCTCCTTCCACAGCGGATATTTCTCCATGACTGATGCGAACAGCTCCGATTCCATCAGGGTCTTAAGCCAGTGCTGGACGTTCGGGATGGGTGCGGCGTCAAACCATTCCATATCGGCGATGCGGAACTGACGTACGAACGGGAAAATCGCGATATCTGCGAGCGTCCGCGCGTTTCCATAGAGGTAACCTGTATCAGCCAGCTGCGTTTCCAATTTTTGCAGGAATTTTAAACCTTCGGCGCGGTGTTCCTCTGCGTCGGCGCCTTCGTAGCGGGTTGAATATTTGTAGCGGTCGAGATGGTGTTTAAACGGCCCGTCGCATTCTTCGATCAAGCCTTCAGTATCTTCCGTTTTCAGCCAGCCTTCCGGGTCGTTCTGCTCAAGCGCCCAGCGCATGACGTCTAGGCTTTCATCGATAACCTGATCGCCGATCACTATCACCGGAACAGTGCCCTTGGGTGAAGCTTCAAGCATTTCCTCCGGTTTGTCGCGCAAGAGGATCTCACGCAGGCGCACAGGTGTTCCGCTGACAGCAATCGCCATCCGCCCGCGCATGGCGTAGGGACAGCGCCGAAAGGAATAAAGCATGGGAAGGTTAGTCATACACACAATCTAGTTGTTTTGTGCGTGATGATAACCCCATCCGCTCTTTCCGGCGTAAGTCGGAATCCAGTGAAAGAAAAATGCCGGGCGAAGCCCGACTTTATTGTTGTAACTGGTTTCCGACTTTCGTCGGGATGAGCGGGGAGAAAGTTTTTAATTATTCGAGCCTTTTGAGCCTGGCTGATGAGCACCCAAATGCATCTCGCCGCGCGCCTTCGCGAGTTCAATCTGTTTCTGGCGTTCGGCGAAGGCGCGGCGTTTTTCTTCCGAATATTTGTCATGGCAATGCGGGCAGGAAACGCCGGGTGCGTAATGTTCTGAAGTCTTGTCTTCTTCTGTAATCGGCTGGCGGCAGGCGTGGCACATATCGTATGTGCCGGGCGCGAGATCGTGGCCGACTGAAACGCGATTGTCGAAAACGAAACACTCGCCGCGCCACAGGCTTTCATCCTGCGGCACGTTTTCCAGATATTTCAGAATGCCGCCTTTGAGATGCACAACGTCATCTACGCCTTCGGACCGCAAAAACGCTGTCGATTTCTCGCAACGGATGCCGCCCGTGCAGAACATGGCGATTTTTTTGAACTGGTTCTCTTCACGGAATTTGCGGAACCATTCCGGGAATTCGCGGAATGATGTTGTATTGGGGTTTATCGCCCCCTCGAAAGTGCCGATGCTGACTTCGTAATCGTTGCGCGTATCGATAACGATGGTGTCAGGATCAGAGATCACTTTGTTCCAGTCATCTGGCTCCACATAGCGTTCATGGCTTTTTTCCGGCTCGATCCCAGTAACGCCCATAGTGACGATTTCTTTTTTGAGCCGCACTTTCATCCGGAGGAACGGGTTTTCGTCAGTATAGGATTCTTTCCAGTCTAGTTCCGCGCATTCGGGCAGGGATTTGAGATGCTTGAGAACTGCATCGACGCCTGTTCGCGGGCCCGCGATAGTGCCGTTTAACCCCTCGGGCGCCAGCAGGATCGTACCGCGCACGTCTCCGGCCTCAGCGGTTTCGCGCAATGGCGCCTGATAGTCCGCAAAGTCCGGCAGGGACGTAAATCTGTAAAACGCAGCGACAACGAATTCAGCCATAACGCCGGGTATGTAGGCCAGCCGCCGCCAACCCTCAACCTTAAGGGTTAAAACCCGTAAATGAGTGACGCTTTGGCGATCGTATCGGTGTTTTCCTGGCCCAGCGGCGGGTCGGTCTCATACCGGTATTCGAAAGACAGCCCGGTGGAGAGATCGCCCCAAAGCTTAGTCGTGAGTGCGGTCACAGACTGGATCGTGGTCGTCGGCGACGTCCAGGTGACATTGACATCCTGATCGAATTTCAAGCCCTCGCGGATCAGCCAGTCGATTTCTGTTGCAGCGTACAGAGCAAGTTCGCTTTCAACTTCACGCGAAATATCGATGGGCGAATAGCGGTAGCCTGGGCCGCCTTCGACCTTCCACGAGAAGGGTTCGCCTTTAAAAAGATAGTGACCCAAACCAGCGCCGCCGAACAGCCGATAATCGAATCCGGAAAACTGATCCTCGTCATAGGAGATGCGCCCATAGGCATAGGTGCGCTCGCCAAAGTTGTAATCAAGCTTGTAGGAGGCGCCCCATCGCTTTTGGCTGGTGACGTTGTTCGACTCGCCAAGGTCGAAATAGCCCTTGATGTTGTGGGTCCAGGCACCGGCCGTGCGCGCCGCATCAACGGCGACGCCGACAGCGGCGTTTTCAGAATTACCAGAAGACAATATACCCGAAGCGCTAATCTTCCCGTCCCACGGCGAAACGGCAAACACGCCGTGCTGCTTATTCTGCGCTTGTTCTGTCTCGAGTGTCGCTTTTGCCGTCTGCGCTTTTGCAGCATCCTCTTCGGGCGGAGAAAGTGCGGCAAGCTTGGCGTCCGCGTCCGCCGCGATAGCGCTCTCATAATCGGGGAAAACCGCTTTCACCGCTTTGGCGACGGCCTTGATGTCTGCCGGATCGCCGCTGTCATAGGCGACTTTCAACATCGCCCTTGCGATATCGGGCATCTCCTG